>LFSI01000016.1 GCA_001512545.1 Clostridia bacterium DTU065 | reverse complement strand
CAAAAGGGCTTTGTATTGCAATCTTGCTTTGTTCAGTTTTCAAGGTTCTTTACGCTGCCGCGAAAGGCAAGCGACGTCTTTTATTATAGCCACACTCTGTTTCCTTTGTCAAGGGCTTTCTTGATTATTTGCAATATATCTTATAACGCAAGTCCTTGACATAAGGTAGTTATCTTTAGTGGCTTATTTATAATACCATATGCCTGGTAACGATACAACCGATTTTTGCGAGCTTTTATCAGCTATAATTGGCATTTATATCTATTTCCCTAAGTTTATTAAAGTTTATTCAGCTTAGTTTCCGCTTTGCTTAGGCGTCAGCAGTTGTTTCAACGGAGAATCCGACGAGTCCAAGTAAACCTGAGGCACCGCTCCGGGAATGATCACACTGGCTACGGGAATGTTGGCCTGAACCGTCGACTGAGTCCTAACTAGAGGTACCGCAATACTTACAGTTGCCGTTACTATAATATACAACTTATAAGAAGTTTGATTAATGCCCTGGGCGAGAAACTCTTCCTGCACGAAAGACTCAACTGCACCGACGGGAACGATCCTCACAGGGATCTTCGGCCCACGGCCTGCAAAGAGCTGAGTTCCAAAAATCTGTCCTAGGGGAATATACACTTCCTGATGAGAGAGGTCCTTCAGAGCCTCGTGCACAGCCAAAGACGCCTCTGCAGCTAGTTTGTTGGCTTGTGCAGTGTTGATCTGAAGGTATACGATTTGTCCATCCTTGTCTTTTTCCGTATGCAGAAGCTGATCCAATGCAAGCTGATCGCCAACCCGTTCGTAAACGGCATTACTAATGGCTCGTGTGGCAAGGTTCGTAGCTCTAGCCTTCGACATCTCTGCCACTACCGGGCCGAGTCGCGCGTTTAATATCCAAAACACAAGCCAAAAAACGCCGATAATCACGATCAAGATGGAAGTGATTCTAACCCAAGTGTCTCTGCGGATCACAAAGAACACCTCCCTTCGATTCATATTAGAGGGGGAGGTGTTCTTAGAACATTTATTCCATTCTCTCTTATGGTACAAGCATCTGCTCAAGAGTGGGATTGTAAGCCTTATCGATAATGCCACCACCAAGGCACACATCACCTTGGTAGAACACCACTGCTTGTCCAGGCGTGATCGCCCTCTGCGGTTTGACAAACTCAACTTCACAACCTGAGTCTGTCATTCTAACTCGGACCTCTTGATCAGGCTGCCTGTAGCGGAACTTCGCAGTACAAGTAAACTCCTCGTCCGGTGGGCTAGATGAAACGAAACTCAGATCTGTAGCTCTCAGCCCAACAGAGTACAGCGCCGGATGGTCTTTACCTTGTGCTACATAGAGCACGTTGCTTTCCAGGTCCTTGTGCACCACGAAATAGGGCTCTCCTGGTCCTCCCAAGCCGATGCCTTTTCTCTGGCCGAGAGTATAGTACATCAATCCCTGATGCTCGCCCACTTCTCTGCCTTCGATGGTCTTAATGATTCCAGGACGTGCGGGAAGATAGCGTTTGAGGAACTCCCGGAAGTTTCTCTCTCCGATGAAGCAGATTCCGGTGCTATCCTTCTTCTCTGCAACAGGCAGTTTGTGCTTTCTGGCTAACTCCCTGAGTTCTGGTTTTGTAAGGTGGCCGATGGGAAACAGAGTCTTTTGCAGCTGTTCGGACTTCAGGTAGCAGAGGAAATAAGTCTGATCCTTGCTTGTGTCCACAGATCTGAGAAGGGTATATCCTCCTGCATCGCTCCTGCCGATCTGCGCATAGTGTCCTGTAGCCATATACTCGGCGCCAAAACTGAGGGCTTTCTCGAGAAACGCTTTAAACTTGATCTCCTTATTGCACATAACATCGGGATTTGGCGTTCTTCCTTTCTCGTATTCCTCGAGAAAGTACTTGAACACCCTCTCCCAGTATTCAGTTTCGAAGTTCACTGTGTAGTAAGGAATGTTCAGCCGGTCGCAGACTCTGCGCACATCATCGTAGTCTTCCTGGGTTGTACAGACTCCGTTTGGATCTGTTTCATCCCAGTTTTTCATAAAGACTCCGACTACTTCATAGCCCTGCTCTTTAAGGAGCAGTGCTGCGACAGACGAGTCCACACCGCCGGACATACCCACCACCACTCTAGGTAGCGAAGACATATTAACCCTCCAAGGAAAATGGAGCCCCCGGCTCCATTACTCTTTCAGTACTAAACCTTTTACCCACTTATCAATCTGCTCGCTTTTCAGCCAATATATGACCAAAAGCAGCGTGGTAATTATACCGAATATCACCCAAAAAATAAAGGGGAAGTTGATTAATCCGGCTCCGGTCATAGAAGCAACCAAAACGCCTGGAGTTCTGCATAAAGTAACGATCAGAAAGAAGTACCTGAAGCGAATTTTGGTCAACCCCACCATAAATGAAAGAGCATCATCGGGAAGAAAGGGCAGAAGGTAGACCAGAGCGATGCCTTTGATACCTTTGGATGAAGCTACTTTTTCCAAAAATCTAGCGGTTTTGTCACCGACGAACCTGTCGACCAAAGGTTTGCCCAGCCACCTTGCAAGGAGAAAAGCGATGACGCTTCCAAGAAGAATACCGCTGAGGTTAAGAGCAAAACCCTGCCAAAAGCCAAACATGAAACCGCCAGCAACGCCAACAGCAACTCCGGGAAGCGGAGACAGGATGACCTGCAGGATGTTAAAGAACAAAAAGCCCAGCCAAGCGACAGGCCCGAGCCGCTGTAGAACCTCTTCGAGCATCTGTTCATTGGTCATTAGTTCATACAGATCTTTACCATGAAAAATAAGAACGTAAAGAAGTAGAGCGACAAACGCGATTTTCACGCTGATATCTACAGTTTTGACGATTTTGGACAACGGCATCAAATCCTTCTGATCTGCTAGTGTTTTATTTTAGTATAACCTGAAAAAGTGCAAATGTACAATATAATCTGATCATCTATCACCACTGAAACCACGTGATACGTGTCTTCTGCAGCGTGTCGATGATCAGCGAAGACAGAAGGCCGATAGCGAGTATGACCGCAAAAAGAAGTAAACTTCCAAAGGACGTACCCCTTCCGGTCCACACAGGAAGTGCAGAGGGCAAAATCCTCACAAAAACGGGAGTCAGAAAAAACGCCAAAACAGCATGGACCGCTCGGGACCACGAAAACAGCCTTAAGCTGATGTTGGTGCCTTTCACCATCGAGGCTACCTGCCCGAAAACCGACAGTCCACTCCAGGCGATGATCGCATTCGCTGCAGCCATCTTCCATATGAATCCCGCTGCGGAAGCAGCTGCCATCTTGCAACCGGAAGAGACTTCGAAAAAGCCTCCTATTAGCGGCCTTGCCAAGCCGTCGCCAAAAAACGGCACTAAGAACACATTAAGTATGGACGCACAGATACCCGCCAGTCCCACCACTTCGAAAAGCCTAAGCACAACCCCAAAGAAAACGATAAAACCTCCTATCTTCAGTGCGCTGTTGACGCTCTGCCAGACTGCATCGCCGAGAATCTCGCCAAAAGAGCGTCCGTCTTTGCGTCTGGCATTGATCATCCTCTCCCAAGCCTCATGCAGAGTGGCTTTTCTTCTAGGACGCCCTTTGTCCTTTGGCCGTTTTTCCAAAAAGCTGAGGAAAAACCCCAAAAGAAGCGCTGAGGTGTAGTGTACTAGCGCCATCGCTGCACCTGCATGCGGGCTCTTGAACATCCCAACAGCTACCGCACCGACAATAAACACCGGGTTTGCGGTGCTGCTGAAGCTGACCAGTCTTTCCGCTTCCCCTTTTGTGAGATCCCCAGCTTCGTACAAGCCACGGGTGATTTTTGCACCTAAAGGATATCCGGAAGCGATACCCATAGCCACTGAATAAGCTCCCTCACCGGGAACATTGAACACAGGCCTCATCAACGGTTCTAAAAGAGCACCTAAGAGATTCACCACGCCTGTGCCCAAGGCAATCTCCGAAACAATGAAAAATGGCAAAAGGGCGGGAAAAACTGCTTCCCACCATACCGCGGCTCCTTCTATCGCGGCCTGCAGGGCTTGTTCGGGATACCTCACGAGAAGAACGACCATAACTACGCTGAAAAGGGCCCATAGCCCGTTGTAGAGGTTGGATTTTTTCATAGCACCACCCCTAACCAATTTATGGCCTGTGAGCCCAAACTAGACCTTTAGGAAGAGAAAAACCGCAGGGCATGCCTGCGGCAGGAAAACTCTATGAAATCATTCTTGATCGCTTGAAACATCCACAACACGCCCGAGCAGCTTCTCCAACAAAAACAGCTTGCACGTCTCGGATATCGATAGATCGCGGGCACTGTAGTGTTCGTTCAGCTTTTCGGCAAGATCCTTCATGTACTTGATGTACTCTTCATAAGTGAGGCTCTTTACCCTGTCCTTATCTCCATCGAACAGGAAGTAGGCCAAGCCTGCCTCAAGCCTTTCGTTGCGCGTGGCAAACTTCGTAGGATAAAACTTGTGCAGGATTTCTGTGGCCGCATCAACCCCGATCACTTTAGGAACCAATCCCTTAGAAACGACCTCATCGGGACTCATCGAAGTTTTCGCAGACTCAATCATGTCCATAAGGCAATCGATAATAAGGTCCCCAGAAGTCTTTTTCAGGTTGGGCCAAATCTCAGATTGTCTGCCCTGCCTTACTGCATGAACCGAAGTCATAAGAAAGTCCTGCTTGAATCTTTCCCCGGTCCACTCATCGGAAACGTACAAAGTATTTTCATTAAGCACACTGCGGAAGTAATCGGTAATGGAGTTTATTTCTCTGCATAAACTGTCAATTATCTGCTGGTTCATCTCTGGAAAGACTTGAGACGTTGCCTGCTCTATTTTTGTATCTACAGATAGATGAATCAACTCGTCCATCTAGTAAGCTCCCCTTCCAATCTAAAGCTCGAACATAAGCCATATTGATGCCCATGTGAGTATCCTTGCTTCAGCTGATACTGCGTTCGAGAATATCCGCAACAACATAGCCACTGATCTCGCCGGGCGTGTTTTGAACATTGCTGGTTTTTAGTGCTTTTTCTACGTACAGAGCGATTTCCCTTGTTGATAGCTCCAGATTTAATGAATACAGTGTGCGCAGGTAGTCCTTGAACTCCTCAAGTCTGGCAAACCCCAACGCGCTTACGATCAGCGCAACCTTCTCCGGCACGGCGTTTTGCATGTAGTCGAGGTATGCTCCAAGAAGCAATCCGTTAGCCCTGCCGTGCTCTATACCATGATAGTAGGTCAAAGAGTAACCCAATGCATGAACTAGTGTAGTGCCAGTTTTAGCGATAGTCAAGCCTCCAAAAAGCGAAGCATACAGCAAATGCTCTCTGCACGAGGAGGTAAACTCACCTTTAGGAAGACTTGGAAGGGCTTTTGCCATTAGCTCCATGCCCTCGATAGCAAGAATATCGCTGAGGTTGTTTGCACGTTTGGCGATGAAGCCTTCTATCAGGTGGCTCAGAGCATCAATGGCGGTGTTTATGGTTACCTCACGAGGCATGGATTCAGTGTAAGCGGGGTCCAAAAAAGCTGCTTTCGGATAGATCAGGGGAGTCGCCACCGATTTTTTTGTTTCGTCTTCGGGGACGGTCAAAACGGCATAAGGCGTAACTTCGCTACCGGTTCCTGCAGTGGTAGGGATCGCCACTAAAGGCAGAGGACTTAGTCTGGGCTTCTGCCAGATGGTCTCCGGAGAGATGCCGTTTGTCAGCAGGTAGCTGACCACTTTTGCTGCATCTATTACAGATCCTCCCCCAATTGCGATCAAAAAATCAGGTTGAAACTGTTTAATCTCTGCAGCGATCTCCAGTACATTGGCAACTGGCGGATCGTTCTGCACCGAATTGTACACCTGAAACGTTACACTGGTCCTTGTGCAGATGTCGGCTATATCGGCCAAAGCACCGCTTTTTGCCGCGCTGGATTTTCCTGTAATCACGGCCGCTTTCTTTCCGAATGCCCTGAGAAGGTCACCTTCCTTGGATACGATTTTTCGTCCAGTTAGTATGCGAACTGGCATGTGGTAAGTGAAATCCAACATAACCAACGTCTCCTTTGCTTTAATACCACTTTGTTTATACATTCAGGTAAAAAAACCCTTTTGCCCCACCTCTAGAACAGGCACACAAGGCAGAAAACCTTCAAAACAAGCCCATCTGCAAGTTCAACGAGGATTTTCAGCAACTGCACGGAAGGTATACAACAGAGAAAAATCACGTGGAAGGGGCAGAAATATGTTTAAACTGTTAGTATGTCTTCTATCTCTACTAGTGATCTCAGGGTTTGCTTCAGCCGAACAGAATCTGGCTCTGGGAAAACCCTACAGAGTTGACTATCCGGCAAGTTCAAACTACCCCGACAGAAACAATAAACTCACCGATGGAAACTATGCCCTGGCGAACTTCCTGAACCCGCACTGGGTGGGCTACTCAGGACGCAATCATCGAATCATCGTTGTTGACCTGGAAAACAGCTACACTATCGACAGAGTTGTCTTGGGTTTTACCAAGGACGAACCGTCGGGTGTGCTCTTTCCTCTGGCCATGAGCCTTGCAACCTCTACTAATGGCATCGACTGGGAAGTAGTCTCAACTAACTACTACCCCACCAAAGACATGCCCACTCGCATAAGCCAACGGACAACACTAGAACTCGATGGCAAAGGGCAGGAAGCCAGATATGTGGCGGTTAAATTCGACATTGGGGTTTGGGTTTTTGTGGATGAGATTGAGGTTTTCGGACCCGAAACACCCGTTGCAGCAAACACTGGTCCATCACATCTCAGTCAAGTAAACTTCGATCAGCTTAATAGGGTTTTCGGCAAGTTTTTTACTGAGGAGCTCTACCACTCGATTGATAGCGATCACCAACGAGTTTCAGAAGAAACTGGTTTTGCTCGGGACATCATGCTCATCTACGATCAGTTCAGCGGCATCAACTGGCAGGAAAGCCACGCGCTTCCTTACGTTGCCTACCTCAACGAAGACCTGGAGCCGGTGGACTGGTTCTTTGATACCTTCCTTTTCCTAGGTCTTTCCGCTCCTGGCGGGCGCAACTTCGGAGCTTACAACCTAGCGACAAAAGCTGACTGGCTGTGGTGGCTCAATCGCGTCTTTAATCCTGGTCACGGTTTCGATGCGTTTGAGAGCGCCGTGAAGTTTGCCGGGGAGAAGCTCGGAGATCCAGACCACAAAGTCAAAGTCATCGTCATGATTCCTAATCCCTCTGAGGTCTCGGCGTATCCGTTTGACCCCGATAACCCCTTTTACCTCACATCTAACAGAGTGGGCAGACAAGCTGCTGCTGAAAACCGCTTTAACGTGGTTAAGTGGTATATCGAGGAGTTTGAAAAGCGCTTTCAAGCCCGCGAGTACGAGCATCTCGAACTAATCGGCTACTACTGGCTATCGGAAAACGCCACGCTATATGGCATTGAAGGCGACTACCTGCCGCGAGTAGGCGATTATATTAGAGAGAAGGGGCTGCGCTTTTTCTGGATCCCTTACTTTATGGCTGCCGGATACTCCCAGTGGAAGGAAGCCGGCTTCGATGCGGTAATGCTCCAACCCAACTACATGTTCCATCTGGACAAAGATAATTCCAGACTGCTCAGGGCTGCAATAGAAGCAAAAACCTACAGCATGGGGCTGGAGTTTGAAGCCAGTCCAGACGTGCTCATCATAACTGAGCAGAGAGAACGTTACTATGATTACCTCCGGACAGCTGTAACCCTTGGTTACGGAAACGATATCCTGCGCGGTTGGTATCAGGATGTTAAGATCTTCCACGATGCAGCCAGAAGTACCTGGCCAGAAGTTCGCGAAGTCTACGACGTCACTTATAAGTTCGTTAAGGGTGAGTATACAGAGACTATCCAGTTTGAATAAACCGATGCAAAACAAAGGAGAGGGCTTCACCTGCGAAGCTCTCTCCTTATTTTTCGCACGACAATAGATCTACCTTTGAATCTTGAACCGCTTCAGTTCAGAGCGGCCTAGCTTGGTTGCTTCAAGGTTCTGCTCCAATATCTTCTGCATCTCCAAGAACTTGCTGTCAATCCACTCCAAAGTGGAATCAACGTAGAACTTGGCCTCTTTCTCTGCTTCTTTCAAAATCTGTTCCTTCTTGCTTTGGGCCTCTCGGACAACATCGGTGTCCTTCAAAATGGCCTCATTACGTGCTACAGCAACGAGATACTCATTTTGAGCCTTGTTTTTGGCATCGGCTATGATCTTTTCGCTCTCTTTAAGTACTTCTTCAGCCTGCTTGATCTCCTCAGGCAGGGTGTCGCGGATTTCTTGAATAAGTTTGAAGACCTTTTCCGGATCAATCAGAACCATATCTGTCAAGGGAAGCTCTTTTGCAGACTTGAGATAGACTTCAAGTTCATTTAACTTATCTTCAACCGTTGACATCTGGTTTTTCCCCCTACTTACCGAATTTTTCCGCGAGTTTTTCAGCCACTACCGTGGGCACCATACATCTCACATCGCCGCCAAAGCTAGCCACTTCCTTCACCACGCTGGAGCTGAGGAACGAGTACTCATTGCTGGTCATCATATAGACCGTCTCTACCTCCGGTGCAAGCTTGCGGTTCACAGACGCCTGCATCAGTTCGATCTCAAAATCGGAAACAGCTCGCAGTCCCCTGACGATGGCACAAGCGCCTTTGCTTCTTGCGTAGTCCACCAGTAGTCCGCTAAAGTACTCCACTTCCACGTTGGGCAGGTCTTTTAAAGCCTCTTTGATCATATGTGCCCTTTCCTCCATGGTGAAAAGAGGCTTCTTGTTGGGATTGTGCAGAACAGCAACGATAACTTTGTCAAACACCTGTGCTGCTCTATTGATAATGTCCACATGACCGTTGGTCAAAGGATCGAAACTGCCAGGGCAGATTGCAACTTTCATGTGTGTTCCCCCCGTGTGAACAAAGAAATAATCGTTTCACCGTAGACGTATCTTTTCTGTTCCAAGAGAATGTTCTGATCGATCTGTTCAGCGCTGTGCTCTAAAACAAGCAATCCTCCCTCAGATAAAACAGGCTCCACCAGCTGGAAAAACTCCTGGCCTGTTTCTAAATGGTACGGAGGATCGGCGAAGATGATTTCGAATTTCCTGCCTTCTTTTGCTAGTGCTTCTAAAGCTTTGTAGACGTCAACAGGGAAGACTTCTGCTTCCTCCCCCAAGCTAAGTAGGTTGTCTTTAATGACCCTCACCATAGCCATGTTTTTCTCAACGAGAGTCAGACTCTCCGCCCCTCTACTTAAAGCTTCAATCCCAACTGCACCAGTACCTGCAAATAAATCAAGGAAATTTGCTCCCCGGATGCGGGGAGCAATTATATTAAATAGCGATTCACGTACTCTGTCAGTTGTTGGTCTGGTGTTCAGCTGTTGCTTTTTTGGCGGTCCTTTGATTGTTCTACCTCTGTGTTTTCCACCAACTATACGCATGATCTCAATCCATTCTTCACAAAACTGGACGTTACAGCTTATACCCAATGATCCCAACGGTGCCAGGACCTGCGTGGGAGCCGATAATCGGTCCCATGTCAAATCTCTGTATAGATTCGGCTTTGGGAAAAATCGCTCTCAGTTCGGCTTCGATCCCATCCGCTTCTTCCTCTGCGTCTCCCTGAACTATACCCAAGTACAGTTTCTGTCCAGGTGCGTCGATCATCTTGTCCACGATGTACTCTACAAGGCGTTTGACAGCCTTCTTTCTGCCGCGAACTTTCTCCACACCTGAAACCATGCCGTTTTCAATGGACAGAATCGGCTTAATGCTCAGTACTGTACCTAAAAAAGCATTAGCAGTGCCGATACGGCCGTTCTTGTGAAGGTACTCCAAGGTCTCTACGGTAAAGCAAACCTCAATGCTCTCTTTGACACGCTTGCGGTGTTCTAGGATCTGTTCTACCGAAGCTCCTTGTTGGGCGAGTTTTGCCATTTCCACTGCTTGCATTCCATAGTGGATGGATAGACCTTCGCTGTCAATGATTTCGATATTGTACTCCGGAAGAAGAGACTTGGCGATCAGTGCCGACTGGATAGTACCGCTGGCTTTGCTGGAAATGTGTATGCTGAGAATCCTATCATCTGGAGATGCCACCTGTTTGTACAGATCAACAAACTGAGCAGGGGATGGCTGAGACGTTCTGGGCATAACATCCTTACTCGCTTTGAGCTTCTGGTAAAAGGTTTTGCTGTCTAGATCAACCTGGTCTTTGTAAACCTCTGTCCCAAAATGCACATTAAGGGGCACCATATGCAGATCCAGTTCTCTTCTCAGACTCTCCGGCAGATCAGCGGTGCTATCTATAACAATAACCGTTTTGCTCATACTAGGTGCAGCCCCCTACTCTACAGAGATCAGGTAGTAGTACAAAGGTTGGTTGCCGTTGTACATCTCCAGTTCCAAATCTGGATACTCCTCTTGCAGTTCATCCAACAGTTCGTTAGCTGCTTCTTCTGAAACATCTGCACCGAAGTATAGAGTTAGAATGGCCGAGTTTTCATCAACAAGCTTCTTGACCAGTTCTTTGACTACGGTACTGACGTCTTTACCAACAGTTTCAATCTTGCCTTCAGCAAGACCAATAATGTCCTTTTCTTCAATTTGGAAGCCGTTCATGCTGGTGTCTCTAACGGCAAAGGTGACCTCGCCGGTCTTAACTTCTTTGATGGCTTCGCTCATTGATTTGACGTTTTCTTCCGGACTGATGTCGGGATCGTAGCTGAGAAGCGCTTTGATGCCCTGGGGTATGGTCTTGCTTTCGATGACAAAAACGTTTTTGTCAGTTACGCTGGGCACCTGGGCTGCTGTGGTAAGGATGTTTTTATTGTTGGGTAGAATAATAACGTTTTTAGCAGGGCAGTTCTCTACGGCTTCCAACATGTCTGCTGTAGAGG
>LFSI01000001.1:2886-13825 GCA_001512545.1 Clostridia bacterium DTU065 | reverse complement strand
GTTGTCAAAGGTCAATGACTTTGATTAACATGGTATGTCTGCATCACCATTGTACAAGGAGATATGTCCAGTAATGCACCACTTTTTCTGTAGATTTCTTCTCGTGCTGGCGGTAAGAAAAACAAGTCCGGCGGATCTCCTGCAGCGAACTCTGCAAGCAAGAGCTGCTCGTATCCCGGTATGTAGCCGGTTATGTTGTAATAGTCCATGTCAAAGGAAGTGGGAATTACTTCCAGTTGTACAACGAACGAAGGCTCAAGTTCTTCTTCGAACTTCCCAACAGCTTCTTGTAGAAACTCTTTTACTTTGTAGTTGCCAAAAGCCATTAAACGTAACTTTGGTTTCGTAGGCGACTCACTAACAGCATCTGAAGTACTTCTTGTTAAAGCAATCAAAATCACAGCAACACAAATGACTATCCAGCATGCTACCAGAGCAATTCGATACCATTTTTTCAACGCAGTCTCCTCCTTCGACTACAAATCGCTTTACCAAGCGGTTAAACAGATGTTGCTACACGTATCACGAAATTAATCAAATCTACCAAATGACCCTATTCTTTTGTGCGACATTTCAGAAATAATATATGTAATGCTTTTTTCTACAATTAATTACGCTATCCTTCTGAAAACAATACCGAATAGTAGTCCCATTTTTGATTTTCTTGCTTGCATCGACATAATCTTTCTTAGATACAAAAGGTCTCCTTGCAGAGAAAATACTTGGAACTCAAAAGCGGTAGCCGACACCGGCTACCGCTCTTTTCGTATAATCCTACTCACCGTTTATGGGAACTCCTCCACGCTTAGTTCCTACTCTGTGCCTCAAGGAGCCTTTTTATGAACCTGTCGTACTCTACCTGTTTTCGTGCAATCTCCTGGTTGTGCTCCAAAGCTGCTTCGCGCATTGCAGTTTCCGCATCAACACCCATAAGAATGGTTTTTTGCGCCGCCATCTGCAGGTAGCGCCTTCTGTGATTCGGTGCAACTAGACCGTAGATAGAAGAGGTGCCCTCGTTCAAGGCTTTGTCAAAGATCTCTGCGCCCTTCGGATCGATAGGCGTGCTGCTAACGGCCCCCCTATTGGAAGGAAGGAACAAGGTCCCCTGGATTCTTTCCATAATCAGTTTGGAGAGCAAAAGCTGGGTCTCTTCAGATGTGATCCACTTGATATACTCCCAGCCTTCCTGCTTCTTCTTGGAATCTCCGAAAATCCCTAGAGCTTGACCGCCGCCGAAGGTTGTGCGGTTGAGTTTTCCTTCCATGAGATATCCCGGAGCCTGGACCATGCTCCACTTCCCGTCAAGCTGCGGAGCGGAAATGAGCAGATTTTGGTAAAAAGGCGGATACTGCAGGCAGAGCGCTAGCTCTCCGTTGATAAACGCCTGGAAAACCGGGATCTCCTTGGGAATGTTGTACTTAACGTAGAGATTGGTATAGTCGGTGAAGGCCTTGATGCATTCGGGATCGTCGTATCCTGACTTTGTGAGGTCTTCATTGTAGTCATCTGCTCCCCTCTGCCACATGAACATGTTCACGTCGGCGTAGAGGGTTTCGGTGAGGAACCACTGGAGGGAGAAGTTGGTGCCGTTGGCCTGCATCTTGGGCAGAGCTGCCATCAGTTCTTCCCAAGTATCGATCTTCTCGATGCCAAGGCTTGCAAGAACATCGTCCCTCTGGAAGGCCACCGTAACGTTTGCAGTGTACGGAATGCCAAAAGTCAGCCCTCTATACTCGAGGGACCGATAGAAGCCCGGAAAGCTGCGGTTTTTCACCTCTTCAAAATCGGGCATGGTGCTGAGGTCGATAAGAGCACCTCTAAGTCCTAGTTCCGGGAGGAACAGGGCTCCGGCCGCTCCCACGTCAGGGGTATCCCCTGAAGCTGCAGCCATGAGGTACTTGGTTTCAATGTCCGCCCAGCCCAGGTTGGTGTAGACTACAGAGATTCCCGTGTTCTTGGTGAAGATGTCTTCGGTGAGCTCTCTGATGATCTCCACCTGTTCGTTGGAGTGGCCGACCAGCCACACATCGATCTCCACTGCATGAAGCGTGCTCGCTAGCACACACAAAAGCGCAAACAAAAGAAAAACAGTGCCTTTTTTCAACACTCTTGCACCCCCATTGCGATAGTCTTTGCTGACAAATGCTAAATCTCCCAACAATTGCTATATTGACTAATTATTTGCAAACTCCTTTTGCTTTTCGGCAGAAACCGGAAATTTTTTCATCCAGTGAAATAACGTGATAAAAAAAACGCATGCGATCCTTTACTTCGCATGCGTAGAGTATTTTTCTGCGGGCTTTTTGTAGGACAACTTGACTGTGATCTTGGTACCCACATTCTCCCTACTTTCAAGGAGAATCTCGCCTCCAAGGCTCAAGGTGATGTGCTTTACAATGGCAAGACCCAGCCCGGTTCCGCCAACGCTCCTAGATCTCCCCTGGTCCACTCTGTAGAACCTTTCGAAGATGCGGCTTTGGGCTTTTTCCGGAATGCCTATCCCGGTGTCGGAGACCTCGATCACCACGTCGTTTGCCGTAGAGTAAGTGGAAATCTCCACGGTGCCGCCTTTTTTATTGTACTTTACGGCATTTTCTGCAAGGTTCCGTATAAGGTCGTGGATCTTGCGGCGGCTTACTCTGTACCGCACTTCTCCCCCCTTAACGCTGACGGTAACACCCAGGGCTTCCGCTGTGGGCTTAAGCATCTCTGCCACGTCTCTGGCAACTTCGCTTAAAACCACCGTCTCTTCGTCTTCGGGCATTCTTCCCCCTTCTAGTTCGGATATGGTCAGGATATCGCTGATCAGTTCGGCGATCCTCCTAGTTTCAGTTTTAATGCGCGTGTAGGTATTTTTTCGGTCTTCCTCAGAAAGGAGTCCGCTATCAAGCATCTCGGCAAACCCCAAAATGGAGGTGACCGGAGTCTTCAGCTCGTGGGAGGCGTTGGAGAAAAACTCGCTCCGCATTTTCTGGCTCTGCCTCTCTGCGGTTACGTCGATGATCAGCACGCTGACGCTCCGCCCCTCCTCGGAGAGAGTGCTTCCAAACACTCTTGCAACATGCACCGAATAGGTTTTACCCCCGAGCTCGAGATCGAAAATGCTAGAAGTCCCCCTGCTTGCAGCTTCAGTTACCGCACCGGAGATCTTCTCGCTGCCTCTAAGCAGATCTAATGTCTCGGGATCGCCGTAGGCATTCCAGCCGAAGATCTCCTTTGCGCTGTCGTTAATCAGCGTTATGTTTCCGTCGCCGTCTAGGAGAATGAATCCCTCAGCCATCTTGGCCAGGATAAATTGGATCTTGTCCTTTTCCCGCTGTAGATCTTCTTTGGACCGGGCAATCTCCCGAACCAGCTTGTTGATGTCGTAGACGATGCGGTCGATCTCGTAGTAGCTCGAAGAGCTTTCGGCAAGGCTTGCAAAGCTCCCCTGGGCAAGCTTTTCCGCTGTATGTTCTAAGGGTCTAACGATGCTCTCCGAGAAGGTCCTGGCAATAACCACCGAAACAACCAGGGTGATGAGGGCTGATGCGGCAATTGCCGGCATAATCAGACCGAGGTTCTCGCCAAGGCCGCCGAAGTTTTTGGCAAGGCGGAGAACCGAACCGTCGGAAAGCCTTGTGGCCGAGTAGATCTGCTTTGTGGAAAGGGTTTCAGACCGCCTCTCTGCCACAAACACCAGACCTTCCTGGGCAACTCTAACCTCCTGCCTATCTCCGTGGTTTTCCATCTCTTTGGGATCTGCCACCGAGTCGAAGACCACTGCTCCACCTTCGCCAATTAGAGTAACTCTGTCTGCATCTGTGAGGCGCACAATGAGGGATAGGTCGCCAGTTTCTTCGTAAACCTGAGCCGCTTTCAACGTGATGATCTGGAGATATTCCACCGTCTCCTGCTTTTCCCTGATGCTAAAAGCCACCCCGACGAGCAGGCTGCAGACCGCAAGTACCGCAGCGATTACGCCCAAGAGCCACAGGAACACTTTTTTCTTCATGTAAATCCCACCAAACTTCTTACGTGCTGACGAATCTGTACCCTACCCCGCGAACGGTTCTGATGTACTTGGGGTTTTCCGCGTCGTCGCCGAGCTTCTGGCGGAGCGATCTGATGTGCATGTCCAGCGTTCTGGTCTCTCCCAAAAACTCCTCTCCCCAAACAGAAGCGATGATCTCGTCTCTAGTGACCACTCGGTCTCTCTCCTTCATCAGGAGGTAGAGGAGTTCGAACTCTTTGAAAGTCAGCTGTACCGGTTCTCCGGCTTTAATGCATTCCCTAGTAAGGGGGTTTAGCGAAAGATCTTCTGCTCTAAGAACCTCTTCCTCTGCCGGTTTGTAGCGCCGAAGCAGCGCTCTGACTCTTGCAGCAAGTTCCATAACCCCAAAGGGCTTTGCCAGATAGTCGTCAGCTCCTGCATCGAGCCCAGTGACCGTGTCGAACTCGGTGTCTTTGGCGGTGAGCATCATCACCGGAACTTCAGTGGTCCGCGGATCTCCTCGGAGCTTTTTTACCGCGCTGATTCCGTCCATTCCCGGAAGCATAATGTCGAAGATGTAAAGGGAAGGGAGCCTCTCTAAAGATGCCTCCAGTGCTTCTTCTGCGGTCTCGAAATAGGCAACCTGAAAGCCGAAGGTTTCCAGGACCATTTTCACGAGCTCGCGAATGCTTTCGTCGTCTTCAATTAGGTAAATAAGATCGGCCACGAACCACCCCTCCTTCAGCTTATCTAGGCCACACATGCTCTCCGGTTTGGGCAAACTCTATCCACTCGCAGATGTTGACAGCGTGGTCGGCTATGCGCTCTAGGTACTTTGCGATCATCAAGTAATTCAGCGCGTGCTCCCCCGTGTCCTTACCGCTTCTAATCACTTCAGCCAGTTCCAGTTTATATTGACGAAAAAGGTTGTCCACAACATCGTCCCTTGTCCGGACATCTCTTGCTAGCTCCAGATCGTCTCTAATAAACGCAATGATAGCATCGCGAACCATGCTGATGGCAACTTCAGTCATGGGCACGATCTCCTTGGTGGAGCCGTAGACGTTGCCATCGGCGATATCTATGGTCAGCTCGGCAATGTCTGCTGCGTGGTCCCCGATTCTTTCCATATCGGTGATGATCTTTAGGGCTGTGGAGATCTTGCGGAGGTCTCCTGCCACAGGCTGCTGGCGCAATATCAAAAGCAAGCACTTGTGCTCGATCTCTTTCTCCAGCTCGTCCACAACATTGTCGCCTTCAATTATTCTTTTTGCCACTTCGATATCCTTGTTTTTCAGCGCTAAGATGCTTTCATCTATAGCATTTTCCACCACTTTACCCATTTTAATCAGGGTATCGTGCAAGTCTTTCAGTTCTTGATCAAAGGTAAGCCTTCCGGTCATGATGCATCCTCCTTTGGTTTGGGAAATCTTCAACCGAACCTTCCTGTGATGTAGTCTTCGGTTCGTTTGTCCCTTGGACTGGAAAACAGCCTGTCGGTTCTGCCGTACTCGATAATCTCGCCGTGCAGGAAAAAGGCGGTGTAGTCGGAGATTCTGGCCGCCTGCTGCATGCTGTGGGTGACGATCACAACTGTATGCTGCTTCTTTAGCTCCGAGAGGAGCTCTTCGATCTTCATGGTGGAGATGGGGTCCAGTGCGCTGGTAGGTTCATCCATAAGGATCACCTCGGGCTGCACTGCAAGTGCTCTGGCGATGCAGAGACGCTGCTGTTGACCTCCTGATAGGGACAGCGCCGGCTTTTTCAGCCGGTCTTTAACCTCATCCCAGATGGCGGCCTTCTTCAGACTGGTTTCCACGATCTCGTCCAGTTCAATGCGGTTTTTCACGCCGTGAATCCTTGGGCCGTAGGCAATATTGTCGTAGATGCTCATAGGAAAGGGATTGGGGTTTTGAAAGACCATGCCCACTCTACTGCGGAGTAGCGTCACGTCCACCGAACTGTCGAAGATAGGTTCGCTCCCCAGGTACACCTCGCCCGAAACCCTGACTCTCGGTACCAAGTCGATCAAGCGGTTCAAACTCTTTAGGAAAGTTGACTTCCCGCAGCCGGACGGACCGATTAAGCTGGTGACCTGCCTTTCCTTTATTTCCAGGTTCACGCCCTTTAGGGCATGGTTATCGCCGTAGTAGACGTTCAGGTCTTTGGCGGTGATTTTTGCGTTTATCTGTTTCATTTTGAACCTCCTCGATTCAGGGCTTTGCCGATGAAGCCGGTTAGTAGGTTGAGGACAAGCACGACTAAGAGCAGGACCACTGCTATAGAGAAGCCCACTTCGCTTTGGCCTCTGGTGTAAGCGTAGCGGAAAAGCTCAACAGCAAGTGTGGAGCCCGAGCTTGCAAGCTGCTTGAACACAGACCAGTGGGGCATAGACATCGCCGAGCCTCCTGCTACAAGAAGAAGGGCTGCCGACTCACCCACAATCCTCCCTGTACTGAGGATAACCGCAGTGATGATACCGTAGAGGGAGTTTGGGATCAGGATGGTGCGGATCATCGTCCACTTGGTTGCTCCCATGGCCAGAGCCCCTTCTCGGTAGCTCTTGGGAACCGCTTTTAGGGCTTCCTGTACCGTTCTAATGATGGTGGGAAGCACCATGATAGTTAGGGTCAGTACCCCGGAAAACAGCGATACCTTCAAGTCCAGAGCCAAACAGAAGAACATGTAGCCAAAGACTCCGTAGATGATGGAGGGTATTCCTGCAAGAGTCTCGATGGCAAACTCGATAATCCTAATAACCTTCTGGTTCTTAGCATATTCGGTGAGATAGATAGCGCCGAACACCCCAAGGGGCGTAGCAAACAACAGGGCAAAAATGATGATGTAAAGGGTATTAACGATGCTCGGGAAGATTCCCACGGTTTTTTGAATGGGGTTTGGTGCTTCGGTGAGGAAGCCCAAGCTGATGCCCTTAATTCCCTTAACGAAGATATAGATTACGAAAAAGGCCGTAACCGCAAAGATCAAAAAGCTGCAGAAGTAGATGAAGCCATAGGCTAGAAGGTGGGACGGGCGGATCTTTCTTCGAGACAAACTACTTTTCACCGCTTTCTCCTCCCCTTCTCAGCATTCTGTGGAGCACTACATTGATCAGCATAATAAACACAAAAAGCACGAGGCCGATTCCCTGAAGCGCCTGCCTGTGGAGTCCCGATGAGTAAGCCCATTCGATGGATATTCCTACAGTAAGGAGCCGGGCAGGTTTCAATAGCTCGGGCAATAGTGAAGCGTTTCCCGCAACCATCATCACCGCCATGGTCTCGCCGATGGCCCTCCCCACTCCCAGGACCAGGCCGCTGGCGATCCCGCTTTTGGCGCTGGGAATCATAACCTTCAAGATGGTTTGAATCTTTGATGCACCCAGGGCATACGACCCGTCCATGTACTGTTTAGGCACCGCTCGTAGAGCGTTTTCCGAAACGCTGATGATGGTAGGAAGAATCATGATTACCAGCACGAAAATTGCCGCAAGAAGCGACCCGCTTGTGGGAAGCCCGAAAAAGGTTTGGATCCTGAAGACCAGAGGTACGATGAGCATGGCTCCCAGAAGTCCATAGACCACCGAAGGAATCCCAGCAAGCAGCTGGACTAAAGAGCGCAGCATTGACGCGACTCTTTGGCCTGCCAAAAACACCAAGTACACTGACACCGCAAGTCCGAAAAGGCCGCCCACAAGCACGGCGCATCCAGTAGCCAAAAGCGAAGACAGAACAAACGGTAAAATGCCGTAGGTGGAGTTCAGTGGATCCCAGACGGTGCCAAAGAGGAAGTTCTTCAACCCCACTTCTCTGATCACAGGCAGTCCGGAAATCACCATGTACAGGGAGATTAAGACCACTGCTACAACGCAGATAAAGCCAGAACAGAGAAAGATGATGTGCATGATGCGTTCTAGCTTTACCTTAGGGCTTATGTCTTCTAGGCTTGTGGCTTTTGAAAGAGATGTTGTTTTCGCAAAACGTTCGCAGTTTTTCATCTTCTACTCCTTTCCATTTTTGGCTAATGCTTCCAAATGGAACTTTGCTTTATCTACAGATAGTCTATTAACCGGTTTTTGTCCTAAATGCCAATGGCGCAAAAGCCTACAGCCTCTAGGTAATATGTTCTTGGTCCGAGCCGAAAGGCCGCGCTATAGCGGGCTGTGCCCGCAGCACCAGATCACTTCACTGGAATCAGGTTGTTTGCTGCAACGATTTTTTGCCCCTCATCGCTCAGCACAAAGTCCAAAAATGCCTGAGCCGATCCTGAAAGCTCCGCGCCTTCTTTTACAACCATCAGAAACGTCCGTTTTAACTTGTAGGTGTCGGATCTCAGGGTTTCTTCGGAGATCTCTACGCCGTTGTAGCTTACGGTCTTGACTTTATCCCTGTCCACGTCGGAAAAAGACATGTAGCCGATGGCGTTTGGATTCTGCATAACTGTAGTCTGAACTGCTCCCGTTGAGTCGGTAATTGTTGCCGATGTAACCTGCGCGGTTTCCGGTCTCTCTTTCAGATCCAAGCCCACAGTCTCCGAAAACGCGCTTCTGGTGCCGGAGCCCTGTTCTCTGGAGACAACGGTAATCAGCGCATCCTTCCCACCGACATCGCTCCAGTTGGTGATCTTTCCGGTGTAGATGCCGAAAAGCTCTTCCTTGGTAAGGTTTTCTACTGGGTTGTCCTTGTTTACTACAATTGCAATGCCGTCGATAGCGTAGGGAATTGCCTTAAGTCCGGACTCAGAACCGTCTGTCTTCAGGTCCCTGCTGGAGTGGCCAATTTCATAGAGGCCGCTGAGGGTGCTCTTAATTCCGTCGCCTGAACCGTTCATTTCGTAGTCGATACGCACGTCTCTGTTGTAGAGCTGGAACTGGTAGATCAGTGAGTTCATCACTTTCTCGACGGAAGTGGAACCGCCGGTCTTAACAACTCCTGTAAGTGCTGTAGGTTTGTTCTTCGAAGCGAAGGTGAACGCTAAAAGCACAAGTAGTACCAAACCTAAAACGATCAGAATACCTTTTTTCATGTTTACTTCCTCCTTGTCCAATGTCATCTTACAAGAGCTTGCCTGGCGAAAACAGCAAATCCACCTATTGGTTATCTATATTTTGTGTAAAGTTGCAGACGCAAAACTCTACGATGCACAAAAAAACCGCCTCATAAGGCGGATCCCGGAAAAAATTGTCTGCAAGAAAGGTAGATCTAGCAGGATAAATCAGTTGTTTAATGAATTAGAAAAATGAATGAAAAACTAGGTGGGGGGGTATTTACATGTACAAAAAGCTTTTTGCGCTCATCTGCGCACTCCTAATGTTTTCCGCTTTTGCATTAGCTGAGGACATTCTCATCTATGAAGCTAACTTCACAAAAGATGATGATCCCAGCAAAGTAAACTGGGTTTCCTACGACGGCGACTGGAGTATCGAGAGCGGTCTTATGGTCAACTACGACACCTCGTCGCAAAACACCGCCATTACTCAGGAGCTTGATCAATCGAAGGAAGGCATCTACATCTACGAGTACAAGATGAGTTACTTCGAGACCTCTGTAACCTGGGGTCCTATGAGCGGTCTCCACTTTATGGCCAGCCAACCTGACGGCGCCACAAGAGGAGAATCCTACCTGATGTGGCACGACAGGGAGAACATCCAATTCTACAAGTGTACCAACAACAGGTTGAACTATCTGCAGCAGGTTGCCGGCTACCCAGTTGGCATCTATGATGAGCGTTTGGTCAGGATCGAGTTGAACACCAAAACCGGCGAGATCAAAGGCTACATAGACGGCGAGCTCGTAATCGATGTTGTGGATACTTCACCTCACAAGAGCGGAAAATACATTTCTCTCCGTACCAGCTCTACAGCTACTGAGTTCGACTATGTCAGAGTTTGGTTCAGACCGATCGAAGACTAGTCTGTAAGATTTGGAAAATGCAAACGGGCCTGCGTGATGCAGGCCCGTTTTTTTTATGCTGTTTTCCAGGTTGCTCGCTGAAGGTTATTCCCTGAGAATCATTTCGGCAGCGCTGAAGAGGTCGGGAGCTGTAAAGTCGGCTTCCTCAGGGGCTTCCGCTCTGTTTCCAATGAAGATGGTCTTTATGCCAGCGGCGCGTCCGGCTTCAATATCTGAGTCTCTGTCTCCGACCATATAGCTTTTGGCAAGATCGATGTCGTACTTTGCTGCAAGATCTAATATCATTCCCGGTTTCGGCTTTCTACAGGAGCAGCCAGCCCTAGGCCTATGGGTGCAGGCCTTGATCTCGTCGATTCGGCCTCCCCCTTCTTTCACCTCCTGCAGGAGCTTCTCATGGATCCTGTCCAAGCTCTTTTTGGTCATGTAGCCAAGACCTACTCCACCCTGATTGGTAACAACAAATACCAAAAACCCCGCCGCATTCAGTCTGGAGATAGCTTCCGACACTTTCGGCAAGAGGACCAGCTCTTCAGGGGTGTTTGGGGGCTTTCCGTCGCTTCTGTTGATCACTCCGTCTCGATCTAAAAAAACTGCCCGTTTCTGCAAGTAATATCTCTCCTAATTCGTTTTCTGCAGCCTGCTGCTAGAGCTTGAGCTTGTAGCCGTTTTCCTTCAGCCAATCCCGCACCTTTTTGTAGTGGGGCACCGCTCTTTCCACCAGCTG
This sequence comes from Clostridia bacterium DTU065, assembly GCA_001512545.1. GTDB lineage: Bacteria > Bacillota > DTU065 > DTU065 > DTU065 > DTU065. Next base: position 3,216 of record LFSI01000001.1, on the reverse strand, counting down.
CCAGAAGTCTTTTGAGTGGTTCATTTCAATTAGGTGGCACATCTCGTGGGCCACTACGTAGTCAAATACCCAAGGTGGAGCCATGACTAACCGCCAGTTGATGAGGATGTTCCCCTTCGGACTGCAGCTTCCCCAGCGCTTCTTGGCAGAAGAGATCTTCACCTCTACCGGCTGCACGTCTAGGATCTTCCTGTAGTGCTCTGCCCTTGACCTAGCTAGCTCTTTCGCCTGCTTTTTGTACCACGTCTCCAAAGTCCGCTTCACATCTTCCGGGTCGCGTCTGGAAGTGGAAACGGTAATGGTACTCTCACCGAGCTCCACATACGGCCT
>LFSI01000001.1:0-2828 GCA_001512545.1 Clostridia bacterium DTU065 | reverse complement strand
AAGGTGTGGGAGATGGTCTTCCGGTTTTTCAGTATCGCCAGCTTACTTAAAATCCAGTCCCCCTTGTCCTGTAAAACCTGCTGTAGTATATGCGGGCTGACACCTACAGGAGCGATGACCCTGATCCCGGATTCATCTATTTGAATCTCAATGGACCTGCGTTTTCTATGCACCAACTCAAACTCCAGTCGTTGGTCTTTGTAGTCGAAGTACTGTTTCACTAAAATCCCTCTAATCCGTAAAGCCCGTTCTCGACAACTTAGGTAGTCATTAAAAACCTATCATTTTAGTTTTGCAGTTTTGGCGGCGCACAATTAGAAAGGTTTTCACGGCGACCTGTAGGCATTGTTTTCAACTAAAAATCCCTGCGCAAGCAGGGACGGTTTTTCTTTAGATCTTTCGGCAGATGTCCTGGACCCTGTTGTCCAACTCTGCGATTTTTTCGGCGCACTCCTTCAGGCACTGGATGATTTGGGGATCCACTGCCTGTTCTTTTTTGTATTTCAGCTGGTAGTCGAGGCCGGCCCATAAGTCCATCATCATGGTGCGAATCTGGATTTCCACAGGCACAAGCTCTGCCTTCCCGGACTGAACCACAGGAAGCTGAACTACAAGGTGGAGGCTGCGGTAGCCGTTGGCCTTTGGCTTTTCAATGTAGTCCTTCTTTTCGATAAGGATGATGTCACTTTCCTGCAAGAGCTTATCTGCAATTGCGTAGGCATCGCCGATGAAGTAACACACCACCCTTATTCCTGCAATATCGCTGAGATTCTTCCTAGCTGACTCGGGACTGACCGGGCATCCCCTTTTCTTCAGCTTCTTGTAGATGCTTTCGGCAGTCTTCAAGCGAGTTTCAACGAATCTGATGGGGCTGTGGTCGAACTGGTCCTGGAACTTGCAGTTAATCGCCTCCAGCTTCTCGCACACCTTCTTGATAGCCGCATCGTAGACCCCCTGCATCTCCATTAGCTGCTTAGATAGCTGCTTTATGTCTCCACTCTCGGTGGTTCTTTCTTGTGATGTTTGTGGAGGAGTCTGACTTATCACCTTCAGTGCCATAGGCATCCTCCTTTGGAGTAAACATGTAGCTCTGCCTCAAAGCGGCAGTCTTCTACTGTATAACTTAAGTAAATCTGCCGCTATCCCTCTTTTTTTCTCAGCTAGATTTCCCGGAGTCTCAAGTGCAATCTGCAGAGCAAATTCTGCAAGAAGAAAAAAGGAGACGAAAAATCGTCTCCTGCGTTTACCCTATTTGAGAGCGCCTCCCAAAGGGATTCTACCCTTTTACACGCCGTTTTGCTTAGTGCTGAGACGTTTAAAGAGAACGCCCAAAGTGCCGGGTCCGCAGTGCGCGCTAATCGTGCAGCCTGCAGTGGTTTCAATGATCTCCTCAAACTGGACGTACTGACCGACCAGTTCTTTAATCATCTCTACTGTACCTTCGGGAACCGGCGTGTGGGTGATGAACAGTCTCGAAGGATCGATGTCTGATGCGTCTTTGAACTTGTCCTTGATGTAGTTCTCAAGGCAGAGTTTCAAGTTGCCTCTGTACTTCTTGCCGACTTTCATCTTGCCGCCAACAACCTCGATTGAAGGTTTGATCTTCAACAGATTTGCCCCGAACACTTCTAGTCCCGAGCAGCGGCCGCCTCTGTACAGGTAGTCGAGAGTGTTGATCACAAAGCTGGCATCCACTTTCGGAATGGTCTCTTCCAGTCTGCGTACGATCTCTGCCGGTTCTACGCCTTCCTTTGCCATCAGTGCTGCATCCATAACGATGTGCCCACTGCCGGTGGAAAGATTCCTCGAATCGACAACGTAGACGTTTTCGAGTTCAGCAGCTGCAATGCGGGCGTTCTGATAGCAGGATGAGAACTCCGAGCTGATGTTAATGTGGATCACTGCATCGTATTCTTTGAGGTGTTTCTTAAAAACGTTACCGTATTCAAAGCTGTTTACAGCTGTGGTTTTGCAAGCTTTCTTTTCGTTTTCAACAAAATCGAATATATCACTGGGCTGGATATCCACACCGTCTTTGTACGACTTTTCGTCAACTACGATGGACAGCGGCACAATGTCGATATCCAAGCTCTTTAGAATTTCAGGAGATAGATCGCAGGTACTATCGGCTGTAATCTTTATCACAAAATCCCTCCTCTAGTTCGGTGTATAAACTGCATTTAGTAATGCTTGTAAGGTCGACCTAAGAGGAATTACTCATCACGGTGCATTTTTCCTGCTACTTTTAGCAACTAATCTTCCGAAACTCGCAGTCGCCCACTGCACCGGGAAACCCTCTACTCTTCCCCCTGGCCTTCTTCGCCTTCGGCCTCGGGCAGGTTTTGCCGGACTAAGAACCTGCTCTTAATGAACCTTGCGGCGATGTATGCACCGAGAGCTGCGAGGATCACAATGGAAATGAGGAAGTAGATATCCATGTACCTGTTCACCGACTCCCAAGCATCTCCCGCCATCTTTCCCAGGTAGACCAGAACCAGATTCCAGATACTGGTACCAAGGAAGGTGAGCGCCAAAAACGGACCTAGCTTCATCTTGGCAATGCCTGCAGGAATGGACACCAGGCTCCGTATCACCGGCACAAATCTACCGAGAAAGACCGCCAGGTTCCCGTGTTTTACGAACCAGTGCCCTGCCCTGCGCACATCGCTCTTTCGCAGATGGACGATCTTGGCGTACTTAGAGTCGAAAATAAGTTCAAGGGTCTTTACGCTTACCAGCCTGCCAACACTGTAGAGGATCACCGCACCGAAGACCGAGCCAAGAGTTGAAGAGACCACAACGCCCCAAACCTTCATGGTAGTGACCGT
>LFSI01000042.1 GCA_001512545.1 Clostridia bacterium DTU065 | reverse complement strand
GAACCACAGAGGTGTTCCCCGGAGTGTTCTTTTCCGGTGAAATTCCCTTTGCTCTGGACGCCAAGCCTTCGATCGAGCAGAAGGTCTTTAAGTGCACTGGCGCCGACCTGGTTCCGTCGAGCATCAGGGACGAGCAGTTCCTCCTGCTTCAGACCCAAAGGGGTTGGATTATGGTCTGCGGCGGAACAAAACGAGGGCTCCTCAGCTCCATAGAAAAGGCGTTGTGCATCAGCAAAGAGAGAAAGCTCTATATGCTGGTGGGAAGGGTCGACTTCAAGGACGATCCCCTAGCCTTAGAAGCCGATGCTGAGCTGATCGATCAGTACTTTGACGTTTTCGTACCTACCTGCATCTACCATCCGAAGAAAATGGAGCACATCCACAGCTTGCTGGGCGAAAAGGTTAACTACTTGTTTATTGGCGAAACGATTGAGGTATATTGATAAAGGGATCGCGCATTTACTCTTCTGTTGAGATTAGTATTTGGGCGGAGATTTTTTTGCCCCTGGAGAATCTAGCTAATTACAATCGAGGTGATGGGCACAGCCCAAACAATGCAAAAGTTAGAGCTGAACAAAGACAGCAGTATCAAGTATGTAATCGCTGTGATGAGCGGCAAGGGCGGCGTTGGAAAATCCTCTGTAAGCGGCCTTCTTGCGGCATCGCTCCAGAAAAAAGGTTATAAGGTCGGCGTTTTAGATGCCGATATTACCGGACCTTCCATTCCCAAGATCTTCGGTGTAACCGAAAACCTGCTTTCTGTAGGGGGCAAAGTCTACCCAGCAGAGACAGATCTGGGAGTCAAAGTGGTGTCGGTGAACCTGATTCTCGAAAGTGAAGACGATCCCGTTATATGGAGGGCACCGCTTCTAAACAGCACCATTTCTCAGTTTTGGACCGACATCACCTGGGGCGAGCTGGACTACCTCATCGTAGACCTCCCTCCAGGAAC
>LFSI01000022.1 GCA_001512545.1 Clostridia bacterium DTU065 | reverse complement strand
TTTGTAGTTTTACCGATAAAAAGTATAGGTGACCTGCCAGAAGCAGGTCACCTAATGTTAATAGGTTAAAGCGCCGAAAAAATGAGAAGCAGAGGTGTACACATGTATAAGTTTGTTCTCCTTGCGCTGTTGGTGCTTTTCTTCATGCCCCGGGCTGCAAAGGCCAGTGAAAATCCGCTGATCAATCTGGCATTAGGGAAAACCTATAGGGTTGTAGCCTCTTGGCCCGATGCATTTTTTGCAGATTATGAAACCAAGTACGAGGACAAAAACGGCAGAGAGCTTACAGACGGACAGTTTGGTACCCTGAGATACCAGGACGCCGAATGGCGCTGCTTCTACCGCCAGGGCGGAAGAACGATCATCGTGGATCTTGGAGACGTGCAAACGGTAAACAGCATTAAGGGACACTTCTTACAGAACAGAAGTGCGGGAATCTTCGTCCCCCGCTACATCGACTACTACCTCTCTACAGACAACGAGAATTTCAGCTACATGGGAACCGTTGAGACTGCCGTAGGTCCTTGGAACAACAGACTGCAGAAAGAGGAGTTTGTTTTGGACGGCCTCAACCATCAGGCAAGATATGTCAAAATCCAATTTCCCATAGACGTTTACGTCTTCATGGATGAGCTGGAAGTCTTCGGCAG
>LFSI01000036.1:60932-68387 GCA_001512545.1 Clostridia bacterium DTU065 | reverse complement strand
CCAGGATGCATACTGTCAAGTGAGCGAGTACATGCGTTACTACAACGAGCGCCGTCGTCATGGGAGTCTGAGAGACAAGCCTCCCAGAGAATACCACAAAGCAATCATGAGAAACGATTTGAAACCTGAAGTTATTGCTGCATAATGTCCAAAGTTAGGGGTTTGAACCGAGCACTTTTCTAAGAATCGTTGGGTCTTTTTTACTCATCTTAACGTTGATTGGCACTATTGTGACTTGGGTACTCGCAGGCTTTTGGTACGCGCTTTATGCTTGTTTAACTGGATCAGCAATCTCTTTCGTTCCGTTGGTTTTAGCTGACGTAAGGGACAGACTGGATCGAGTCGAATACAGACTAGGTCAGTTGAAGACATCAAGACGTTCGGAACAGCAAGTGGACACCAGGTCAATGTTCAATTCGCAGGAGAAGGAGGTATCCCCTTCGGAGCGCTTGTTCGATCCGATTGAGGAGTAGCTCAAGGAGCGAGTATCGTAGGATGGAGTTCGCAACAGCAAAAAAGCCAGTTGGTTGAAAAAACCACTGGCTTTTTTTCAGTAAACAAGGGGGAAATCCACGATTACGTCAAGAGCGTCGGGTGTGATGTGTATCCGTACCGGATCAGGTGTCTTCAGACCTAATGGAAGTGATTTCGGTTCAACAACCACAGTGAAGCTACCCAGGGGCAGTGCCTCCACATAGTAGTTGCCGTTTTTGTTTGTAAAAGCTTGTTTTTCCGACTCAAGGACTTTTATCTGCACCCAATCTAAGAGAATATCCTGATCGTTGTAGATGCCGTCCAAATTGGTGTCGATAAACACTCTGCCTTTGAGCACGCCGTTCATGGTAAGGGGCATATCCAGGACTATATTGTCGCCAGTTCTGATTCTCACCGGCATTTCTAACAGGGGTGCAACATAGTCTGTGGTGAGTTTGTCTGGATTGAAACCGAACATGGTGATCTGAGGGCTGAGGTCGCTGAACAAGAAGAAACCGTCCTGGTTGGTTGTAGCGGTTTTGGAGCCTATCCTCATTTCGATGTTGGGCACTCCGGGCTCTTCTTCGTCCTGTAAGCCGTTTCCGTTAAGGTCCAAAAAGACCGTTCCAGCGAGAGTGGTAGCCAGGTTTTCCCCGGTGTACTTGTGGCCCAGATAGCCCTTGGCGGAAAATGAAATTCCCTGCGAAATGGTGATAGATGCTACGTGCTCCTGTTCTCCGGTAAGTGGGGAGGACGGGAGTTTTTCGTACTTCAGTCCCAGCGTCAAGCCACTGGCAAATGTGTGGCCGAAATACCCTTTGAAGGTGCTCTCAAGGGACTTTTGAGCCGTCTGTCGCAGCGCTGCGGACAGCCAAAACTGAGTGTCTTTGTTTCCCAGAGAGACTTTGCCAGAGTACTCGGTGTAGTCGCCTCGCTTTCCTTCGTTCTTCTGAACCTTGTACTCCCAGTGTGGACCTAAAAGGTAGAAACTGAGGGCTAAAGAAGCAGTCATGTTCTCTAACTCCTCGTCAGGTCTTAACTTGCCCTGGATGTCAAAAGCACCGTTAAGGTTCACGCTTCTCGGAAGACTTAAGCCCAGCTGCAATTCACCGGCGCCGGACAAAGCACCTTCTTGTTCGAGGACAAAAGCCTCGCTGCTTAGATACAGCCGCTTCCACAGGTTGGCTGTGACCTTGCCCTGGAGCTGTCTTTGCTTCCAGGAAAGGCTTTCCAGCTTGAAAGACTGATCGGAGAACTTGGTACTCAAGCTGAGGCGGGAAAACGCCAAACTCATACCTGCAGTTAAGGTTTTTGTGCGTAGGACCTCTTCCAATTGGGCGAGGTAGTTTTCGCTTTCGCCGTAGCTTAGAGAAAAACGAGAAAGAGGTTTGTTGAAGCTTAAAGACGCAGAGCCTTTGTAGTAGCGAAGTAGCGGAGTGGTATCGGTCTTAAACGTCACACCTGCGCTCCCCTGGAGTCTTAGGTTTGACCAGAGATCTTTTTCCAAGAATAAGCTGGCCCCTTCACCTGTGGGCTTTTGATAGTAGGCTAGAACGTCCCTCGGGTTGTTGAAGTAGCCAAGCTCTAAATATCCGGTTCTAAAAGTGGTGATAAGAGAAGCGTCTCCTCCAACGCTTTTGCCGACTAAATAAACGTTAGAAGCAAGGCTCACTCCTGAAAACAGCTCAAACTGCAGTGCTGAACGAAGGAGGGGTTTTTCCAGAACGGTTCCTAATCTTTGCCAGACAAAACCCAGGTTAAAATCGATGTTATCGGTGAGACCGCGGCTGTAGGAGAGTTCTGCAAGCTCTCCGAGATGTTCGAACTGCCTCTTGCCGAAGATGCCTGCGTAGAGGTTGAACTGGCTTTCTCCACGGTTGAGATTAGAAACGCCATTGTAGGAGATCTTCTTGCTTAAGATCTTGGCATTTTCCACAGTGATCACTTGATACCGGTAGGGCTTAAGGGCTACCAGCACGGTTTCGGGATTGTTAGATTTCAGTTCGACTTTTTTCGCGGGAGTATTGTTAACAAAGATCACCGCTGTGTCGCCCTTTTTGCCTTGGATCTCGATCTGCGCAAGAGGATAGTTTCTGGAGATCACAGGGTAAGGTGAGATAAACTGGAGTCCAAACAGAGAAACGTTGCCCAGTCTTGTGCTCGAGGTAAACGAGGTATGGCCGAGTTTAAAAAGCATGTTGTTGTTCTCGTAAGTAAGGAGGAAGTAGGGGTTTTTCAGCTTGTTGTTGTCCAATGCTGCACCTATGGAGATCTCCGCTAAACCAGAGCGAAAATGAAGATAAAACTGGCCTTTCGTCTGGCTGGAGCCTCTGCGGTAGGTCTTTTCCAATTGGTACTCGATGGAGGAAGGACGAAGGACGCTGAGAGGCTCTTCGTAGACCACCACAGGGGTTTTTTCTAGTTCCAGTTCTTCACTTTCAACTTGCTCCACTACTGGGCTGGGAGTTTCCAGAACAATCACTAGGGACATTTTCAGGGGATCGTAGAGGTAGGTGATGCCCATGAGACTCTGGAAAAACTCCATGTGTACATAGTAGTCACCTGCAAGTTCTACGGGCATTTTGTCCAAAAGCAGTGGCAGGTTGTCGTATCCCGTGCTGGAAAAGGGGAGGGTATTTTCCTGCCAGGTCACGGAGAAAATGTCGTTGACTCTGTCAAAGGAGACGTCAAGATCAAGGGCAGGTGCTACCTGAAAGATGGGGATTAACAGACCGCCGTCATCTACAGCATCAATAATGTCCTGCCATTTGATCTTTCCGTCGGAGTACTTAATAGTAGCTTCCAAAAGCAGCTCTTCGTAACTAAACGCCGAAGCAGCAAACACGCACAGCAGTATTAGTATCAGTAGTTTTTTCATGAGCCACTTCCTAAAACTCTGAACACGATCGCCTGCTCGTGGGTTACATCAAACCCGGTAAACTTGAAAACTAGAGACAAGCGGTAGTCGCCGCTTGGCACGGCGGCAACCGGATAGTAGAGCTTCGACGTTTTTCCGGGAAGCAGGACCTGTTCTGAATATGAATCATGGAGCAAAACGCTGCCTGTGGCTGTCTGCAGCTTGTAGTCGATAGCAAAGCGAATATGGGCGGTGCCCTGGTTGACAGCTTCCACCAGAAAATAGACGCTGCCGTCGATCAACGCTACGTTGACATCGATAATCTCAAAGGCAAGGGTTGCATCTTCAGGAGCCACGTAGATGGTCGCGCCGATTTTGGTGGTAATAGTTGTTCCCATCTGGTCTCCAGGAATTGGCAGTTCCTCTTCGAAAAAAACAATGCCCTTACGTTCAATGCCGTCTGTTGGGACTTCCACTGTGAACCTTACCACCTGAGTCTGGCCTGGTTCTAGTTTAAACTGCCTCGGACTGAACTTCAGGGAGGCTCCCAGCGAATCTTCTAACGTTCCAGCGGGCAGCTCTTGGAGCTTACCCTGGTTATCCAATACCCAATCATATAACACTGCAGTTAAATTCACAGGAGCATCTCCTGTATTCATGACGTTAATCGATTGTGTCAAGCGGGTTCCGGGAGGTCCGACGAGGACAAACCGGCTCGGATCGACGATAACAGTTGCCAAAGCGGTGAGACTAAATACTAAGCAGAGTAACAAAGTAACGCAGAGTTTTCTGTTCATGACTAATCCCTCCAAAATAGCCCGGGCCAGTGGCCCGGGCTTTTGGTGTTCTTTAGATGGTGTAGGCTTTGAGAGTGATGTTGCCGTTGTACTGGCCGTGAGCTGTACTCAATGTGTATGGTACGCGGAACTGATGGAGAGCTGTGATTGTGTCTGTTGCAGGTCTTTCGGCGATTCTGACTGTATCTGCCGTATCGCCGTCGAAGATGAACAGATCCCAGTCGCCATCGTCAACTTTGCTCCTCATGTGCAGTGGGAGAAGCGGGCTGGCGATAGTGGTGTCAACGTTGGAAGCTGCTACGAGAGCAGCGCCAATGACATCGTACCTGAAGGTGTCGTTGGCGTAGACCACGACTTTCAGCTGGTCGCAGCCTTGAATGAACACATCGTCGCCGGGCTGGATCTCAGCATTTTTGCCGTGACCGAGAACTGCCCAGTCGCCATCGACGTAGCCACCGACCTCATTGTCGAACAGCATGTAGTATTTCTGGGCGGTCGAGATAGCTGCAGCACCAGGACCAAAGCTTTCAAGGACAGAGTTGCCCATGTTGCCGGTAACAGTCATCTTGATGTAGCAGGGGATGTATGCTTCTGCTCTAATTGTCAGTTGAGCGGCTTGAGGATTCTTACCATTGACATCCTTGTAGTAGCCACCGTCACGATTTTTGATGTAGTCGAGGTTGATGAACTGACTACCGGTTTTCTCTGTGATGACGATACCGTCATCGTTTACGTGCTGTCCGTACAGTTCAGCGTCTGGAACAGTCTCAGCCAGAGCCAAACTGGATACAAAAAGCACCATCAAGATGAGAAATAGAGGGAAAAGTTTGCGCATTTTTTTGCCTCCTTTTTTTATTTACAACCTATTGCTAGGTTGTTAGCCATTAGTTAATCAGTGGTTGAGAGAGTAAATACCAGCGGGAAAACGTAGAAGTCTGCAGGGATGTCCTTGTAGTCAGCTGCAAGCTTGATCTGAACCTTGAAGCTTTGTGTGTGGCGTCCGCCGCTTCGTGTCGCAAGGAGCACTGGTACTTCATTTGGATAAACTGTTCTGCCATTTGCTGTGACTTCCAAGGCCGGATAGCTGCCAAGACTCTGTACATAGAGTTCCCAGTTGGCATTGGATGTCACTTGAAACTCAATGGTGCTCTCGGAGTTGCGGTAACCATCCAAGAAGAAACTTTGGGGGTCGGCGTTGATTTTGAGCACTTGATCTATCTGAAAACTGAGGACGATCACGGCCTGGGTTTGACCAGAGGCTGCAAAGACTAAACTGTAAAAACCCGGAGGGGCGTCTAGGGTTGGCATCATGGAGACGATACCTTCTGCAACGTTGACAAACTCAGGAAACGCGTTTGGATCTTTGGCAGAGTTTGCAGCTACCGTGCTAGTAAGGTTGTCTATATAGCTTCCCTCAAGTTCCGGAAACAGCTCGTAAAGGTTGACTGTAGTCTTCACATCGAAAGGCAGAAGCCCCAGATCTTTGTGGAAGACCTCCGCTCCGGATACCAGTGAAAGCAGGAGAAGCAAGAGAACGATCCAGCGTTTCAAATAACTCTCCTCCTTCTGGAAAATTCAACAAGAATTGAACATCTTTGCGCTAATAGTATGATTCAGTGACAGGTGTAATATGCATGAACCGCAGAAAAATTTACCGTAATTTGGCAGAAGTTTTGTCTGCCGACACTGTTTAGCTATATGTAATTAGGCCTAGATCCATGCATGGACTCTTGAAAAAACCGGACGGGTTTTGGGGAGGGCCGGGAAGGAGCGCAAAAGCTACAGAACTGGCTGCCTTCCCCTCTCCCTTGGCCCTCAAAACCGGAGGGCTCCTGACACATAGACGTCTGTCTTACTCTGCTTGCGATCACGCACTTACTCAAAGGGTTAGAGCGTGTAAGCCCTAAAGGTGACAACGCCAATGTACTCGCCATGCCTGATGCTCAGTTCATAAGGCACGCGGAACCTGTGCTTGATGACTGTGAACGTGCAGTACGGTCTGTTGTCGAATCCCACAACTTGAGAATCTGTGAACGTCATCTCGACGGTCTCGCTGTACTCCAGATCATCGATTCCAATGCTACCGCTCCCGAAGACAGTTCTTCCCAGCTTACTTGGGTCATTTACGGTGGCAAGCTGGCACAGCATGTCCAACGGTAGATCGTTAATGTTGACATCTTCACCTGTGAACTTTAAAGGGCTAGCCTGAACCTCATAGATGTAGGCGTCGTTGGAGTAGATCACCACAAAGAAAGTGCTGTCAGCTTCAAGAAAGATAGGAAAATCGGAGTTGGGGAACAGCTGCGATGCCGTGCTTCCTTGGACAATCTCCCAGTTTTGGTCGATTAAGTCGCAGGTTTCGCGGTCAAAGAGTACGGACCACCTGCTGCTCTGGTTGTTCAATGCGTCCCACTCAGGGCCAGAACTGCCTGCAAGAGGTCTGTTTTCCGCACGGTAGACAGCAATGCCGAGGAAGCACGGGATGGAGGCTTTGGTCTGCAGAGACATCTGAGTTTTGGGGTTTGCATCGGATAGAGCTAATGCTGCAAGGGTGGTCTTCGAAGGGGTGATTGCTCCGCCCACAGATCCAGGAGAAAAGTGGATTTTTGTACCGCCTTGGCTAGTTCCACTTGACTGCTCCAACTCAACGGACCCAAGGTCCAGCGCAAACGCACTAGCTGTCATCAGAAGGCATAATAATATAAAAACGAATTTACGCATTGCTAAACCTCCCTGACCTATCCCAGCCTGTCCAAGCTGGGCACAACCTCGCCCGGACCAGCAGAAAACGAATCGCTATAGTCCAGGTAATCCCGGGCGTTTTCCGTTTCAGCTGAAGAGAGTCCGAGATCTAACCAGGTCTTGCCTTTTTTCAGAGGCTTGTCTTTTGGCTGTCCTGTCCAAAGAAGCAGTTCCTCTGGAAGCTACGTTTTTGCAGCTTGTCCGAAGACCCAACCGGCGAGGCAACTACAAAGCTGATAGTCTGCCAAACAACTGCTTCCAAAGGCTTAGCGCAGCTAAGCAGCGTCTTGGAAGTTCTCCCAGGGGAACTTGTCTAATCTCACTTTGCAGATAGAGTATGCGGCATCTGGAAGATTATGCACATTCTAGAAAGATTTTTTTAGGTAGTAATGAATTACCGGTAAATTAAACGGGGAAGCCTTATGGCAAGCGGAAAACCTCCGGTCGTTCTTGCACTCCGAAAGCTCCCTGGGCAAAAAAAAAGAGCCCTTTAGGGCTCTGTATATCGGTAGAGGCAGAGATATGCCTTACAGAGAATGAGTTTGTATTGGTCCTTCATCGAGTTCGAAATTGGATAGATCAAGA
>LFSI01000036.1:12040-60853 GCA_001512545.1 Clostridia bacterium DTU065 | reverse complement strand
GTCTTAGCCCCTGCATATACAGCTCGCCGTACACTCTGGCAACGTCGGGATAGACGTCGAAGTCCACCCTCAGGAGGGTGAAGTCGAACACAGTGGTGCCCCTTAATTGGGGATTGGGTACGAAGTAGAAGAAGTCTGCAGCGTCCTCTTGATCCCAATACCTGATCTGATAGCCGCTTACAACCTTAACCCAATCTGATGAGAAGCAGCGCATAATGTCACTGTAGTTTTCCCATTTTACCGCTTTGGCCAGGTCTTTCGTAATGAGCTTTTCCGGATGATACTCGATCGGTTTGACGATCACCACACAGCCGCCTAAAAACAGCGCAAAAAACGCGAGAAAAACCGCCCGTACAAAAAGGTTCTTTTTCATACAGACCAACTCCAATCCGATAACCATATTTTTGCAGGAGTACCAACGCGAGAAGCCGAAAAGGGTCGAGAGTACCATTTTTATGAAAGGAGAGGCCACTTGGCCTGAAAGCTATGAGATTAGGACTGCACGTTTCAATATCGGGAAAACTCACCAGAGCTTTTGACGAAGGCAGGAATTCTAGGTCTGAAGCTCTGCAGATATTTACAGCAAGCCCAAGAATGTGGAAAAGCGCTCAAATCTCCGAAGAAGCGGCAGCGGAGTTTAGAGCCGAGAAGAACGATTTCAGCCCCATTGTAGTTCACTCTTCCTACCTGATCAACCTGGGTTCCAAAAGCCCCGAGATCCGGGAGAAGTCTCTGCAAGCCCTGTTGGAGGAGGTAGAGCGCTGCAAGATGCTTGGAGCAGACTTTCTGGTTCTTCACCCAGGTGGAGGCGACGAGAACGCGGTAACTTACATTGCCGAAGGACTGTCTAAAGCTTTAGACTCTGCAGGCGGCGTAAAGATACTTTTAGAAAATGTAGCAGGTGAAGGCAGTAAAGTCGGCAAGAACTTCCACGAGCTGAAGGCTATTATCGATGAAACCACAAACGGAGAGCGCCTTGGCGTCTGTTTTGACACCTGTCACGCTTTTGCTGCAGGATACGATCTCCGCAGGAAGGACGTGTGGCTCAAGCTGCACGAAGAGATAGACGCTACAGTTGGCTTTGCAGCTGTTAAGCTCGTTCACTTAAATGATACCAAAGGCGAGCTGGGTAGCAACTTGGACAGGCATGCCAATTGGACAGAAGGTAAACTGGGAGTAGAGACGCTGAAGATTATCAGGGACGATCCAAGGTTCAGTTCTGTTCCCGGGATCCTCGAGACTCCAGGAGACCTTGCCGCAAGAACAGCAGACCTCAAACTCTGCAGGGAGTTGTTGAACTTTGAAGGGTAAAGTCGAAGAGTTTTTTCTGAACATACTGCCCGAAAAGATGCCCGGCTACGAGGCGCGCCACGTCCAGCTGGAAATGGCCATCGGCATCGCCGAGGCTTTTACCAGCGCTCATAAAGCGATCATTGAAGCAGGGACCGGCACGGGGAAGTCCCTTGCCTATCTTGTGCCCAGTTTCTTTACTGATAAAGACTCCCGCGTTGCCATTTCCACCGGCACCAAGAATCTGCAGGAGCAGCTGTTTAAGAAAGACCTGCCCTTTCTTGCCCGCATCTGGCAGGAGGTCTACGGTGAAGAGATTTCCTTCATGTATGTACAAGGCCGCAGTAATTATATATGCCTGACCAGGTTGCGAAATACTTTGATTCCCGAAGATGACAGAGCACTGCTTTCTAAGTGGATCAAGGAAACAGAAGATGGCAACATCAACGAACTGACAGGAAGGCTCCACCCTGAGACAGTTAGGAACATAGTCTCCGACCCAGACTACTGCCTGAGCCAGAAGTGTCCTTTTAGAACCGACTGCTTCATCACAAGGCTGAGAGTCAAAGCCCAAAGAACCAAGATCTTGGTGGTAAATCACCACCTGCTGCTCACAGACCTGATGATTAAGGATTCTGTAGGTGCCGATCAGAACTCGATCCTGCCCGCTCTTTCGCACATCGTTTTAGACGAAGCCCATCATCTTGAGGAAGCCGCTACGGAATGCTTTGGGGAAGAAGTATCCTTTGATGCTCTCCATGGTCTGAGAAATCAGGTGATCAACAACCGTGAGCTGCAAAGGCAGGATATCGAACTGAAAACCCGAATCGAACAGGAACTCTGGGATGCAGTTCCTCACATCAACAGGGCTAAAGAGCTCGGAGAGACGATGGACAGGGAAGACACAGCATGGGGCATGCAGACCGATGCTGCCCTGGTTGCTGGAAATATCAGACAGCACTACAGAGAAGCGGCTCAGCTCCTTGCAGAATACGGCGATACCTCTGTTGAAGCGGAAGCTCTCAGCAGAAAGGTAAACAGAGTTGTAAGAAGCCTCGATGCCTTCCTAGATGACAAGAATGACAGAGTCAGCTGGCTGGACAGGCAGGGATTCCACAGCGTTCTCCTCAGCGTACGTGAGGCGCTCCGCAGAATTTTGTTTTCAGCGGTGGAGCCTGTAGCGCTGACTTCTGCAACTCTTTCCACCAGCGGAAACTTTAGGTACATCAAGTCGCGTCTTGGTTTGGATAGTGGCTTTACACCACGAGAGCTGATTTTGCCGTCCCTTTTCGACTACTCGAAAGTCCTTCTTGCCATACCGACAGATCTCCTCAATCCCAACAGCGAGAAGGATATTGAGAGAATTGCAGATCACCTCAGAGAGATAGTACCGAGGATCAAGGGAGGAAGCTTTATCCTCTGCACCTCGTTTAAAATGGTTAGGATTGTCAAAGAGAAACTTCAGGACCTCGAGGGCATCAACCTGTACGTCCACGGCGACAAAAATGCCCAGGAGCTGATTGCCTCTTTCCGAGCCGACGGGCGGGGAGTGCTCATCGGCGTCGACAGCTTCTGGGAGGGTGTGGACGTGCCAGGAGATGCGCTAAAGGCTGTCTTCATTACCAAACTGCCGTTTCCCGTTCCCTCCGAACCGCTTTTCGCCGCAAGGCAGAGGCTCGTGGAAGAGCGGGGCGGTAACTCCTTTCGTGAACTCTCCCTTCCGGCAGCTCTCCTAAAGCTGCGGCAGGGGTTTGGCAGGCTCATCCGCCGCCAGAGCGACGAAGGGTTGGTAGTGATCTACGACTCGAGAGCCCTTTACAAAAGCTACAGCCGCGATGTGTTTCAGTCATTGCCAAAATGCAGAGAATGGAGGGGAAAGCTAGATGAGATGGCGGCATTCATTGAGAACGACAACTACCTGCGCACAACGCTCTTTCAGGACAGCTAGAGTCTGGTTGTTCTGTGCAGCTTTGCTCTTTGCTTTAGGTTTTCCGAGCTTAGCCGTTGAACACGTCGTTGGCCCGGGAGAAAACTTAACACAGATCGCAAAGCTGTACAACACCGAAGTCGCTCAGATTCTGAGCGTAAACGGTATCACCGACGCAGACAAGATTTGGGTAGGCCAAAAGCTCATCATCCCCAACAACAAGCTGGTGATCAAACTCGATGAAGTGGGAACGAAAGAGTCGCAGGAAAGGCCGCAGAACACCTATCAGTCCTACGTTCATCTTTCCTACAGCATTCTTCCTTCTGGCTACAACGGCCAAGAACACGTCTGCGTTGTAGGAGCGGAAGACACTGTTGATGAGATAGCCAAACGCTACGGTGTTTCCGCAGATCTCATTCTTACCCGTAACGGGCTCAGCGCCGAACAGGAGCTGAGACCGGGACAGATTCTTTTTGTTCCAACAGATACCTTCAAGTTGATCTACTCCACAGACAAGGAAGTGGAACTTTTAGCGCGCGTTATTTCTGCTGAAGCTAGAGGAGAAAACCTCGAAGGTCAGATTGCAGTGGGCGCTGTAATTCTCAACAGGGTCAAAGACCCCAGATTTCCCAACTCCATTACCGAGGTGATCTTTCAGAAGGGCCAGTTTGAGGTTGTCTCCAACGGCACCTATCTCACTGTTCCGGTGACAGAGCAGGCCCGCATTGCAGCCAGAGAAGCACTGCGCGGGCGGGATCCTACAAACGGAGCGCTCTTTTTCTACAACCCCAGAATAGCCAAGAACGGATGGTACTTTGAAACCAGGGTTAAAGCCGTTGAAATCGGCAACCACGTCTTTACTTATTAAGCATAAGGCGAGCTCAGCAGGCATACTCTCTCTTAGGAGGGATATGCCTGTGTTTATTATTATAAGACGTTCCCAGCTTCTGTTTATTCTGATAGCTGCGGTCCTGGTTGTTCTCCTTTTGCTTTTTGTCATTATACCAAGAGCCGTTCTGTCGTCTTCTGGGTCTCTTCCGATCTTTAAGGGAGATCCCAACAAAAAGGCAGTGGCCTTCTGCATCAATGTTGCCTGGGGCAACGAATACATCCCGTCTATCTTAGACACGTTAAAAACGCACGATGTGAAGGCCACATTTTTCTTTGTAGGCACGTGGGTTCAGGAGAACCCCGATCTGGGGAGAACCATTGCTGAAGCCGGGCATGAGATCGCCAATCACGGCTACTCCCATGTCCACCCGAAAAAGCTTTCTAAAAGCAGCATTCAGAAGCTGATCACCGACAACGAAGCTGTGCTCCTCAAAGAGTTCGGCAGAGCCTCGAAGGTTTTTTCTCCCCCTTACGGAGAGTTCAATAGCAAAATTGTCGATGCAGCAGCGGAAATAGGGTATAAAACAGTTATGTGGACTCTGGACACCATAGATTGGCAGAATCCCGATGCAGCGACTTTTCTTGGCCGCATCGTCCCGAAGTTGGAAAACGGTGCGCTGATTCTCATGCATCCTACGGAGGTCACTGCGAAAAATCTAGGAACACTCATTGCTGAAATTAAGTCCAGAGGATATGATATTATTACCGTAAGTGAAATTCTGTAATATAATGGAAGTTCACCAACAACTCGGGAGGTGGAGACAAGTCTCTGACTTGTAGCTGATGATTGAAAAAAGCGTATTGCCAAATGGCCTAACTATCTTAACAGAATCCCTACCGCACCTGCGCTCTGTGTCTGTGGGTCTGTTCGTGGAAGCAGGATCCCAAGACGAAAGACCCAACGAGCGGGGAGTTGCCCATTTTATCGAACACATGCTGTTTAAAGGCACTAAAAAGCGTTCTGCCAAGGAGATTGCGGAAATCGTTGAAGCTTCCGGCTCCCAGATGAACGCCTATACTACCAAAGACTACACCTGCTACTACATCAAAGCACTAGACGAACACCTGGAACTTTCAGTTGACATACTGTCGGAGATGATCAGAGAGTCTACCTTTGCCGAAGAGATGATCGAGCGGGAGAAGCAGGTCGTCCTGGAAGAGATAAAGATGTACCTGGACTCCCCAGAGGATATGGTTCACGATCTTTTTGCCCAATCGATGTTCAGCGATCATCCCTTAGGTCAGAGCATTATCGGGCTTGAGGAGACGGTGTCTGCTTTCGATCGTGATCTGATTCTCGGATACTTCCAACGCATGTACGTGCCGGAAAACATGGTCTTTGTTGCAGTAGGGAACGTTGAGCATGAAGCTGCAAGGCGTCTTGTTGAAAGGAACTTAGGCGAGCTTTCAGGTTCAAAATCCCAAACCGCTCTTGAGTTGCCGGATATCAACGTGACAAAGTTGATCCAGAAGAAGGATATCGAACAGATGCACCTGGTTCTCGGCACAGACACCGTCGGTAGGAGCGACAACAGGAAGTATGCGCTGCACCTGTTGGAGTCCATTATCGGTGGTAGCATGAGCTCCAGGCTCTTCCAGACTCTGCGTGAGGATCGAGGTTTGGTCTACTCTACGTACTCGTTCCACAACTACTTCTACGACGATCTGGGAATCATCGGCATGTATGCCGGCTTCAGCCCTGGAAACTTAGAAGTGGTTGTCGACCTGACCATGCAGGAGCTGAAGAACATTAAGGATACAGTCACAGAGGACGAGCTTAAAAGGGTTAAGGAGCAGAGCAAGGGGGCACTGGTCTTTGCTTTAGAGTCGCCTTCGTCCCGAATGACTCGCCTTGCCAGAAACGAGATCTACTACAAAACCCACATCTCCGAAGAGCACGTGCTAAACGAGATCAACAAAGTTACCCTTTCCGATATCAAGGAGCTAGCTGCTTGGCAGTTCAACTCCGTTCACCAGCTGGCCGTGGCGGTTATGGCGCCAAGTGAAAGCGATGAGGACAAGCTCTCCGTACTGAAGAGCCTTGATTGGGGTGATTGAGATGCTGAAAGTCAAGATACAGAGGCTGGATAATTCCCTGCCTCTTCCAAGCTATAAAACACCTTTTTCAGCGGGGATGGATCTGTATTCCCGCATCGACGTGGTGCTGAAGCGGGGCGAGATTACACTGGTACCCACGGGAATTGCCATCAGCCTTCCGGAGGGTTATGAAGCCCAGATCAGGCCGAGAAGCGGTCTTGCACTTAAACACGGGCTCACACTCCTAAACACCCCGGGCACCATCGATGCTGACTACAGGGGAGAGATCGCCCTGATTATGATCAACGTGGGTAAAGAGGATTTTGTCGTAGAGAAGGGGATGCGCTTAGCGCAGATGGTTATCACCCGCTACGAAAAAGTCGAGTTCGAAGAGGTAGACGCTCTACCGGACTCCCAAAGGGGAACAGGGGGCTTCGGCAGCACTGGCATTTGAAACCGGGATCTCCCGGTTTTTTGTATGGCGCAGGAATACTTTTGGTGGCGAGAACTAGCTTTTTTGTATACGCCATCTGAGGCAGGGGCACGTATTTGGCTTTTAAAATTTACTAGTAATGCCAAAAGCTTTATGGTATGATTAAAACACAATCTAATAGATACGAGTTTTTCTTGTATAATCGCTTTAATTGGTAAGCAAGTTTCTACCTCTGAACCGTAAATTCAGAGACTACAAGAAAAAAACAGGCCATTAGGTCTTTTTTTGCTTACCACTTTTTCCGAATTTGGTAAGCTTTTTTTGTTATCTGCCGATTTTAGGAAAATGTGGCCTGCAAATGGAGATACTAGTCACTCTTTTCTGCTTACCAAAATCTACACCGAAAGAGGCTTGAAGCATGAAAAAGAGACTAGCTAAACAATACAAAGTTCCATATTTGTAGAGTTGTGCTGTGAACAGTGGCGTTTTGTCGCTGTTTTTTAAATTTATAGAGGTTTTAGGAAACATCTCGAGGAGGTTTTCGCTGTGGCATTAGTTGGCGTGATTATGGGATCTATCTCCGATTACGATGTGATGAAAGAAGCCTGCGAGGTTCTGGAGTCCTTTGGCGTTCCTTACGAAAAGAAAGTTGTTTCTGCGCACCGCACTCCCGAGCTGCTTTACTCGTATGCCAGGGAAGCCGAGGAGAGGGGACTGAAGGTGATCATAGCAGGTGCCGGAGGAGCAGCGCACCTTCCGGGTATGGTGGCATCGAACACCACCCTTCCGGTGGTTGGCGTTCCGGTAAAAAGCCGAGCTCTTAACGGCTTGGACTCGCTCCTTTCCATCGTGCAGATGCCAGGGGGCGTACCGGTGGGCACAATGGCCATCAACGGTGCAAAGAACGCTGCATTGTATGCTATCTCAATTCTAGCTATTAACGATCCAGAGCTTTCCCAAAAGCTCCACGCCTTCAGAGAAAAGCAGACAAAGGACGTGCTTGACATTGAGTTTTAAGTGGATTGGTATTCTCGGTGGCGGGCAGCTGGGCATGATGCTGGTGGAGGAGATTCACAGCTTCGGTGCAAAAGCGGTTGTTCTCGATCCTGACAAAGACGCTCCCTGCAGCCGAGTTGCAGACGAGTTTATCACGGCTTCTTTTGACGATTTTGACGCACTAGAGGCTCTTTGCAAAAAGAGCGATGTGGTAACGTATGAGTTTGAAAACGTCAAAGCGGACTATCTCGTGGATTTGGACGCAAGGTACAACATCAAACAGGGAATACGGCCTCTTTTCGACTCCCAAGATAGGCTAAGGGAGAAGGAAAATGCCAACGCCCACGGGCTTTGCACCGCAAGATTTGTCAGCTGCACCACTAAAACAGACCTAGATCGTGCAGTGGAGGAGTTGGGTTATCCCTGCATCTATAAAACCCGCACTTTGGGCTATGACGGCCATGGCCAGGTGCTCATAAAGAGCGAACAAGATCTGGCCAAGGTAGAGCCTTACTTCGGCACTCCTGGAGTTGTTGAGGAGTTCATCGACTTCGACTGTGAAGTCTCGGTGATTGCGGTGCGAAGCAAAGATGCGACCATCACCTTTCCAATCAGCAGGAACATCCATCGAAACGGCATTCTGGACCTGTCCATCGTCCCCTCGGGACTGGAAGAGAGCTTGGAAGCCGAGATTAAGGCTGCAACTGTGCGCTTTATGGAAAGAGCTGGTTATCTTGGAATTTTGTGCATCGAGTACTTTGTGAAAGGCAGCTCCTTCTATTTCAACGAGATGGCTCCAAGGCCCCATAACAGCGGCCACTACACCATAGAAGGCTGCAGCACCAATCAGTACAGAGAGCTGACCAGGTTTCTTTTGGGGTTACCCCTGGAAGAACCAAAGTTGCTCTCTCCCTGCGTGATGAAAAACCTCCTTGGGAAGGATCTGTGGATGGTGCCAAAATACGAGGAGGTTGTGGAGAAAAAACGGCTTCAAGAAGGCCAAAGCGCCTACATCCACCTCTACGGGAAAAAAGAGCCCAGACCTTTACGGAAGATGGGCCATGTGACCCTTACCAACATGACCGAAGATCAGTTCGTTCAGTTTGTTAAAACCGAATTGGAATCCAGATAAACCGCTGGCACCTAGTGCCAAATCTTAGATGTGAGGTCAAGAATATGAACTATCGGATTTACGTTGAGAAAAAACCGGCATTTCAACTGGAAGCAAAAAGCCTTAAACAAGAGTTAAACTCCAGTCTGAACCTGGACGTTAAGACCCTCAGAATCCTGAATGTATACGACCTTTTCGGCTTCACCCCAGAACTTTTAGAACAGGCCAAGTACCGGGTGTTCTGCGAGATTCAGAGCGAGGTTCTCTACGACAGCTACGACTTTTCCGGAAAGAAGTACTTTGCCTATGAACTAAAGCCCGGACAGTTCGATCAGAGAGCAGCTGTGGCCGAGTCCTGCGTCAAGCTTTTGGACCCTGCAAAGGATATCAGGGTCAAGACCGCAAAGCTCCTGGTCTTCGACGACGACCTCTCTGAAGAAGACCTTTTGAAGATCAAAAACTACTACGTCAACCACGTTGACTCCAGAGAGAAGGACCTCTCGGTTCTTACCTTTAGGGATGACGGGGTGCCCAAACCGGTAGAAGTTATACAAGGGTTTAGGGACCTGGATGAAACCGGACTTTTAAATCTAATCGATACCATGTCCCTAGCCATGACCAAAGAAGACCTCAAAGCGGTCCAGGACTACTTTGCCTCGGAAAACCGCGATCCTAACGAAACCGAGCTGCGGATTTTGGACACCTACTGGTCAGATCACTGCAGACACACCACCTTCAACACTGTTATCGACAAAATCACCATCGACGAGAGTTTCATTAAGACAGAGCTCGAAGACGCCCTTGACCTCTATTATTCCATGCGTAAGGACCTTGGAAGAGAGGACAGGCCCGTCTGCCTTATGGATATGGCCCTTATTGCGGCAAAGTACCTGAAGAAACACGGTTATCTCGACGATCTCGAAGAGTCCGACGAGCACAATGCCTGCTCCATCGTTGTGGACGTACCTGTAGACGGAAAACTGGAAAAGTGGCTGCTCATGTTCAAAAACGAAACCCACAACCATCCTACAGAAATCGAGCCTTTCGGAGGCGCGTCCACCTGTCTAGGAGGCGCCATTCGCGACCCTCTGTCAGGTAGGAGCTATGTCTATCAAGCTATGAGAGTTACAGGGGCAGGAGATATCTTCCAGAGCGTTTCAGAAACTCTCGAGGGCAAGCTCCCCCAGCGGGTTATCTCCAAAAAAGCAGCTCAAGGGTACGCCAGCTACGGCAATCAGATCGGCTTGCCGGCAACCTATGTACGGGAGATCTACGATGATCGGTACGTGGCAAAGAGAATGGAGCTCGGTGCCGTGGTAGGTGCAGTGAAGTATGAAAACATCAAGCGCGAGACGCCCCAGCCAGGGGACATCGTGCTGATGCTCGGAGGCAGAACCGGTAGAGACGGTGTAGGAGGCGCTACTGGTTCCTCTAAAGAACACACCGAGTTTTCCATGGAAGAGTCCTCAAGCGAAGTGCAGAAGGGCAATCCCATTGAAGAGCGCAAGATTACCCGCTTGTTCAGAAGACCGGAGGTCTCCAAGCTGATCAAAAAGTCCAACGACTTCGGCGCAGGTGGTGTCTCTGTTGCCATCGGCGAGCTTGCAGACAGTCTGGACATCTATCTGGACCGAGTTAAGGTCAAGTACCGGGGCTTAAATGCTACAGAGATTGCTATCTCCGAGTCTCAAGAACGGATGGCGGTTGTTATTGCCAAAAAGGACCAAGAAGAGTTTGAGAGATACTGCAATGAGGAGAACCTGGAGGTTGTCCACGTTGCAGACGTCACAGACACCGGTAGGCTGAGGATGTTCTTTGAAGGCAGAGAATGCGTGAACCTCAAGCGCAGCTTCCTGGATAGCGCTGGGGCGACCCACTACACGAAGGTTGCCGTTGGTAGTGTTGACGAAAAGGATCCCTTCGTCCGGGAGGTGCCGGGAAAGACTCTAAAGGAGAAAGTCCTGAACAACCTCTCCGATCGCAACGTTCTCACCCAAAAGGGCTTGGTGCAGATGTTCGATTCCACTGCAGGGGCTTCTACAGTTCTCATGCCCTACGGCGGCAAGTACCAAGCATCGGAAACTCAGGTCTCGGTACAGAAACTGCCTGCAGAAGGCAGCACCGACCTCTGCTCCATCATGGCCTACGGCTACAACCCTGAAATCAGCAAGTGGAGCACCTACCACGGTAGCCAGTATGCGGTGGTAGAGGCCATCGCTAAGATCGTAGCTGCAGGTGCAGATTACAGAAACATCAGGTTCTCCTTCCAGGAGTACTTCCAGAAGATGACAGACGAGTACGCATGGGGTTTGCCTTTTGCGGCCTTACTTGGAGCCATCAGAATGCAAGATGCGTTCAAACTCCCTTCCATAGGGGGTAAGGACTCCATGTCCGGAACGTTCAAAGATATCCACGTGCCGCCAATGCTGATGGCCTTTGGCATCACCACCGTAAGCGCCAAAGAAGTCATCTCAACGGACTTCAAAGCCGAAGGCAACTACATCTACCTCATTAGGCACAATCCGCTAGAAAGTTACAGCCCCAACACCGAAGAGCTGAAGGAGAACTTCGGCAAAGTGCGCGAGGCAATAACAGACGGCAGGATCGTCAGCGCTTATGCAGTGGGCTTTGGCGGCATTTCTGAAGCACTGGCCAAAATGAGCTTCGGTAACAGCATTGGCTTTGAAGTAGAAGCTGCAGAACAGGACCTGTTTGCCTGCAGCTACGGCTCAATTGTGGTCGAGTCCAAAGAGGAGCTGCCTTTTGGCGAGCTTTTAGGCAGAACCAGTTCAAAGTGGCTGATTAACGGCACGCCGTTTACCCTTGATGAGCTGTGGAAGGCAAATACCGCAAAGTACGGGGAGATCTACAACTACCGTACAGACAAATCCGGGAAAGTGGAAGCACCAGCGGCCCCAAAGAGGGAAATCGCATATCCCGGACCTAAAAAGACTCCAACAGTTTACGTGCCGGTTTTCCCAGGTACAAACGGCGAATACGAGATAGCCAGGGCTTTCAAGAAAGCCGGTGCAGAAGTTGTGACAACTGTTTTCAAGAACCTGACGGCAGATGATGTTCGTGTTTCTCTAGATGAAGTAGCACGGACCATAGCCCAATCGGATATCCTGGTTGTCTGCGGCAGCTTCAGTCTGGATTCAGATCCAGAATGGTCCGCAAAGTTCATTTCAGGGGTCCTACTGGACGGGCTAGTAGCTGACCAGATCCGCAAGCTCCTAGAGCGCAAGGGACTGATTCTCGGCATTGCCAGCGGCTTCAAAGCCCTCCTCGATACAGGACTTCTGCCATATGGCAGACTGGGAGAGGTAGGAGAAGACTCGCCAACGCTCTTTAGAAACGACCTCGGCGGTCATGTGAGCCAGATGGTTTCAACCAGAGTGGCTTCAACCAACTCACCGTGGCTGAGCTCCTTTGCAATTGGCGATATCTTCACCGTGCCCTTTTCCCACAGCGAAGGGAAGTTGGTTCTTTCCAAAGACCAGGCAGAGGTGCTGTTTGAAAAGGGACAGGTGGCGTTCCAGTACGCAGACTTCGAAGGCAATCCTACAATGACATCGCCCATGAATCCCTCTGGCTCGGAGTATGCCATTGAAGGTATCGTCTCGTCGGATGGTTTGGTACTCGGCAAGATGTGCTACTCTGAGCGCCTAGATGACAACCTGTACAAGAACATTCCGGGAACGAAACACCAGGATATCTTCGCAAACGCTGTCAGGTACTTTCAGGGCAAATAGCAGTTCGACCGGAGGCAGACTAATGGAAAAACGCAAGCTACTCTACGAGGGAAGTGCGAAAGAAGTATACCTTACCGAAGATCCCGATCTTGTGATTTTGCACTTCAAGGACGATGCTACAGCTTTCAGCGGCATCAAGAAGGCGGAGATTGCCGGTAAGGGAATCTACAGCAATAAAATCTCTGGGATCATCTTTGAAAGGTTGGAAAAAAAGGGCATACCCACTCATTTTGTCAGGCTCCTTAGCGACAGAGAGCAGGTGTGCAGGAAGGTCAGCATCATTCCTCTCGAGGTGATCGTAAGGAACATTGCTGCCGGATCAATGGCCAAACGGCTGGGCATCCCTGAAGGCACCAGAATCGAAAACACCATCTACGAGCTGTGCTACAAGAGCGATGAGTTGGGGCATCCCCTGATTAACGACCACCACGCCGTGTTTCTCGGAGCCGCTTCCTACCAGGAGCTCGAGCTCATCTACGAACTTACAACTCGCATCAATAGGGAGCTCACCGAGCTTTTTGCTGCAGTGGGAGTGGACCTTGTCGATCTCAAGCTGGAGTTCGGCAGGGCAGCTGACGGAAGCATCCTCCTTGCCGATGAGATCTCTCCTGACACCTGCCGGTTTTGGGACGCTAAAACCGGAGCTAAACTGGACAAGGACCGCTTCCGCCGGGATCTCGGCAGGGTCAAAGAAGCGTATGAGGAAGTTTTGAACCGTCTAACTAAGTGACAGAAGGAGAGCGCTATGTATCGCTTATTTGCTGGAAACCTAAATGAAGAGTGCGGAGTCCTCGGCGTCTACGGCGTAGAAAACGCCAAGGACCTGATGTACTACGGTTTGCATACCATTCAGCACCGGGGTCAGGAAGGTGCAGGTATCGTCACTGTGGACAAAAACGGCGTCATGCACCGGGTTAAGGGGATGGGCCTTGTCACCGAGGTTTTCAACGCTGAAAACCTCAGGTCCCTTTCTGGGGACATGGCCATCGGGCACGTCCACTATACGGTGGGGAACAAAACGGGGATCGAAAACATCCAGCCCTTTTTGTTCCACCACTACACCGGAGACTTTGCCATCTGCCATAACGGCAGCGTGGTGAACTCCAACGAGCTCAGGAGGTTTCTGGAGGATCAGGGAAGTATCTTCCAGTCCACCTCAGACAGTGAGATTCTCGCCCACTTGATCAAGCGGGAGCAGCCAACAGCTATCACTGTGAACGTGATTTTGGAGGCTTTAAACAAGCTAGAAGGGGCTTTTGCCTATTTGATAATGACCAGAGACAAACTCTACTGCTGCAGGGACAAGCACGGTCTGCGTCCTCTTTCCATCGGAACTTTGGGCAGCGGTTACGTCGTCTCCAGCGAAACCTGCGTTTTTGAAGTTACAGGTGCAAAATACCTGAGAGACGTAGAGCCAGGCGAGGTGGTTGTCCTAGACCGGGAGGGACTCCACAGCTACAACTACTCCATGTACAAGCGCCATTACATGTGCGCGATGGAGTTTGTCTACTTCTCCCGTCCGGACAGCGACATTGAAGGACTCAACGTCCACACCTTCCGCAAGGAGACGGGGAAACTGATCTACAGAGATCTGCCGGTGGACGACGCCGATATTGTCATCGGCGTTCCCGACTCCAGCCTTAGTGCCGCCATCGGCTACGCCGAAGCATCAGGGGTGCCCTACGAGATGGGGCTCATCAAAAGCAAGTACATCGGCAGAACGTTCATCCAGCCTTCTCAGGAGCTGAGGGAAAAAGGGGTGCGGATGAAGCTTTCTGCAGTCCCCAGCATCGTAAAGGATAAGAAGGTAGTCCTCATCGACGACTCGATCGTCAGGGGCACCACGTCAAAAAGGATCGTCAGGCTACTCAGAGAAGCCGGGGCTAAAGAGGTTCACGTGCGGATTGCCTCGCCCCAGCTGGTCAATCCCTGCTTCTACGGCGTGGACACCACTTCACACGACGATCTGATCTGCCGCCACCACACAGACGACGAAGTCTGCAAGATGATCGGCGCAGATAGCTTGGCGTTTCTTTCAGTTGATGCTTTGTACGAAGCGGGCAGAAGAAGCGAGCTTTGTACCGCCTGCTTTGACGGCAACTATCCAACCCAGCTGTACAGTTCCATTGAGATCGAGAGCAAAAAGGAGAGCGAGGTGGTAAAAGGTGGCAAATAGCTACGAAAAAGCCGGCGTCAACCTTGAGGCTGGATATGAAGTTGTCAGAAGGATCAAAAAGCACGTAGCGTCAACCAGCCGCCTTGGGGTCACAAGCGATATCGGCAGCTTCGGAGGTCTCTTTGACCTTGCAGCTTTGAACGTGGAGGACCCGATTCTTGTTGCAGGGACTGACGGTGTAGGCACCAAGTTGAAGATCGCCTTTGCCATGGATCGCCACGACACCATTGGCATTGATGCGGTAGCTATGTGCGTCAACGACGTGCTAGCGCAGGGTGCAGAGCCCCTCTTCTTTTTGGATTACATCGCCATTGGTAAAAACGATCCTGCAAAGGTGGAAGCTATCGTGTCCGGTATTGCAGCAGGCTGCCGTCAGGCCAACTGCGCGCTGATCGGGGGAGAAACTGCCGAGATGCCGGGGATGTACCATGAGGGAGAGTACGATATCGCTGGGTTTGCCACCGGTGTCGTCTCGCGAAGTAAGCTGATCGACGGCTCTAAAGTCGCTCCAGGAGACGTGCTCCTCGGGCTCGAGTCGTCTGGGGTCCACTCTAACGGCTTCAGTTTGGTGAGGAAGGTCGTCGCCGATCGGGGCCTTGACCTGAACCAGCGCTACGAGGATCTGGACCCGGAAAAGACCCTAGGAGAGGTACTGCTGACACCCACGAACATCTACGTGCGGGAAGTGCTAGCTGTGCTTAAAGAAGTAGAGGTCCACGGTATCGCCCATATTACCGGAGGCGGTTTTGACGAGAACCTCCCCCGCAGCTTGCAGCCAGGTCAGGGCATTTTCGTTAGGGAAAAGAGCTTTGAGACTTTGCCGATCTTCCGGTTCCTGGAAGAGCACGGCCAGATTGGCCATCGGGAGATGTTTAACATCTTCAACATGGGCATCGGTATGGTGCTTATTCTCCAGGAGAAAGATGCGCCAAAGGCTCAGGAAATCCTTAAAAGCTTCGGCAGGAAGAGCTGGGTGATTGGTGAGGTCACAGATAAAGAAGGAGTTATCATCGAACCATGAAGCGCATAGCGGTGTTTGCATCGGGCAATGGCTCAAACTACGAGGCCATTGAAAAAGCGTTTGAAAACCACAGGTACTGCCGGGTAGAGCTTCTCGTCTGCGACAACCCGAAAGCGTATGTCCTAGAGCGCGCGAAAAAGTATGGGAGACAGGTTTTTGTCTTCAACCCAAAAGACTACGAAAGCAAAGAGCACTATGAGCGGGAGATTTTGCAGCAGCTGCAGCTTCACCAGATCGACCTCGTCTGCCTTGCGGGCTACATGCGGATCGTAGGAAGCACTCTTCTTGATGCTTATGCTAAGAGGATTATCAACATCCATCCGTCGCTGCTTCCAGCATTCAAAGGGAAAAACGGCATCAAAGATGCTTTTGAGTATGGGGTCAAGGTCTTCGGCGTCACCGTTCACTACGTGTCGCCGGAGGTAGATGGAGGAAAGATCATCGCTCAGAGAGCCATCGAATACCATGGTGAAAGTCTTGAGGAACTGGAGGGACTGATTCACCAGATCGAACATCAGCTGTATCCAGAGACAATCGAGAAACTGGTAAAGGAGTGGGAAAATGAAGGCCTTAATCAGTGTTAGCGATAAGACCGGCGTTATAGAGTTTGCCAGAGAGCTTGTGGGGCTGGGTTTTGAGATCATCTCGACTAGCGGCACGATGAAAGCCCTGAAAGACGCGGGTATTCCCGTAACCAACATCACAGATGTTACGGGATTTCCGGAGATACTAGGCGGAAGGGTAAAGACCCTGCATCCCAAAGTGCACGGCGGCCTTCTGGCAAAGAGAGAGGACCAGGAGCACCTGGCGGAGTTGAAGGAGAACCACATAGAGTTCATCGATTTGGTCTGCGTCAACCTGTATCCTTTTGTAAAGACGATCGCAAAACCAGACGTAACTATGGATGAAGCCATCGAAAACATCGACATCGGCGGACCTTCCATGCTCCGTTCGGCAGCGAAAAACTACAAGTACGTTACTGTAGTTTGCGATCCTACAGATTACAAATTGGTGTTGGCAGAGATCAAAGAGTACGGAAACACCACCGCGGAGACGCGGCTGCGCTTAAGCGCTAAGGCTTTTACCCATACAGCCGACTACGATGCGGCTATCTCCACTTACATGAGGGAGAAGGCAGGTCTTCCCGAGGTTCTGAGGTTGCGCTTTGAAGAGAAGCAAGCCCTTCGCTACGGCGAAAACCCCCATCAGAAGGCTAAGTTCTACAGAGAAGCAGATGACATCGGCTACAGCTTGGCGACTGCCGTTCAGATTCAGGGAAAAGAGCTCTCCTACAACAACATTCAGGATGCCAACGCTGCACTGAGCATCGTACGCGAGTTCGGACGGGATGTGCCCTTTGTGGTTGGCATGAAGCACATGAACCCCTGTGGCGCTGCAATTGGCACCGATCTGAAAGACGCTTGGACCAAGGCGTACAAAGCCGATCCTGTGTCCATCTTCGGCGGCATCGTTGCAACCAACCAGGAGATCGGCAGAGAAGAGGCCGAGCTGATGATGTACACTATCCCAGAAGAGGGACAGGAAAAGACGAGTTTGTTCTTGGAGGTTATTTTGGCACCCAAGTTTACTGATGAAGCCAAGGCAGCGTTTGCACAGCGGAAAAACCTGCGCCTTCTGGAGTTTAGGATGGAAGACGTTAAAGAAGGCAAGCAGTACGTCTCGGTAAATGGAGGTCTTCTGGTTCAGGACCAGGATCTTGAGATCAAAGAGCTATCAGCAGAGATGGCCGTAACCAAGGTAAAACCTACAGAGGAGCAGCTTGCCGATCTGTTCTTTGCCTGGAAGATCGTAAAGCACGTTAAGTCCAACGCCATCGTGGTGGCTAAAGACGGTCAGACTGTAGGCGTCGGTGCAGGACAGATGAACCGCGTTGGCTCGGCTAAGATCGCCATCGAACAAGCCCACGCCGCCGGACATACCCAAGGCCTGGTTCTGGCATCCGACGGTTTCTTCCCCTTTGGCGACACGGCCCTATATGCAGCAGAAAACGGCGTCGTTGCGATTGTGCAGCCCGGTGGATCCATTCGCGATGAAGAGTCTATCAAAGTCTGCGACGAGAAAGGCGTAAGCATGCTCTTTACCGGCATGCGGCACTTCAAACACTGATGAAGGTCTTAGTGGTTGGCAGTGGCGGAAGGTGCCACGCCATAATTGATGCCCTAAAAAGATCCACCGAATCTGTTGAAGTTTTCGCTGCACCGGGAAACGACGGTATGCGGCCAATGGCAGAGCTTGTTCCTATCCCCGTAACAGAGGTAGAACAGCTGAGAGACTTTGCCAAAGAAAACCGCATCGACCTGACTATAGTTGGTCCTGAAGCCGCCCTGGAAAAGGGCATCGTCAACGTGTTTCAGGAAGCAGGATTGAAGATATTCGGGCCGACAAAAGAAGCTGCAAGAATTGAAACTAGTAAGAGCTTTGCTAAAGAGTTAATGCAAAAGTACGGCATTCCTACCGCAGCCTTTAAGACGTTCACCGATTACCAGGATGCCGCCTGCTACGTCGAGTCTTTAGGACGGCTGCCTGTGGTTATCAAGTACGATGGCCTAGCAGCAGGGAAAGGCGTGGTCATTGCCGAGACCTTGGAGCAGGCTAAAAAGACCCTCTACGACATGCTGGTAAAAGACGTCTTCGGCAAGGCGTCTGTGGTCATTGAGGAGTACCTAGAGGGAGTAGAGTTTTCCTTTATGTGCTTTGTAGATCGGGAAAACGTCTATCCAATGGTTTTAGCACAGGACCACAAGCGGGCCTTCGATGGAGACGAAGGGCCAAACACCGGCGGCATGGGAGCCTACAGCGGCGTGCCTGTTATCAGCCAAGAGGATGTAGATGAAGCCCTAGAGCGGATTATGAAGCCAGTGGCAAAAGCTCTTGTTGAAGAGGGCGTGCCGTTTCAAGGCGTGCTCTACGGAGGGCTGATCAAGACCGCAGACGGCGTTAAGGTCATCGAGTTCAACGCCCGCTTCGGAGATCCCGAAGCAGAGGTGGTCATTCCCAGACTCAAAACTGACCTTTTGGAAGTGATCTTAAACGTTGTTGAGGGCAGAAAGGTGGAAACCCAGTGGAGCGATGCCTACACTGTGGGGATCGTTCTGGCCAGCAAGGGCTACCCAGGTCGGTACGAAACAGGTCACCCCATCAGAGGGCTAGATAGAGTTGAAGGTCTGGTCTACCACATGGGGACCAAGTTCGACGGCAAAGAGTACCTGACAAACGGCGGAAGAGTCTTGATCGTAGTGGGCAGGGGGAAGACTCTTCGCGAAGCCCAAAAGAAGGCTCTGGCGGACTGCGAGAAGATCCAGTGCGATAACCTCTACTACCGTAGGGACATCGGCTTCCGGTCCCTTTCGGACTAAGCGGTACGGCTGCTTCGAGGGCCGGATCCGCTGCGCAAATGCGATTAACTATGTCTAAAGAAGAAGCTGAAGACCTGGATTTGACACCGGTCGTTCAGCTTTTTTTTTGCCTCGGTAGAGGAGCGCGAGAAAGGCATGCACTGCTGTACTTGATGGTCAGGGGCCTGCGTTTTGGAGGGGCTTTCTGTAGCAAGAAAGTCTTTAAATTTCGTTAAATTGGTAGTTATCATTTTGAAATGTTTGCGGTATAATTACGTTTAGAAGGAGTGCTTAATTAATGGTCGCGGCAAGACCGCAAAGCAGAGCATCCTCCAGATTTACGGGCAATTAACTCAGTTGGTAGAGTGCTACCGTCACATGGTAGAAGTCGTGGGTTCGAGTCCCTCATTGCCCACCATATTTTTTGTTAATAAAGCGGTGTAGGACCCAGTTGGATGCTCTACACCGCTTTTGTATTGCATGAGACTGTTTGCAGTTTCGGAAGTCCTCCTTCTGCATAGCCTTTTTCCTTTTGCTGGTGTATGGAGAGCTCTTGAACGGAGCCTGCAAACCCAGGTGCCGAGAAGTTGTTTGCCTCCTTCTTCGCAGGGTATAATAGATGTGAAAATAGACTTCCAGGCCATTTTCGGTCCGCTCTGGTAGAACGGGGCCTTTGCGTAATCAATGGTGGAGGAGGTCTATGGCAGGAAGGAAGACCTATTGTTTGATGAGATTTTCGAACTAATCTTGAATGGAAGAATTGACGAAGCCAAAGAAAAAAGCAAATGCCTCTTTGATGATGAGCGGGTGCAGTTGGCGCGAAACGCAGCAATATCCGAGACTTCATATACTGCCTACAGTTATCTTCGCACACTCATTTTGGAAGAAGACAAAGGTATCTATCTAAGACATCTATGTAGGTCGTGTCATCGTCACTAGACTACCATCAAGAGGCCAGGAAGCGAATTCATTACCTAATCACAGCTCAACAAGGAACTACAGCGATCCCTACAAAACTTGAACGCGATCCAATAGGGTTAATGCTCTTGACAGGGGCACCTTGCTGTGGGAAAATAAACGAAATAAATAAGTGAGCTAGAGGCGCGGTAAGCAAGAGTACTTAGGGGAAGCGGCAGCTGATGAAGCTAAGGAAAGGGGAGTACCGCCGAAGTCAAGACGGGGCACCGTTTTGGCTGGTTAGCCAGTGAATAACTGCCTAACTGTCACAAGTAATTGTGATGAGCTAGCCTGTTTGACCAGTTAAGGTCGGCATGTTAGCTGCCGGCTTTTTTCATTTTTGGAGGTGGTTTGTCTGTCTAAACTACGAGTTGGTGTAATTGGTGCTGGCGGACGAATGGGACGCGAGGTCATAAAAGCGGTGTCTTCCGATGCAGAGCTGATGCTCACTGCCGCTTGCGATCCGGCGTTTGCAGGAGAAGATGCAGGTCGACTCTCCGGTTTGGGAGAAAGCGGAGTGATCATAGATGGTTCTCTGCAGGATGCTGTAATGAAAGCCGATGTTTGGGTAGACTTCACCAGGCCTGATACTGTTAAGGGCAACATAGCAACTGCTGTTGAAGCGGGAAAGCCCATCGTCGTTGGAACCAGTGGACTCAGCGAGAGCTACGTCAGCTCTTTGGTAACAAACAACGTTGGCGTACTGGTCGTTCCCAACTTCGCTATCGGCGCAGTGCTGATGATGCACTTTGCCAAAATCGCACATAAGTTCTTTCCTAGTGTTGAGATCATTGAACTACACCACGACAAGAAGATCGATGCCCCGTCGGGGACTGCAGCAAAGACTGCAGAGCTGATGGGTGCTAAAGAGCAAGGCGTCGACGAGGGTCCTAGAGGCTTGAACCGCGACGGTATCCATATCCACAGCGTTCGCCTTCCGGGACTGGTAGCCCATCAGGAGGTTATCTTCGGCGGACTTGGGCAGATCCTCACAATCAGGCACGATTCTTTGGACAGATCTTCCTTCATGCCCGGTGTGATCTTGGCCATCAAAGAAGTGGTGAAGCTGAACGGACCGGTCTACGGCTTGGAGCACGTTCTAGGACTGTAACTCCAATCTACTTTTTGGCATATGATGTGTCGGCTCCGGAGAAGATGTCGAAACGGTTGAGGTGGCGCTTAACGGCAAATACCACGATAGTTACCTACTGATAAGGAGTTGATTGAAAGTGAGAAAGGTCAAAGTGGCGGTTTTAGGGGCAACAGGAGCTGTTGGCGAGGAGCTTCTAGAGCTGCTCATAGAGAGAAACTTCCCATTCAGCGAGATTCGGGCTTTGGCGTCAAAGAGATCCGCTGGAAAGGTTTTGGAGGTCAAAGGACACAAGTTCACAGTTGAAGAGGCCACGCCAGAAGCGTTTTCCGGCATTGATATTGCGTTTTTCTGTGCCGGTGGGAGCGTGTCCCAGCAGCTCGCCCATGAAGCTGTAAAGCGGGGTGCCGTAGTGATCGACAACACTTCCGCTTTTCGAATGGACAAAGACGTTCCACTAGTTGTTCCTGAAGTAAATCCAGAGGATGTCAAGTGGCACAAAGGTATTATCGCCAACCCTAACTGCTCAACGATCATCATGACCGTTGCTCTCGGGCCTTTGGAGAAGCACTTTGGCCTAGATCGCATCATTGTCTCAACTTACCAAGCTGTATCCGGAGCAGGCGTTAAAGGCATGGAAGAACTCAGGACCGAAGTGGAAGATCCCGACTATGAAGCTCAGGTTCTTCCGGTGGCTTCCCTGCCGAAGCACTACCGGATAGCCTACAACCTCATTCCTCAGATCGACGTCTTCGACAAAGAGGGCTATACTAAAGAGGAATGGAAAATGGTAAATGAGACCCGTAAAATGCTGCACAGGGAAGACCTAGGCATTACGGCAACCACCGTTAGAGTACCGGTAATGCGGTGCCACTCTGAATCGGTTTATGTGGAACTGAAGAAGGACTTCACCTTAGACGAGGTGAGAAAGGTCCTCTCAGAAGCCAAAGGGGTACAGATCCAGGATGACATCGAAAACCAAATCTACCCGATGCCCCTTTTCCTAGAGAAAAAGGACGATATTTATGTCGGCCGCATTAGGAGAGATCTGCACAACCCCAGAGGTTTGAACTTGTGGATAGTTGGTGATCAGGTCAGGAAAGGTGCTGCACTCAATGCAGTCCAGATTGGAGAAATCTTGCTTGCACATTGAGGTGAAGGCATGGAAAAGCTTTTGGTAATGAAGTTTGGGGGCACGTCGCTGAAGGATAGAGAGTGCAGAGATGCAGCTGTGAATCACATCATCAGCGCTCCTGCCACCCCAGTGGTTGTGGTTTCTGCCATGGGAAGAAACGGTGCACCTTATGCTACCGATTCCCTCCGCCAGCTGTTGATTAGCGAAGGTGGGGAGATTTCCGATCGGGACATGGATTTTATTATGTGCTGCGGCGAGATGATTTCTGCTGCGGTTCTGGCCCAGGCTATTAAAGCCAGAGGACGAAGGGCTAAACCCCTCACAGGAGCGCAAGCAGGAATCAGTACAGACGGCGTCTACGGTAGCGCTACAGTCACAGGTGTGGATGTAGCGCCGATCAGAAAACTCTTGGCAGACGGCATTATACCTGTTGTCACTGGTTTCCAGGGAGATTTTGCCGGCGAGTTTACAACCTTGGGCAGAGGCGGCAGCGACACTACCGCAGCGGTGTTAGGTCAGGCACTAGGTGCAGATGAGGTGCAGATCTTTACCGATGTGGTGGGCATCCTTACAACAGATCCGGTTCTGTATGGGGAGGCTAGCTTTGTGCCCTTTGCGACCTACCAGGAAGTTTTGGAAATGGCAGAGCTGGGAGCAAAGGTCATCCATCCCAAAGCGGTAGAGATCTTGGAGAGTGCGGGAATTCCTATTCGCATCTTGAGCACTTTAGAGAAGGGGCCCGGGACCTATGTCTCCGCTCCGGTGGATCCGAGTCCCCTGAAAAAGAAAAAAGTGGTGACTAGCGTAGCTGTGGCGTATCCCCGCTCACTGGTTTCCATCAAGGACAATCAAGCAGACGTAGTTTTCAAAACCGTCGCTGAAGCCAACGTCAGCGTCGACCTAATCAACGTGTCTCCCATGTCTATTTCCTTCACCATCGACTCCGACAGAGAACAGACAGTCCGCAAAGTCCTGCCAAATGCAGTAATCGAACCGGGCTTCGCTAAAGTCTCTGTGGTAGGGGCCGGGATGCGCGGAGTTCCTGGAGTCATGGCGCAGGTTGTAGAAGCCCTTGCCAAACACGACATTGAGATCATCAGGACTGCAGACTCCCACACCAGCATCTCCTGTTTGGTGAAAACAGAGGAACTGGAAGATGCAGTTAGAGCACTACATGAAGCATTCTTACTTAAATGAAAGGGGTGTTTTCCATGGATTTTGGCAAAATCATCACAGCCATGGTCACGCCGTTTACTGAAGATGGCAGAGTAGACTACGAAGGTGCAGCTTCACTGGCAAAATACCTTGTTGAAAACGGTTCTGATAGTTTGGTTGTAGCCGGCACAACCGGCGAGTCGCCCACTTTGACTTCAGAAGAGAAACTTGAACTGTTTAAGACGGTCAAAGAGGCCGTTGATGTGCCGGTAATCGGAGGAACGTCGGGGAACGACACGCGCTCTAGCGTGGAAATGTCGAAAAAAGCAGCCCCGTTCGTCGACGGACTGCTTCTAGTTGTTCCCTACTACAACAGACCTACCCAGGAAGGCCTCTACCAGCACTTTAAGACGATAGCAGAAGCGGTAGATAAGCCCTGTATCCTCTACAACGTTCCTAGCAGAACTGGGAGGAATCTGGAGGCAGCTACAGTAGCCAGACTCTCTGAGATTGAAAACATCGTCGCTGTGAAGGAAGCAGGAGGAGACTTAAGCCAGGCGGCCAAGATCAAGACCTCTGCTCCTAGACTCCGCCTCTACTCCGGAGACGATGCCATGCTTCTTCCCATGTATGCTATTGGAGGAGACGGCGTCATCAGCGTTTGCTCTCATGTGATCGGTACAAAAATGAAGAAGATGCTGGATGTGTTTGAAAGTGGAGATGTGGTAAGGGCTGCAAGGATGCACCGCGAACTTCTGCCAGTTTTTGAAGGTTTGTTTGTCACGACCAATCCCATCCCCGTGAAATACGCCATGTACCGCAGAGGCATCATCAAGAATCTAGTCTACAGGCTGCCGCTCACACCTCCGTCTGACAAGGAAAAAGAGTTCATAGATAGACTTCTGGAAATCTAAACAGCCCACTGGGCTGTTTTTCTTTTGGATTAGGGCAGGCTTATGGGAGCCATACTATTGCGGTAGATAGACTTGTCCGTTCTCCCTTTGACTGGAGATTAACAATGGCGGAAACTTAAAAAAGCCCATCTTAAGGGCTTGCAGGATCTTGGATAGATGCACGGGTTTCTGTGGAAAACTCGGGATCTAATCATTAGTTGTCGAAGGGCGAGATTTCGGGTATAATGGGAAAAGAGTACACGGAGCGTCTTTTCATCAATTAACCCAAGTTAGTTTGTTGTACGGATGCAAGCTGTAACTGGGAGATTATTCGGAGGTGGTAAACATTAACCGTCGTTACAAAAAGAATACTGGTAAATTAAGCATCATTCCTCTCGGAGGTATAGGCGAGATCGGCAAAAACATGTACGTGTTAAACTACAATGACGAAGACATCATTGTAGTGGATGCGGGCTTGATGTTTCCTGAGGAAGACATGCTAGGGATAGATTCGGTGATCCCCGACATTAAGTATCTGGAAGAAAACAGAGATAAAGTGCGGGCGATCGTCCTGACTCACGGACACGAAGATCACATCGGAGGGTTGCCGTACGTCCTACGGAAATTACAGGTTCCTGTTTACGGCACAAGGCTGACTTTAGGCCTTGTGGAGGTAAAACTGAAGGAACACCATCTATTGCGCGGTGCCGACCTGCGCGTGGTAAAAGCCGGAGACTCGGTCTCTCTTGGTGCTTTTAACATCGACTTCATCCGGTCGAGCCACAGCATTACCGATACGGTAATTCTGGCCATAGACACTCCTCTGGGCATGGTGGTCTTGACTTCGGACTTCAAGATCGATCAGACACCGGTGGACGGTCAGGTGATCGATTATTTTAGACTGGCAGAACTCGGTCAAAAGGGCGTGCTCTGTCTGTTATCGGATAGCACAAATGCCGAACGCCCCGGCTACACCCTTTCGGAAAAAGAGGTCGGAAAGACCTTCGAAGAGGTTTTTGTTCAGGCAAAAGGGCGCATAATTGTTGCAACGTTTGCATCCAACATCCACCGAGTTCAACAAGTCATTGATGCTTCCTATGCCGTTGGCCGCAAGGTTGCCATTACCGGAAGGAGCATGGTCAATGTAGTCAACATTGCCAAGGAACTTGGCTACATGAACATTCCCGACGGAATGCAGATCGAAGTGGACGACATTGACAAGTATGCACCCCACGAGGTAACCGTCCTTACAACGGGAAGCCAAGGCGAGCCAATGAGCGCTCTGACCAGGATGTCTAAGGCAGATCACAAACGTCTGTCGATTCTCCCAGGTGACACTGTGATCATTTCAGCGACGCCGATTCCGGGCAACGAAAAGTTTGTCGGTCGGACTATAGACAACTTGTTCAAGCTCGGCGCCGACGTCATTTACGAGAAGTTCTCCGGAGTACACGTATCTGGTCACGCTTCTCAGGAAGAGTTGAAACTGATGCTGAATCTCATCCGTCCCCAGTACTTCGTACCGGTGCACGGTGAGTACCGCATGCTCGTCAAGCACAAGCAGCTGGCCATGGCCACAGGTGTGCCTGAGAAGAATGTGTTTATCTTGGAAAACGGAGATGTTCTGGAGTTCACCGCGAAAGGTGCCAGGAAAAGCGGCAAGGTTCCAGCAGGATCCGTGATGGTGGACGGTCTTGGCGTTGGCGATGTGGGCAACATCGTTCTCAGAGATCGCCGGCAGTTGTCCGAAGACGGGATTCTGATTGTTGTCGTCACCATGGATAAAAACGACAGGACCATCAGATCGGGACCTGATATTATCACAAGAGGTTTCGTCTATGTGAGGGAGTCTGAAGACCTTATCGGTGAAGCCACTGCAAAGGTTAAAGAAACCCTTGAGATGTGCCGCAAGGAAAACATTAATGATTGGAGCGCCATCAAGAGCAACATTAGGGATGTACTCTACCGTTTTCTCTATGAAAAGACCAAACGCCGCCCAATGATTCTCCCAATCATTATGGAAGTATGAAAATGAAGGTGAGGCTATCTGCTTCACCTTTTTTATTTTTTAAAAAACAGGACAGAATATGGCTGAGGAGGGAACTGTTTTGGACAATCAGTTGAATCAGCCGATTTCAGCCATTAAGAACTTCGGGCAGCCCCAGATGCCACCGGCGCCGCCTAGAATTCCCGAGATTTACTGCATGACGATCGTGGGACAGATCGAAGGGCACCTCATGCTGCCTGTAAAGAACAAAGCCACCAAGTACGAACACGTCATACCGCAGCTTGTGGCCATTGAACAGAGCGACGAAGTCAAAGGCGTTCTTTTGGTTCTCAACACAGTAGGTGGGGACATTGAGGCAGGACTTGCTATTGCCGAGATGATCACCAGCCTGTCCAAGCCTGTTGTATCTTTGGTTCTCGGCGGCGGTCACAGCATTGGCGTCCCCATAGCGGTGGCAGCCAACTACAGCTTCATTGCAGAAACTGCCACGATGACCATTCACCCTATCAGGCTCAGCGGCCTTGTTATAGGGGTTCCCCAGACTTACGAGTATCTGGATAAGATGCAGGACAGGGTTATTCGGTTTATCGTGAATCACTCAAACATCGACGAGGCAAGGCTAAGGGACTACATGTTCCGCACAGGAGAGTTGGTAAGGGATGTAGGTACGGTTTTGGTGGGACGGGAGGCAGTTGAAGCAGGTCTAGTGAATGCCGTAGGTGGCCTCAGCGATGCCATAGCCAAACTGAACGAGCTTTGCGGAAGGAAATCCGCACAGCAGGGCTTCTTTGCCGATCAGTTCAACTACCAGCCCCAACGGATGAGACCGCCCGAATATGGGCCTCGTCCCGGCGTGCCGCAGCCGGTACCACCCCAGTTCAATCCTAATCCGGGAGGTCTGTACAGCTGATGTTCTACACAGTCCTTCCACTAGAACTCATCATGGAAGAGGAAGAACGAACACTGGAATGGAAGACTGTTGGGACTGCATCGCTTCTCGTTGAGCCTTTAGGAGATGGCACCTATAGACTGGAGCGCATCGAAGGCGCACCTCTATCCTGGTACAGAGACTACAATCCCGGAGACATTATTAAGCTCTAACTTGCCCTCTAGAGTTTTTGGCCGCCTAGGCGGCCTTTATTATTGAAATGGGGTATTGTTATTGTATAATTAAATCAAACAGATACGGATTTTATTCTCAATTAAGCGATGTGAGCACAGTGAAGAAAAAAACTAAGGGCATACTTTTCTTTGTGATTCTGGCAGTTATTGTCGTTGGTGCCGTTATTTGGCTGAAGTGGATCAATCGCAGTCGCTACATTGAAGCTGCTACTGACACGCTGGTTAGAGCGGTTGAAGTTGATGCCCTCTGCTACAGGTTTGAAGTGCCCTTGTATGCACCGGCAGACGGCAAGATTGAACAGCTGGTGGCCGATAACACCCGTGTTCCAGCAAATACCGTTGTTGCGATGGTAGGTTCGTATCCCGTCTATGCAGAACGGGCTGGCACTGTCTCTTGGCGGTACGACGGTCTGGAAAAACTGCTCATACCCGGTGTGATTATGGTCCTGAAACACGATTTTTTAGGTGACTGGGATAAGCCGGTAAAAAAGGTCTCCTCTGGTGATGTGGTGTACAAGGGAGACATCGTAGGGAAGTTGGTAGACAACTATTCCTGGTACTTAATCGTCTACTCCAACGTAAGTGTCTACAGAAACGAAAAAGTTCAGGTTGAAATCGGCGGCAAGATCTACGAAGGAGTAGTGCAAGAGGTTCTAAGCGACAACAGATTCAGCGTGGTCATCAACTATTATGACAGCGATGTAGCAGGTTATAGAGTTCTTCGGAAAATCAAGCTTTACAAGGAACCTCTTAGAGGTGTGATCATACCACAGGATCTTTTGATCGAGACCGATGACGGAACATATGTTAAAATAAGTTATCGAAACAGGGAACGCACCCAACCTGTTAGGGTTGTAGGTAAGTGGGAGGACAAGGTCGTAGTGGACGGTCTGCCCAAAGGTTCCTTAGTTGTAGTTTCTCCTGCAAGGTAAGAGGTGTGTAAATGGCAATCAAAGAAAACTTACTTCGTATTAGGGAAAACATCGAGAAGACATGTCTGCTTTGCGGTAGGGATCCCAGAGAAGTCAAGCTGCTTGCGGTATCCAAGACCTTCCCGATTTCGTCGATTTTGGAGGCATATGAAGCAGGGCAACGGGATTTTGGTGAAAGCAGGGTTCAGGAGTTTGTGCCGAAATACCAACAGCTCCCCGACCTCAGTTGGCACTTTATTGGACACATTCAAAAGAACAAGCTGAATAAGCTACTGGACACTGAGGTTTTTATTCATTCGGTGGATAGTCTTGAACTTGCCGAAAAGATCAGTGAAAAGGCCTTGGAGCGGCAGAAGGTCGTCAAAGTGCTTCTGCAGGTAAATATCGACGATGATCCTTCAAAGTTTGGCTTCACGTCAGAAGGTCTTTTGCAAAATATAGAGAAGATTTTACAATTAAAGGGAATAGCCCCAACAGGACTTATGACTATCGGAGCTCTGCATAAAGATCCTAAAGAAACCAGGGCTAGTTTTGCAAAGCTTCGAGGATTAAGGGACGCTCTTAGCGAAGTAACTAAGCACGAGTTTCCCGAGCTATCGATGGGAATGAGCGGAGACTATCACGAAGCAATACTTGAAGGGGCAACCATTGTAAGAGTCGGGACAGGGGTTTTCGGCCAGCGTTAGACAAAACGGGGAGGTGTTGGTATGAGCTTTATGGACAAATTTCTGAAACTACTGGGAATGCACGATGAAGAACAGGAAGAAAGCGAAAATACGATGGGCGAAGAAGAAATCGCCTTTGAAGAAATCGGGGTTACAGAGATGCTTGATGAGCCAAGAGTAAGCCAATCAACGACGAAAACCATGAGAATGGTAGTGCTTAACTGCATAAACATCAACGATGCAACGCAGGCTGTGAACAACCTGAAGATCAGCCGGCCCGTGATCGTTACGTTAAAAGATACCACTAAAGAAGAAAGCCAGCGTATTGTAGATTTCATTTCCGGTGCCGTGTACGCGCTTGAAGGCGAACTTGAAGAAATCTCAAACGATACGTTTGTTTTCGTTCCTAAAAACGTTGTGGTGGACAAGGCCAAATGCGAAGAGTTGGTGAAAGAAGACAAGTCGGCTTTGTTCAAGGACGTGGAGGAGTAATAGGAAAGGCAGGTGGGACAGGCGCTCTTGCGGCGCCTGCTTTGATTAATGGGGAAACTAGGCTGTATTGGTTACGGAGCCATGGGCAGCGCTCTTATAGCTGGATTTGTGAGCGCTGGGTTTTCCACAAGAGAGATTTTGGTCTACGATACAAGCAGCACTGCGCGGGATAAGGCCAAACAGCAGGGCTTTCTGATAGCAGACGATCTCGGTCAGCTGGAAGAGTGCGATTATGTTCTTCTTGCGGTAAAACCGCAGCAATTAGAGACAGTTGCTGCAAGCTGGAAGCAGGAAAGACGCGATCAAGTAGTCATTTCCATACTTGCAGGTGTGGATACCAAGACGTTGAGAGCGGCTTTAAACAGAGAGAAAATAATAAGGGTCATGCCAAACCTTCCTGCACAAATCGGTAGAGGAGTCATTGCGGTCCACTTTCCTGGCGAGATATCAGACGACGAAAAGCAGTTCGTTCTGGGCCTCCTGCAGAAGACCGGAAAGGTTTTCGAGATAAGGGAGGAACTGTTCAACGCTGTTACCGCACTGAGCGGCTCCGGACCGGCTTTTGTTCT
This sequence comes from Clostridia bacterium DTU065, assembly GCA_001512545.1. Classification (GTDB taxonomy): domain Bacteria; phylum Bacillota; class DTU065; order DTU065; family DTU065; genus DTU065. The sequence continues at coordinate 30,845 of LFSI01000036.1, read as the reverse complement.
TCTCATTCTTGAAGCTTTTGCACAGGCCGGTGTTATGGAAGGACTGGATTTCCGTACAGCACTGGACATGGCAGTTGAGACCATGGTTGGTACGGCAGAACACCTGAAGGCACAAAAGATGCATCCCGCAGAACTTAGGGATATGGTTACATCGCCCAAAGGAACCACCGCAGCTGGTCTTTTGGTTTTAGAAGATGAAGCCACTAGGGCATCTATTATTAAAGGGATCAGAGCTGCTGCAGAAAGAAGCAGGCAGCTTCAGGAGGGGAAGTAGAGGTCCATGGGCATTATTATAGGACTACTCAATTACGCAGTCTCTGCATTGATTTGGATTATTCTGATTAGGGTAATCCTCAGCTGGATTAGGATCGACCCGTACGGCAATCCTGTTGTAAGGTTGATCTACGAGGTCAGCGAGGTGTTATTGGCACCGGTGCGGAGGTTACTTCCTCCGGTGGGATTTCTCGACTTTTCTCCGTTTGTTGTAATCCTCGTACTAGAACTTATTAGACGAATTATCTAAGGCAGGCGATTTTGTGCGCATCAATCGAGAAGCTTTGCTTAAAGTAACTCAAGACATTGACGAAAAAGCTGTTGTAGCTAGGTATATTGATCTTGCGGAGCAGGTTTTTGCAGATGTACTGCCAAAGCTCGGTCCGTTCTTGAATCTTCGCGAGCAAGAACTTTGCGAAACTGTCATTAACCAAATCGAAGGGGTAGCGCTCCGCCTGGACGGTGGGTTCAGAGGAGCTGAAAGGAAGAGAGGCATCGTCATTCCGGACTTTTACGGATCGGACCCTGTTGATGCCAAGCTGTCAGCCCTGCTCATCCAGGGCAAGTTGCCCCGCGATGTGAGCCACAGAGACTTTTTAGGTTCCATTTTGGGAACGGGAATCGACCGTAGTAGGGTTGGCGATATCATCCTTGTGGATGGTGGCGCGCAGGTGGTTGTGGACAGAGATATAGCCACTTATTTGATCCAAAACCTGGCAAAGGTCGGCTCGGTAAACGTTGAAGTCAGCGAAATCGATCCGGAACAGATCATCTTTGGCGAAGAGAGAGTGAAAGAGATCAAAACCACAGTGTCATCTCTAAGACTCGATTCTGTGGCTGCAAGCGGCTTTGGAATGTCCAGGACGGCCATGACCAGGGAGATTAAGGCCGGGCGGGTTAAGCTCAACTGGCAGGAAGTAACATCTCCCAGTCGGGACGTTTCTGCCGGAGATATTATCTCCATAAGGGGAAGAGGCCGAGTGGAAGTTGCAGAAGTTGGCGGAACCACCAGGAAAGGCAGAATTCATCTGACCCTTAAGCGCTTTTTGTAGGCAATGGCTGGTGGCCTTTGTCTCTTCCGGAAAGACGCGCAGCCTTTCTTCGGAACCTTTGGCAGTGGTTAACAGAACAGTTAATGAACAAAAAAGGAGCAGTGCTCGCTACTTGGTAGCTCTGCAGTGCTCCTTTTCTTGTATCTGTCTTTTTTTGGAAGATCCGCGTATTGCTCAGTTGTTCTCTTCTTCATCTAGTTTTTCCAGGTTTTCGTGGGGGATCTTCAATCCACGTGCGTGTTTTTGGATGGTCTTCAATGCTGCTTTCAGCGACTTGATGGACTTCTCGTTGTCGCTGATTTTCTGCTGCATAAGGGAAATGGCGGAGGCTGTCTCCGGACCTGTGGGGGTAAAATTCTCGTTTAAGGTATCGGTAACGGATTTTATTTGCTCTAAGGTGAATCCTATTGTCTGTAGGTCTTTAACAAAACTGATTACCCTGACGGCGTCTTCGCTGAACAAGCGGTAACCGCTTTTCGATGTGGAGCTGGGCTTAATGACGCCTTTTTCCACCCAAAAGTCCAGCGTTCTTTTGGTCAGGTTCAGCAAGCTAGCCACTTGACCTACGGTATAGAAACGGGCTCTCTGCGGCTTTGCAGCTTTTTTCTGGTCTGTCACTTTCAGAATTTTAGCGATATCAGAGAGGCTGTAACCAAGGCTCTTCAGTCCTTGAATGTGCTGGATTTCCCCGACAACTGCAGCGGGAAACAGAGGCTCGTCCCCGCTTTCTGAAAGTGGCTGAGAGATCAGATTGTGCTGCACCAACTCGTCAACATACTCGGGGTCTATGCCGAGGGTCTGGAGCAATTCTTGTAGTTCGATAACGTCCATGTGTACCCACCTTTACTGAAACGCATACGTTACGCTTTCATTATAGGCGTTCGCTGTTTGGTGTCAATTGTCCTGCGAAAATTGACCACACTCCACTTGATTCGGGTTGAAGAAACCCTTATAATAGTTAATAATATTTTCTGCAAATCGATGAAGGGAACGAGTAGTCGGCGAAAGCTGTAAGAGAGCCGGGGTTAGGTGCGAGCCCGGTCAGCAGAAGTTGATGAAAATCATCCCTGAGTGTACGGTTGAAGTGAAAGTAAGCCGTGCCGGCTGCCACCGTTAACCGGCCAAGAGAGGACCTGTAGCATACGATACAGGTCAACTTGGGTGGTACCGCGGGTAGAAATCTTTTCCCGTCCCTTGTCTGGGACGGGATTTTTTTTGGAGGTAGGATAAATGGATTACAGTAAAACCCTACAGCTTCCCGCTAACGTGTTTCCCATGAGGGCAAATCTGCCTGAACGGGAACCGCAGATGCAAAAGGCGTGGGACGAACAAGATATCTATTTCAAAGTGTTAAAGAAGAACGAAAAGGGCGAGAAGTTCATCCTCCACGATGGCCCTCCATTTGCTAACGGCCACATTCACATCGGCCATGCGCTGAACAAGACTCTTAAGGACATCATCGTAAAGTACAAAGCTTTGAGAGGATACTACACTCCCTACGTTCACGGCTGGGATACTCACGGTCTGCCTATCGAACAGGCAATGATCAAGGAGATGAAGCTGAACAGGCACACCATCGATCCTGTTGAGTTTAGGGAGAAGTGCCGTGACTACGCCCATCACTGGATTGAAGTGCAAAAAGCCGATATGCAGAGGCTCGGGCTCTGGGGAGACTGGGAGAACTCCTACATCACTCTCACTCCGGACTATGAGGCAGTGCAGATCGGCGTATTCGGCGAGATGTTCAAGAAGGGATATATCTACAAAGGTCTGAAGCCGGTCTACTGGTGTACAAGCTGCGAAACTGTACTAGCAGAAGCGGAGATCGAGTACGGCGATCACAAGTCTCCTTCGATTTACGTAGCGTTTGATGTAGTTGAGGGCAAGGGTTCTGTGGAAGCAGGAGATGCCTTTGTGATCTGGACTACCACACCCTGGACCATTCCTGCAAACCTGGCCATTGCCGTGCACCCAGACTTTGACTACGTCAAGGTCAAAGTCGGTGATAAGAACTACGTTGTTGCAGAAGGCCTCCTGGAAAATGTCGTAACCGAACTGGGTTTTGCAGACTACGAGGTTCTTGCCAAGTTCAAGGGCAGCGACGTGGAAGGCATCAGGTGCAAACATCCTCTCCATGATCGTGACTCTGTGGTGATCCTGGGAACCCACGTTACGCTGGAAGGCGGTACGGGGTGCGTCCACACCGCTCCTGGACACGGTCTTGAGGACTTCGAAGTAGGTATGGAGTACGGCTTGCCTGCATTTTCACCAGTTGATGATCGCGGCTACTTCACCGAAGAGGCAGAGCAGTACGCAGGACTCAGCCTTGATGAAGGCGGCAAGCAGGTTGTAAAGGACCTTTCCGAAAACGGTCATCTCCTGAAGATGGGCTGGATCACTCACCAGTATCCGCACTGCTGGAGGTGCCACAACCCGATTATCTTCAGAGCGACCAGTCAGTGGTTTGCTTCAGTTGATGGGTTTAGAGAAGAAGCGTTGAAGGCAATCGATGAGGTTAAATGGATCCCTGGTTGGGGCAAGGACCGCATCGCTAACATGGTCAGAGAAAGACGCGACTGGTGCATTTCCCGTCAGAGAACCTGGGGCGTACCTCTGCCGGTGTTCTACTGTGAAGACTGCGGCAAAGAACTGATCAACGACGACACCATCAATGCCGTTCGTGAACTCTTCGCTAAAGAAGGTTCTGTGGCATGGTTCAAATACTCTGCAAAAGAGATCCTGCCTGAAGGCACCAAGTGTTCCGAATGCGGCAGCGATAACTTCGTTAAAGAAAAAGACATCATGGACGTTTGGTTCGACTCAGGTTCCTCGCACGCAGCTGTGTTGAAGACCAGACCTGAGCTGTCCTGGCCTGCTGATATGTATCTGGAAGGTTCGGACCAGCACAGAGGTTGGTTCCAGTCGTCTCTTTTGACGTCTGTGGCAACAACCGGCAAAGCGCCGTACAAGTCAGTTCTCACTCACGGCTTTATCGTCGATGAACAGGGCAGGAAGATGTCCAAGTCTTTGGGCAACTCCATTTCGCCAAACGACGTCGTGAAAAAGCTTGGTGCTGACATCTTGAGGCTATGGGTCGCTTCAGCTGACTACAGCTCGGACATCAGCGTATCTGACAACCTACTCAAACAGATTACAGAAGTCTACCGTCGTATCAGAAACACCTTTAGATTCCTGGTGCAGAACATGGCAGACTTTGATCCAAAGACCGATAGCGTAAGCTACGAGGATTTGAGATCTATCGATAAGTGGGTTCTGGCAAGACTCTACGAACTTACAGAGAAGGTCACCAAAGCGTACGATGATTACCAGTTCCATGTGGTTTTCCATTCAGTGCACAACTTCTGTGCGGTGGACATGAGCGCTCTGTACCTTGATGTGATTAAGGATCGCCTCTACTGCGACGGGAAAGACAGCGTCAGCCGCAGAGCAGCACAGACCGTACTGTACGAAGTTACCAGGACTCTCTTGCCATTCCTTGCTCCGATTATTCCCCACACCTCTGACGAGGTCTACGGATATCTGCCTGGAGATAGGGAAGAGAGCGTGTTCCTTGCCGGCTGGGCGGAACTTGATGCCCGGTACAAAAACCCAGAAATTCTCGAAGATTACGAGAAGAAGTTGGAACTCAGAGACGCAGCACTGAAGGTTCTGGAGATCGCAAGAAGCAAGAAGAAGATCGGCCAGGGTCTCGAAGCTGCTGTTTGGATCAACCCGCTGACTGATGAAAGCAGGAAGTGGGTGGAAGAGATCCTTCCCGAACTGCCAAGTCTGTTCATCGTTTCCGATGTGAAGATTGGCGGCGGTGAGGAAGAAGTAGAGTTCGAGGATCTGGATGTGTCCATCGGCTATACTTTGGCAGAAGGAGAAAAATGCGAACGCTGCTGGAACTACTCCACCACCGTCGGGCAGGATAAAGACCATCCAGAAGTCTGCTCCAGGTGCAGCAGTGTGCTGAAAGAAAGCTTACAATAACACTTAACGAGGGTTAACCACCCTCGTTTTTTTTGCACACAAGACAGCTGCTATTTTCAGCAAGCCCATCCAGAAATAAACCGGTCTTTTTTTTTCGCTACGGAGAGATTACTACTAGTAGGGGAGTGGCACCGCATGGAAGATCAAAGAAAGAAGCTCGCGAGGTTACTTGAAGAACTGCAGTCGGAGATGAAGAAGGCGTACTGGCTTAGTGAAAAGAGAACTTGGCTGCTTTTATGGCGTCAGTTTATCGCAGGGGTGGCCAGAGGCGTAGGAGGCGCTCTAGGCGCAACCATTGTTGCAGGTATTGTGTTTTTACTCCTTGGCAAGCTTGCAGCTTTGAATCTTCCGGTTATCAGCCAGTTCTTGGCAAAACTCATCAAGCTAACTCAACTGAATCTGTAGGAGGAGTCTGTGTGGACTACAGCGATATCAGGGAAAAACTCAGACGACGCAGAGAGGAGCTTTCGCAGATCGTGGAAAGGATAGATCACAGAACCAAAGAGAGGTTTTCCGAATGGGCAGGTGAGCTTGCCTCCTTTGACAACCACCTAGACACCGGCACGGACCTCTTTCTTAGAGAACAGGATCAAGCGATTAGACACAGAGCCGAAAAGTCGCTAGAAGATGTTGATAAAGCAGAGGACGCTCTGAAAAAGGGCACGTACGGGATCTGTACAGTTTGTGGCAGGCCTATCGACGATGCTAGATTGAGCGTCTTGCCTGAGGTACAAACCTGCATAGATTGTGCAAAGGAACTTCCAGACGACGAAACGTACATGCTACCGCAAGGGAACCTTGAACCAAATGAGTTTTGGGACGAAATGGCGGTGTGGGGTAGCTCCAACACGTTTCAGGATGGTGAAAACGACCTATACGAACGGGAAGATGAGCCGCTTTGAGCGGCTTATTTTATTGCCAAGAAAATTTCTGCAGGGTATTATAGTTAGGAGGAAGGGGTCAGATTGTCTTGATATCTATCGCAATTGCCATTTTTTGGCTTGTTTTGGATCAACTGACGAAAATCATCCTGCCAAAAGTGATGTCGTGGTACGAAACTATTGAGATCATCCCGGGTGTACTCAACATCTCTTTGGTAAAAAATTACGGCGCCGCGTTTGGCATGCTTGCAGGGAAATCCTGGCTTCTCGTTCCCATCGCAGTTGTTTTTGTAGTTTATCTGATCGTGGAGCGTGAGAAGATCAACAGCATTCCCCTAGCCAGGTGGGGTGCACCTCTTGCTGCAGCCGGCGCTCTTGGCAATGCCATCGACAGGGCTTTTTTGGGGTATGTAGTGGATTTTATTGATGTACCTTTTTTCAGCGTGTTTAACGTTGCCGATATTGGGATTACCATTGGAATCTTCCTGCTCTTAGTCGGCTTAGTTCTTAATGAGAGGAATCATAAAGATGGTGCGTCTGACGTTTAACGTAACTGGATCCAAGGAGAGGCTGGACAAGTACATAGCAGCAAACTCCGATCTCTCCAGGTCTATGGTACAGAAATTGGCAAAGGAAGGCCGGATAACACTTAACGGAAAGACCGCCAAAGCCGGCGATCTTGTGGCAGAGGGGGACGTTGTTGTCCTGGAAAAGCCCGAGCCAAAAGCAGTGGAACTGAAAGCGGAAGAGATTGATTTGGAGGTCATCTACGAAGATCCGCACCTTCTGGTAATCAACAAGCCTCGGGGCATGGTGGTGCATCCGTCAAAAGGTCACAGTTCCGGCACTTTGGTCAATGCTCTTTTAGGTTATTGCACTGATCTTTCCGGAATAGGCGGGGAGATCAGGCCGGGTATTGTTCACCGCTTGGACAAGGAAACAAGCGGGCTGTTGTTGATTGCCAAAGATGACAAGACCCATCAAATGCTCAGCCAAGCTCTACAGACCCATGAGATAAAAAGGATCTATGTCGCCGTAGTTAAAGGTCGTATGACCGCCCTTGAAGGGACCATCAATGCGCCTATCGGTCGAAACCCGAAAAACCGGACAAAAATGGCGGTTGTAGAGGGTGGGCGCAGGGCGGTGACTCACTTTAAGGTCCTGAGGTTGTTTGAAAAAAACAGTTTCGTTCGTTTGGAGCTTGAGACCGGAAGAACCCATCAGATTAGAGTTCACATGGCATTTGCAGGGCATCCGATAGTGGGAGACGAGGTCTACAATCCCGATTGCATAGCTGGGGGTTCACCTTTGATGCTTCACGCTGCAGTGTTGAAGTTTGTCCATCCCATTACCGGAGAGTCCATGCAGTTTGCCGCTTCTCTGCCCGAAGAGTTCAGAGCTGAACTCCGGAGGCTGTATTGACAAAGGTATCAAAATTGAGTATATTTTAGGCAACCTTTAAGAACGTCCAGAGAGGCTTCAAGGGCAAAAAATAACGGTGTTTTGGTTTTGCCCTTTTGACCACTTGGGATAGGTGGTCTTTTTTAATCGACAAGGTGGTGGACAAAATGCCAGTTGTTGCAAAAAAGCAAATTGTAGATGGCAGCGTTTTTGAAAGGACCCTTACTAGAATCGCTCATGAGATTCTGGAGAAGAACACGGATCCTAAGAATATCTGCCTTGTGGGAATAAAAACTAGAGGTATTCCCATCGCCAAAAGGCTGGCAGCAAAAATCAAGAAGATCGAAGGCGTAGATGTTATGACAGGTGATCTGGATATCAGCCTGTATCGCGATGACCTGACCGAGCTTGATCGGTCCCCGACGCTCCAGTCAACGAACATCGAAGGTGACGTTACAGGGATGGATGTGGTGTTGGTTGACGATGTGATCTTTACCGGCCGTACTGCACGGGCAGCTATGGACGCACTCATCGATTTGGGCAGACCAAGGACCATTCAGCTTGCAGTGATGGTGGACAGAGGTCACCGAGAGCTGCCAATTCGTCCCGACTATGTCGGTAAGAACATACCTACTGCGAAGTCCGAAATCGTGCTGGTCAGAGTGAAGGAAATAGATGGGCAGGACGGCGTGTATATCGGAGTAAAGCAGTAAACCAGGTGCCGTTTTACAGCAGGAAAAAACCAGCAGTTAACTGAAAGAGGAGTTTGAACTCCTCTTTTATTTTTGTCCATTTGGGGTATATGGATGTTGAGTGAGGTGGCTGTATGCAAGTTTGGGTAAGGTACATTCTGATTGCCTTTTTTATTGTGCTGTTTTTTGGAGGCGCTCCTCTTTATGTATATGTTTACATGTTGTTTCTTACCGTGCTTTTTGCCCAGCTGTGGGTTCAGCTTGCGCTCTTGAAGCTGAGAGTCAAACGTAGAGCCATCGACAAAGGGTATTTTGTTGGAGAGGTTGTACCTGTGGTGTTGGAACTAGAAAACCCAAGCCTATTACCGGTTTTATGGGCTTACGCCGAAGAAAGCGTTCCTTCAGGCCTTTTAGGAAGAGAGCAGCGCATACTGTTTTCTCTACCGATCAAAAAACGACAGGTGCTGAAGTATACATTTCAAACCAATCAGAGAGGCGTCTATAGTTTTAGCCCAGTGAAAGTAATCTCCGCAGATGTCTTGGGGCTTTTCCACTACTCAAAAGTCACAGACACTGCACAAGAGATTACAGTTTACCCTAGATACAGAAAGCTGGTTTTTGAGGGAAGGGGTTTTGTCGGGCCGCACGCCTACGTCAAAGCCAAGATGAGTTTAACTACAGATCCCCTTGTTGTTGTCGGCAGCAGAGACTATCAAAGAGGAGATCCGTTAAATACGATAGATTGGAAAGCAACAGCGCGGACCATGGAACTCAAGACCAGACAGAGCGAATACCGCAAGGCACTGACCACAACCGTTTTGTTCAATGCCAATCTGGATGACTACAAGAATCAGGTTAAGCTAGAAGAAGCTATAGAGACAGTGGCTAGCTTAGTAAAATGGTTAATTGACAACAAAGGCGAAGTGGCTTTCTTTTCTAATGGCAGAAACGTCAAGCACCTTGATGACAGAGGGCTACCCGTTCTCGGAGTCACAGCAAAGTCGGATAAGGAGCAGTTCTTGCGCATTCTAAACTCGCTTGCTTTGATAAAAAACACTCGAACCTATCCTTACTTTAGGTTGTTTGATAGGGTGTTGAAAGAGATTACGTTTGGTAGTTCGTTGATTTTTGTGACTCCAGTAGTAGATGATGAGCTGTGGTTGCGGCTAGCTCAGACGAAAAAAGCGGGGAAGCAAGTCTGGATTGTTCTTACAGAAAGACTGGTTAAGGCCGAACAGAAGGAGTATCTGAGGAAGTCACAAAGCCTTGGAATACCGATCTTCGTAGCGGTTCCAATAAAGGAGGATGGTACAGTTGAAGTTCGAACACTCTGATTCAATCGCTTTGAAGTTGGTCTTACCGCTTTTCTCCGCTGTTTTGATTGGTCAGCTCATGATGGCCTTTACGAAACTTTACGCAGTTAGTTTGACGTACTTGTTTTTCTTGATCATATCGGCATACGTTCTCGACATTGTTGAACAGGCCAGAGTCAAGACCAATGGCCCGATGCTGGTTAGTGCGGTGGCTGCTTTTTTGGTATACTTGGTTGGCAACTTGGTCTTAAGAGCTGAAAGCCCGACGACCAAAAGCCTTTTATATATTGAAGGGATGCTAGTTCCGTACATTTGTTTGCTGGTTTCGGTTTATTGGGGCATCAGTCATGGTAATATGGTATCTAGGCTGAGAGCCTACTGGAATCCGGAAAGCGTTAGGTTGGACGAAGGATCCGTTCATCATACCGAGGTAGCACGGGCGTTTTGGCCACCCTCCATGCTTATTGGCTTGCGTAGGGTGTTGTTTCTGGGGCTGGTAGAGCACGCTGCTGTAGTGTACTTCCGCTTGGACTTTTACTTCATCATTCTCTATTGGGTGCTCGGTTTTATGTATATCGCTCTTCTTCAACGCTGGGGACTGGCGATCAATACCCGAAGTGTGGGACTTGTTGCATCGCCAGAATACAGGAGTCTGTGGTTCAAGTCGATAGCGGTGTTTTTAATAGTTGTGCTAAGTCTGTCGCTTGTGCTTCCAAAAGGCATTTTCACCTTTCGAGAAGGAGTCGTTGCTAATGCTATAGTGAACCTTGTAGGGAATGTCCACTATCGCACGGGAGCCAGGCAGCAAGGTGCGGGTTCTGAAGGAGAACCAGTGGCGACAGAAGGACTCCTTCAGGAGATGGAGGAGTTGGGGTCGCCGCCAACCACATCGAGATGGATCTTTCTGGTTATTTTTTTACTCCAGGTGATCATCGTTATGGTTATTCCTGGTATTGCAATCGCCGTGCTTATAGGATACCTACTGTACTCATTGATCGCATCGGAGTATCAAAAGTTAAGTGGACTACCTAGGATATTTGTAGTACTATTTTTATGGTTTAAACATTTCCTGTCTAGATCCAGAACTACAGAACCCTCGCTCCAGTTGATGAAAATTGAAGAACAGGTGGAGCCGGTTGCGACAACAAAGGTTAGGAGACCTAGAGTTAAAACTTTTTTCCACAAGCTCATTCAGCTGTGTAGCAGCCATGGTTTGCAGTATAAAAACAGCTGGACGCCTTTTGAATATGAAGAAAAAATCAAGCAGAAATGGCCAGAGATTAGTCTTGAGGCCAGTCAGGTGGTCAAAGAGCATGTAGTCTCAAAGTACAGTGGCTCTGGGATTAGCAAGGATCAATCCTCCAGAATTGAGGAGTATTTAGATCGAATTGGTAAGTTTTTTATCCGCCTCAAAGGCGAAAGTGCTAAGAAAAAGCAGGAAATACCTCGCCTGTAGGAGAATTGAAATTTGGAACAAAGAGTTGTACCTACTTTGTCAAAAAACTTCTCATGACCAAGGCTTTAGCTTGGTTTAGGAAGGAATCCTTAGCCTGGTATGAAAAAGATATACAGAGTATCGTATATCACAGGAAAATGCAGCAGTGACATTTAGAAGGATTTATCTGAGAAACGCAGAATTGTCCTAGTTAGTTAACTTTTGAAATTCAACACTTATGTGTTTGGTTTCCATTGGTGTTTTCTCTTTGCACGCATCGGTAGTAGGTCTATTTTTGGAAACTCAAGTATAAGGAGGGGATGCTAGGAACAAAATTCCTATTATCTGTCTGTCCGGAGGTTTCTAATCGCTGGTTTCTTAAAATACATTGGGCTGACTTTGGGGGAAAGGAGTCAGGTTCCAAGTCCAATGGGTGCAAAGAGTCTGAGTTGGCTGAGAAGAGGATTCACTTTGGGTGGGTGAAACACCGATCTCAGTTACTAAAGGTTTTCTTTTTGTGAACTATTAAGTTGACAGAGAAACGCCTTTGACATATTAGTTTACTCCATCAAGGAGACAATTAATGAAGGAGTGAAGTTTTTCATGGCAAGCACATCTGTAACCCCGAATGCCACACCGGAGCTACAAGCTTCACAGAAAAAACGTAGCACTTGGGAGAGAATATTAGAATACCGCTGGTCATATGCCTTTATTACTCCATTTATGCTCATCTTCACAGTGTTTACAGTAATTCCTGTGCTTTGGGCATTCTTTTTGAGTCTCACCTACTACAACATGATTCAGCCACCAGTTTGGGTAGGTATTGAGAACTACAGCAGACTGTTCATGGATGACCAGTTATTCTACCTTGCGGTCAAGAACACGTTCTACTTCTCGATCGTTACTGGTCCTCTCGGTTATGTATTGTCGCTGATTATTGCTTGGTTGATTAACGAAGTTAAGTATCGCAAGCTTTATACCTTGATTTACTATATTCCATCCATCACCTCTGGTGTTGCGATGTCCGTTATCTGGTTATATCTGTACAACGGTAGTAAATACGGTTTGCTCAACTACCTGCTATTGGAATGGGGTATCATCGAGGAACCCGTCTTGTGGCTTAAGAATGTAAAGACGACTTTGCCGGCAATTATGGTAACGTCGATCTGGATGAGTATGGGAACCTCGTTCCTTGTGTTTATTGCTGCACTGCAAGGTGTACCTCATGAACTGTACGAAGCAGCTCTTATCGACGGTGCAACTCGTTGGCAGGAATTCTGGCACATCACTTTGCCGATGATCCGTCCTGCTCTGTTGTTCGGTGCGGTTATGACAGTTGTTAGCTCGTTCCAGGTATTTGACATTACCGTAACAATGGCAGGCTTCCCAAGCACCCTGTACTGTGCGCACACCATCGTAGGTCACTTGTACGACTATGCGTTCTTGAGATTTGAGATGGGTTATGCATCTGCAATTGCTATCGTATTGTTCTTGGTGACATTCATCACCTCAACAGTACTCCGCAGACTGCTCTCCTCCAGAGACGAACTGTAATTCTAGAGGCGTAGCAGCATTGAGCAGTTGCAAACCGGGAAAGTCTGATTAGTCAAATCCTAAGGAGGGACTAAAATGTCTGCCAAAAAGAGAAGAAAAGCCCCAACCAGGGGTAAGGCAGTTGAAAGAGTTACAACAGGTCAGATAATTATCTACGCGATTTTGACAATCGGTGCCGTTATCATGAGCTTGCCGATCGTATACATGATATCCACTGCATTCAAACCAGCAACTGAGTTGCTCTTGTACCCACCGAGATTCTTGGTCCGCATGCCGACGACTAAGAACTTTAGCGACCTTGCGCTAGCGATGGGCAGTACCGATACACCGTTTATCCGCTATATGTTCAACAGTGCTTTCGTTTCTACCGTTGTTGTTATCGGTACAATTGTTATTTCGACGCTTGCAGCATATCCACTTGCAAAGCATAACTTCCCTGGTAGAAACCTGATCTTCCAGGTTATCATTAGTGCGCTGATGATCTCCAGCCACGTTACGATGATTCCAAGATACCTGGTTATTCGTAACACAGGTTGGATCGACACCTACTATGCGCTTATCATTCCAGCTTTGGCCGGATCTTACGGTCTGTTCTTGATGAAACAGTTCATCGAGCCAATTCCAAATGAAATGCTCGAATCGGCTAAGATGGACGGTGCCAGCGAATGGAAAATCTTTACCAACATTATTCTTCCACTTGTTAAACCAGCATGGGCTACACTTTCCATCTTCACCTTTATCAGCACATGGAACGACTTCTTCACACCGCTCATCATGACCAAGAGCGACGCAATGAAGACTCTGCCGCTAGCTATGAGAACAATTTCTGACGGTCTGACCATTGCTCGTATGGGTGCCGCCGCTGCAGGTAGCTTCTTAACAACTATCCCTGTAATTTTAGTATTTATCTTCTTCCAGAGATACGTTGTAGAAACTATGACCTATTCCGGTATGAAGGGCTAATTAATTAAGAGGTGAATTTCTAATGGTAACCGTACGGCTCGAAAATATAGAAAAAGTTTTCGAACAAAAAGCACCAAGCGGCGAAGTCTCAAAGGTCTACGCACTCAAAAACATCAATTTGACTATTCACGATGGTGAAACCATCGCTGTTGTAGGGCCGTCGGGTTGCGGTAAGTCTACGTTGTTGCGTGTCATTGCCGGTTTGGAAAGACCTACTGATGGCAACGTCTACTTTGACGATAAGGTCGTTAACGACGTAGAACCAAAAGACCGTGGTATCGGTATAGTCTTCCAGAACTATGCTCTTTACCCACATTTCAAATCCAAAGGCAATTTGTCTTTCTTCTTCAAGCTAAGAAGAGTTAAAGAAGATGTTATCAACGAACGCGTAAGAATCACTGCTGAAACTCTTGGAGTAGGTTTTGAAGAACTCTTAAACCGCAAACCCGGCCAGTTGTCTGGTGGACAGCAACAGAGAGTTGCTTTAGGGCGTTGTATTATCAAGGAGCCTACCATCTTCTTGTTAGATGAACCGCTGTCTAACCTGGACGCAAAGCTCCGTGAGAGAACAAGAATTGAACTCAAACGTCTGCTCAGAAGGTTCAAAGTCACTACCTTCTATGTTACTCACGACCAGGTAGAGGCTGTTACCCTTGGCGATAGAATCGCAGTTATGAGAAGTGGCCAGATTCTCCAGGTAGACCCTTACAGGGAAATCTATAAGCATCCAATCAACATGTTCGTAGCGAACTTCATCGGTTTGCCACCAATGAGGTTCCTGGATGTTGAATTGAAAGGCCAGAAACTCGTTGGCAACGGCTTTGAGGTCGAAATCTCTTCAGATGTGGTAAAGGCTATTGGCGACGAAAGCCGCAAGCTCGCAGCAGGAATTCGTCCGGAGCACGTAGAGATTAAGACTACTCCTGAACCAGGCTTCTTTGAAGCTACCGTTGACGTCATTGAGCCGCTACCAAACGAGGGAGCGAACTACGTCTACTTCTCCTTTGCAGAGAAGGCAGAGAGCATCGCTAAGACGGACTTGAACTGGGAAGGTCATGTAGGCGACAAGATCTACGTGAAGCTCGATCCAGAAAAGATCTACGTTTTTGACAAAGAAACAGAAGAAACCATCGTTGCACAGGACAAAATCTTTTCAGTAGTCAACGCTTAAAGCAACGATTTAATAGAGGGGGGAGATAGCTTTGGCAGAAGTAGTATTGAAAAACGTCACCAAGCAATATCCCAATGGTGTAGTAGCTGTCGACAACATTAACCTTACCATCGACGACGAGCAGTTCCTGGTTCTAGTCGGGCCATCAGGATGCGGAAAAACTACAACACTGCGCATGATCGCCGGTTTGGAAGAGATCACCCAAGGCGAGATCATGATTGACGGCAAAGTAGTAAACAAGATTCCACCTGATGAAAGAGATATTGCTATCGTTTTCCAAGATTATGTTTTGTATCCTCACAAGACTGTTTATGAAAACATGGCCTTTGGTCTGGAAAACAGCGGTCTTAGAGAAGTAGAAGCACAAAGAGCTATTGAAGAGGCTGCAAGTATTCTGGGTCTGTCCGGCCTTTTGGATAGGTTCCCTGGAGAGCTTTCTGGCGGTCAGAAGCAACGTGTTGCTCTCGGTCGTGCTATCGTACGTCAGCCTAAAGTGCTTTTGATGGACGAACCGCTCTCCAACCTAGACCCTGTTCTCAGATCTGAAATGCGCGCTCACATCAAGAGAATGCAGCGCAAGAGAAAGATCACAACTGTGTATGTAACTCACGACCAGCAAGAAGCTATGACCATGGGTGACAAGATCGTGTTGATGCACAATGGCGTCATCCAGCAAGAGGGTCCTGCAAGAGAACTCTACTTGAAGCCTAGGAATAAGTACGTTGCTACGTTCCTTGGCAATCCAAGCATGAACATCTTTGATGCGAAGCTTGTTAAAGAGGGTGACAAGGTATACGCTGTAGCCGATTCTTTGAAGGTCAAACTCTTGCCTGAACATGCATCTCAAGCTGGCGTTCAAGAACGCATCGGCAAGGAAGTATTTCTCGGTCTAAGACCGGAGTCCTTAGAGGACGTCGAGTTTGTAACCGAGATTGACGTCGATCCAGCGAATATAGTCACCGTTACTGTGGATCTTTTGGAGGCCGTAGGAGCTTCGGCTTACGTCACATGGTACGTAGGCAACAACAAGTTTGTTGCTGAAGTTGACGCTCACTCATCTGCAAGAGTTGGTCAGGAAGTCAAACTCTACGCAGATCCTCGTGGCGTCCAGCTGTTTGACAAAGTTACCGAGGAGTCCATCTTGGTTAGAGACTAACTAAAAATGTTTGCTTTGGGGCTAAAATATTAGAAGGTATTTAGCCCCTTGTAAAGTATTTTTTAACTAAGGCCTATATTTTTGTCTAGCGCAAATGCCGATGACAAAAATACTAGCCTCTATGTTGGGGGTCAAGATTCTAGGATTATATTGACGGAGGGGAGATAAGATGACAAAGAAAGTTTGGTTTGCTGGTATTCTGTCATTAGTGTTTGTAGTTATCTTCAGCTTTGTTGCAATGGCAGACGATTCTATCATTCTTACCGGGAAATGGTCCTTCCAATTTGACGACGATCTAGCATGGGCAGATCCAGAATATGATGTAAGTGATTGGGAGACTTACACAAATCCTGCAGATGCACCTGCTCTTGGTTTCGGTTGGTACAGATTGGACTTTGAAGTACCAGCAGAATGGGAAGGCAAAGGCGATCTCGAGCTTTCAATCGCTGAACTCTACGACTTCGACTGGTCATTTGTTAACGGCATCGGTGTTGGAAACGGCAACCGTTCTGGCAACAGAAAGTACTCTGTTCCAGCTAGCTATCTGAACTATGGCGGAAAGAACACACTCGCACTTCGTATATACACCATCAACCCAGGTATCGGTCTCGATGGCGAGATTAAGCTTAGTCTCACAGGCGTAGTCAGCATGGTTAAGAACCCAAGCTTCGAGCAAGCTGTAAACCTGCCATTAGGCTGGACACCAACAAGAACTGACAAGAACATCTTTATCTGGGAGAACGCAGCTACAGTACGCACAGGTTTCCGTGCATTGGCTCTCAAAGGTACTGACGCTCTAGAGGGCGAAGAGGCTGCTTGGATGAGCGACATTATCCTCGTTAAACCAGGCACAGAGTATAGAGCACAAGCTTACGTAAAAGCAGAAGATCCAACTGGCGAAACAACAATTCAAATCCGCTTCTACAATGCAGATGGCGACGAGGTCTTCTACGATGGAGAAAGAGCTGTAAGCCGCAACTTGGCTCGTCGTACTGCTGACTGGACAAGAGGCAACCTGTTTGGTACCGCTCCTGAAGATGCAGTATATGCAAGAATCTTCTTGGTATCCAACGACAACAGTGGAATCGTCTGGTTTGACGACGTGTCCTTTGGCGCTGAATAAAATCATAAGCTGACGCAATAAAAACCTTCTCCTCCTATAGGAGGAGAAGGTTTCTTAAAATTAGTGCTGCTTTGACAGCTGTCCTGTGGAGGTGGATCTGTGCGCAAGATTCGCGATAAAGATTATGACAACTACAGGCGGGCAGCCCTGGCCGCAGTTGCAGACCAAAAATCGGCACTCATCGCAGGATATATAGCCGGTCTTGGGCTCTTTGCGTCGATTTTAGGGTGCTATTTGGTGTTGCTGCTACTGATGGCGTTGATGGGAACTTTACTGTCACTACCTACGTTGCATGAAGTAGCATCCAGAACCACGCAAGTCGTGGGCTTAACTGGAGGTAGTTTTAGGGTTTTTCAGGGATTGTTATCTTTTGCTATGCTTTTGGCTCTTCTCGGTGCTTTTTCCGCCAACCTGCACCGGGATCACAAAGCAGTGAAGATTTGGAACTTCCGATTTGGCAAGGACTTCATTCCTTATTTTTTGCTGGTGTTCTTTTTAATTGCAGCGTATATCGTGTCTTGGTTACCGCAAGCAACGATAACCATACTAACAATCGGTGACAACACAGGTTCCGTTCCTCTATGGGGAATCCTCATTATTACGATTTTAGCGTCAATACCTATAACACTGCTTTTGTATGACGGTTGGTGGTATTGGTACAAGAAAGTTATTCCACTTTGGATCAAAGATGAAGAAACTCTTAAAAAAGCAGAGGAAAAAATCATCGAGATTGCGAATAACTAATTGTTAACCACTAGTAAGGAGTGATCCAATGTCACGGAAAACTAAGCTTTTGTTAGTGTTAGTTTTAGTGTTAGCTGTTGGTTCGCTGGTCTTTGCAAACATCTGGATCGATGAAGTAACAGCTGTAAAGGCCGAGAATCTCAAGAGCTATCTATCATTAACTCAAGAGTATCAAGATAACAACTGGTACAAGGTCAGCAGCAAGGTCAACAAGCTTGTTGAGGCCGAAGCAGCCACTGTGGGAGGCGGAGCAGTGGTTCGCGATGCTCTCAACGCCTCTGGTGGGAAAGTTGTTAGCGGTTTCGACAAAGAAGGTGCATATATTGAATGGGAGTTTGATGCACCTGCTAGAGGTCAATACGAGATCTGGTTCAAGTACAGACTTCTTAGTGCTGATGCCGAACCAGTTGTGGTAGATATTACTGTGGACGGAAAGCATCTGTTCACCGAAATGAAAACTCTGCATTTCAACTCTGTTAAGTATGCCTCTGGAGTCGAAACTTTGGAACGCATCGAACCCGCATCTGATGCAGGTAACGGAGTCCCCTTTGGCTTTATTATGGAAAAGGGCAAGCATAGAATTCGCATCACCAACATCAGCGGCGAGTTCGAACTGGACTACATTAAGTTCTGCGGTCCGGTGAAGCATTTCGTCTTCACTCAGGGTGAAAAATGGTCAAATGCTAACGGCGAGTATGAAATCGTCAAAGGTGTTGCCGGTAGCCGGGGCAAAGGCGTTAAGTCATCGGATGTTCCCGGCGAGTGGATTGAGTGGAAGATCGACGTGCCCGAAGACGGACTGTACAACATCATTTTCCGCTACACTCAAGGACAGCGCGGAGTGGAAAGCGTAAGACACATCCAGGTCAATGGGCAGACTCTCTTTGAGAGCTGGGAGAATGTAGTCTTCTATCCTACAGATGGATGGTCTGAAAAGAGAAACGATTGGAGAGAAAGAAGGCTCGAGGATCCCGAATCCAGACAACCATACTACATCTATCTGCCTAAAGGTGAAGTCACAATTCGCATGGAGACAGTCTCTGGACCTTTGAAC
>LFSI01000036.1:0-11956 GCA_001512545.1 Clostridia bacterium DTU065 | reverse complement strand
GGGTTTATCCTGAGCTTTAACTGAGGAGGTTAGTCGATGAGCAACTTAGAGTCAAAGTACAATGTTCTTGCAACACAAACCAGCAAAAAGATCCGCAGAAAGTGCGGTTTCCAAGCGGGCATGGCCGTTGTTTTGGCTGTTATCGCCGCATATGTTGTATTCGGCGCTGCAGTGCCAACGATCGTAACTGCTTTTAGAACAATTGCTGCAGCAGGTGCTGTAGAACTGGCCGAAAAATCAAATGCACTGTCTGGTGGCGTGAAGTTCCTACTTCTAGTCTTGACAGCTCTGTACATTGGAGTTCTCGGCGTAATCGCTGCTGAAAACCGTGCAAAAGACAAACAGATCAAGTACTTGGGTTTGGAGACCTATTCCGACATGTACGTTTTCGTAGCCGGCATGCTGCTTGGCCTGCTTGTAACCATGCTGATCGTGAAGTTCGCATGGTGGTCGATTGTTGTCTTTATTCTTAGCCCAGGTTTGGCAATTCTCTGCCGCGCTATCTGGTGGTGGGCATACGCTCGCTTGCTGTTCAAGAAGAGCGACCTCGATGCTGAAGCAACAATGGGCAAGTACGAAAGCCTTAGATAGTCTGTGCGAGCAACCTTCGGGTTGCTCTTTTTTTGATTTGGAGCAGGGGAAACCGGTGTATCCGGAAGGAATCACCCCCGGTTTAGCGAAAGAAGCCAATAAGACGAGAACTACTCTGCCAAGACTTGGATATTATAGAAAGCAGCGATCTTCTACCGAACGTTCTATTTGGCAGCCACTAGTCCACGGGGAGGGAGTTGCATGATTTTCCAGCTTACTGACGAGGATATTCTGAAAGTCTGCAGCCAGTGCGAACACTACGACGATGGACAATGCAAAAAGCATGAAAAACCGGTGGCCCAGTTAAGACGCTGTGAAGTTTGGGATAGCGTTTATCGGGAAAAATGCATCAGAATGCGCTAGTCTTGGGAGAAGGCCTAGCCTTGGAGCTAGGTCTTTTTTCTTTCACATTGAAGGGGGCATTTTTAGCTAGTTGGGCAGGATATATCACCATTTTGTGGAATAACACTATGTGAATAGCTGCGAGCGAAAGCTGACGTTAGGCTTAGTTTGAGGAGGAGTTTAGCATGAATAATAACAAGATTAAGGGAAAACATATAATTACAGTACAGGCTTGGGGTTCCAAAATGAAGGTTGAAGAGGTTGGGTGTGGCGAGTGTCAAGCTTCCTGCCAATCGGCTTGCAAGACTTCATGTACTGTAGGTAATCAGGTTTGCCTGCGTAAGTAGGGCAAATATTTATGACGGCAATACATGTAGGAAACCCGAACAACACCCATTTGTTCGCAGTTAATGGGTTTAAGTTTGCATTAGACGTGCCATCAGGTTCGCTACACCAGCTTGACGACGAGGCCTTTAAGATCGTTGAAGCCATTCTAAACTCCAAAACCGAGAGTGTATCCTGTGCTGACTTGCGCTTCGTTTTGCCAGATATAGACAGCGCAACTCTCGAGGAGGTTTTTGCCGAGCTTCAAGAGCTTAAAAGCCACGGACAGATTTTTTCCGATGATGAGCTTGTGACCGACCTGCCAAAGCTTCCCAAAGGGCTTAAAGCGCTCTGTCTGAATATCGCTCACGACTGCAACTTGGCTTGCGGATACTGTTTCGCTTCTCAGGGGGATTTCGGCGGCAAGAAAGCGCTCATGCCCTATGAGGTTGCGGTAAAGGCAGTAGACATGCTCATCGAGAACTCCGGCACTCGTC
This sequence comes from Clostridia bacterium DTU065, assembly GCA_001512545.1. Lineage (GTDB taxonomy): Bacteria > Bacillota > DTU065 > DTU065 > DTU065 > DTU065. The sequence goes on along the minus strand of LFSI01000036.1, from coordinate 10,202 downwards.
GCCATCTGGAGATCGACTTTTTTGGCGGCGAGCCTCTTTTGAACTTTGAAGTCATACAAGATTTGGTAGCTTACATTAGGCAGAGAGAAAAAGAGACGGGCAAGATCTTTACTCTAACTCTGACAACAAATGCAATACTGTTGGATGATGAAAAGATTGCATGGTTGAACGATAATGATATCTTGCTGGTCTTGAGCTTGGACGGACGAGAGCGCATTCAAAATGAAATGCGACCGACACGCGACGGCCGATCTACTTACAAAAAGACGGTGGAGAGGATCAAGACAGTCGTCGATTCTCGGGAAGGCGAAGGTTACTACGTTAGAGGGACATACACCAGAGAGAACATGGATTTTGCAGCTGACGTTCTCCACTTGTTGAAACTCGGATTTCGTCATGTTTCTGTGGAGCCAGTAGTAACCAAAAACGAGAAGTTCGCTCTAAAAGAAGAGGATCTACCGAGATTGTACGGGGAGTACGATCGGTTAGCTCAAGCATATCTTGATGCCTATTTTAGTGGAAAGCCTTTTAATTTCTTCCATTTTAGTGTAGATTTACTAAAAGGACCCTGTGTCGCCAAGAGGTTAAACGGCTGTGGAGCAGGAGTAGAGTATATCGCCGTTACGCCAGAAGGCGATATCTATCCCTGCCATCAGTTTGTGGGTAACTTAGCGTTTCGTATGGGCAACGTCCTTGAAAACGGGATCGAAAACCTCGAGCTTGTTTCCCAGTTCGAGAATGCTCATATCTACAATAAAGAAGCTTGTAGGAAATGTTGGGCTCGCTTCTTCTGTAGTGGAGGTTGCCATGCAAACGCGTGCAACTTCAACGGCGACATCTTAAAGCCTCATGAACTGTCCTGTGAACTGCAGAGAAAGCGGATTGAATGTAGCTTGTACATTCAAAGTCAAATTTTGAGTTTCGAAAGAGCACAAGAGGCCTTTCGGTAAGGTATCATCTAGGGATTATGAGAATAAAGGGAGGGTTATGGAGAATGAGATTTAGTAAAGCAAAACTGTTGACACTCATGTTGGCTGTACTCCTTGTATGTGGTTCTGTAATTGTCAGTGCAAAGACAGCAGACGAACTGATCGCTGAAGGTAATAGGTACCTTAACCTGGACCATAAGTATGACAGCGCTCAACCAGAAGTCGCTATAGAGAAGTATAAGGAAGCACTAACCTTGGCTCCTGATCACGCTGAGGGAAATCTTCGTTTAGGTCAAGCCTATTTGGAGATTGCTGACTTGAATAATGCTATACTGTATTTGAAAAAAGCTCTAGAACTACAGCCAGAATGGGTAGAAGCCCTGAACAGCTTAGGGCTGGCATATAAGCAGGCTGATGACCTTGACAAAGCAATTGAGATTTTCACTCTAGCTTCAGAACTGCAACCTGGAAACCCGGCATTATGGCTCAATCTTGGCGATGTTCTCACTGCTAAAGGGTTATTCGCACCTGCTATTGATGCCTATCAGAAAGCCGCTATGGTCGACGGCAAGATCGTAGTGTACTCTCTGCGCTTAGGTCAGGCTCTGGAAGCATATGGCAACTTGGACGCAGCCCTCGAAGCCTATGAGAAGGCAGTAGCTCTCCAAGCAGATCACGTCTACGCCAACTTCCACCTGGCAAACGCTTACCACCAGAAAGCTCAGTATGACAAGGCAGAAGTCTACTACAAGAAAGCTATCAGCATCAACAAGAACTATGCCAATGCCTACATCGGTTTGGGTAGACTCTATCTCGACCAAGGTATGTATGATGAAGCCATTGAACAGCTGAAGATTGCTGTAGACAAGAACACAGCTTATCCTCTCAGCTACTACTGGCTGGGTATGACCTACAAAGCCAAAGGCGACAACAAAGCTGCATTCGAAGCTTTCCGCAGAACGCTTCACCTCTGGCCTGAGTACGAACCAGCACAGATCGAATACGATGCGCTGAAAGGCAAAGTTTAATAGACTCAGAGAGCAAGAAAGCCCCTAAAGCAAAAGCTTTAGGGGTTTTTTTGTTTCGATTGATATCAAGAACCTCTTTTGGGATAAAGGCATAGCCTAGATTAAGGTATGACTAAAGGAGGTTCAACATGAGACGTTTATTTATAGCACTGTTGATTCTAAGCTTGACGCTGGTGGCTTTTGCTGAAAGAGTAAGATTAAGCGAAGTGGTTCGTTCAGTTTTCTATGCACCCCAGTATGTGGCTTTGGAACTGGGATTTTTTGCCGAAGAGGGTTTGGAGATTGTTCTTTCGACCGCATGGGGTGCCGACAAAGGAGCAGCTGCAACTATTTCTGGCCAGGTAGACATCGGCTTCTTTGGACCTGAAGCAGCTATTTACATCTACAATCAGGGTGCCAAAGACTATCTGATTGCCTTTGCCCAGCTGACTGCTATGGACGGTTCGTTCCTGGTTGCAAGGGACATGGAAAAGGAGTTTAGTTGGGCCGATATTGCTGGCAAAACCGTTATTGGCGGTAGACCCGGCGGCGTGCCCCAGATGACTTTGGAGTACGTTCTGAAGAAGTACGGTTACACCCTCAAGGGAGATGTGGACCTGGTAACCAACTTGGCCTTCACGGCAACTTCAGGTGCTTTTGAATCAGGCATGGGCGACTACATTGCCCTATTTGAGCCAACAGCTACACTTCTTGAGCTAAACGGCAAGGGCAAGATCGTCGCTTCTCTGGGCTTAGAAGGCGGTCCATTGCCTTACACTGTCTATCACGCTCGTAAAGACTACTTTGAGAAGAACCCCGATATCATCCAGCGTTTTACCAACGCTATCTTGAAAGGCCAGCTTTGGGTTGCCACCCATTCCGCTGAGGAAATTGCTGAGGTGATCTACAGCTACTTCCCGGAGATCGAAAAGGATCACCTGGTGGCCGTTGTAGATAGATATAAAGCCCAAAACAGCTGGAACCCCAGTCTGCTGCTCAGCAGAGATGCATTCGAGCGGTTATTGACCATCATGATCGAAGCAGGAGAGCTCGATCGTAGAGTGCCGTATGAGGCGATTGTAAACAACAAGCATGCCATCAAAGCCATCGAGACAGTGACCCTCGATTAGGAGGGATGGCGTTGGCAAAGGTTTCGCTACAGGACGTAAGTCTGGCCTACTACGGTCAAAACGGAGCTACTGAAGCGGTACAGAACGTGAGCATCAACATTGAGGAAAGAGAGTTTGTGGCGCTGGTCGGTCCCAGTGGCTGCGGGAAGAGCAGCGTGCTGTCGATGGTAGCGGGCTTGGTTCGGCCTACCTCGGGAAAGATCTTTTTGGACGGGGAGGAAGTCACCAAGCCCTCGTCCAAAATCGGCTACATGTTGCAACAGGACCACCTCTTTAGACAGATGCAGATCTAGTAGGAAAGGTAGTGGATTTCCAAAGCGGTCCGTCCTATCAGAATCTTTTCAATGCTGCTGAGGAGAACAAGCCTCCTAACCTCCTGGTTGCAGCCGGAAAGATCGGGTTTTCCCAGTGGTGATGCGTGGTGAAGCAGAAGCTCTAAGTCTGTGAAAACCGCCTCTGCTACTTTTTCTTCTGCAACAGAGCCCATGGGACAGAGCTTTTCCGGACACCGAAGCCGAACTTTCCCTCTTTGCATTTGCGAATGCAGAGGGCTGTTGCAGATCATGCACTGGCAAAGTCCCGACAAAAGGTGCTCGCTCTTAGGCTTAGACCTTTGTTTGAGAAGCTTTTGGACTTTGAAGAAAAGGTCTTTTTCGATTATAGCGGTGTGGCTTTGTTCTTTCACAACCCAATCGGACTTAGGCCTTATACTTCCGTCTTTCTGCCGTTTGTTCCAAATGCGGATGCCGATGTATGCTTCGTTTCTCAGGATGTACGCAATAGTTGAGGGATGCAAACTTTTATGGAATTTAGCTTCTACCTCTCCGGCGATTTTGCGGTAAGAGATTCCCTGGAGGTAGCGTTCGAAGATGAACTTCACGATCTCTGCTTCAGCAGGTTTTACAATCAATCTGCCGCCGACAGACCGGTACCCCAGCGGTGGCTCCGACTGGTTCTGGCCTTTTTTCGCAGCTTCCGTTTGGCCCTTTTTTACTTCCTGAGCCAGGTTCCTAGAATAGAATTCCGCTATGGTTTCAAGGATGCCCTCAACTAGAAGCCCTGCCGGCGAGTCTTCAACAGGTTCGGTGATGCTGAGGACGCTCACGCCGTGCTTTTTCAGCAAGGCCTTGTAGACTATCGCGTCTTCACGGTTGCGGCTGAAGCGGTCGAGTTTGTGGACGAGAATTGCCCCGATGCTCGCCCCGGGGGTTGTTGCATGGCGAATCATGGCAAGAAACGCTTCTCTTTCGTCGGATCGCCCGGAAATCCCCCTGTCTACGTATTCGCCGGCAACTTCAAAGCCCATCTCTTTGGCAAACTCCCACAACGCATTAAGTTGTGCATCGAGGGAATGCTTCTGCGTCTGGGCTTCAGTAGAGACTCTTGCATAAAGCAGAACCTTCACGCAAATCACCCCTTAGAGCATATGAAACATGCAGGAAATGAGAACTAATAATCTAAATAAGAAATGAAATGGGGTGGTTGTGTGCTGAAGGCAGTTATCGATCTAGGAAGCAGAGCAGCTCGCATTCTTGTAGCGGACGTCCAACGCAGCTCTTTTGAAGTGCATTACTCCCGCGGTTACCTTACTCTACTGGGTCAGGGAATCGACGTTCTTTCACTGAAAAGACTTAATCAAGCTCTGAGACACTTCGCAAACATCACCCAGAAAATGAACATTTCCCCTGAGAACGTGCTGGCCTTCGGCACGGAAGTGTTCAGGCAAAACCCGGGCTTGAAAAAACAGGTCACTCGCTACTTTCCAGGGTTCGAGATCATTTCCGGTGAGGAGGAAGCGATCTACAGCTTTGCCGCAGGGACCCTGTCTCAAAAAAACCTCGAAGAAAACCAGCGGGTGCTGGTGATCGACCAGGGTGGAGGCAGCTTGGAGCTCAGTCTGGGCTACCGGTTTGAGGACGTTCTTGTTGTGGAGAGGGCGGCAAGCTTTCCGCGTTACGGCACGTTTAACTTCCCTGTCGACTACAGGAGCTTTTCCGAAGAGTTGGTCTTGAACTTCCCTACAAAGGAGGAGCTTGAAGAGCAAAGACCTCGAGGTCTACAGAGCATTATAGGAATGGGTTCTGTGGTCACGCAGCTGGCTTTTGTCTTGAGCGCCCGCTCGGAGTACAGGATCGAGGAGGTCAACGGCTTTGTGATACATAGAGAAGACCTTACCAGGCGCGTGCGCAAACAGCAGAGCTTGCGGGCTTTCGTCGATGTCCTGGACCACTACGGATTTGACCAAATGCAGGTAAGCGGTTGGGGAACCAGACATGGTGCACTGTTCAGCGATCGGATCTTGGTCAGAAAATAGAAGCTTTCTGAAACCTCTCTTGGCATAGACTTAAAGGGAGGTTTTTTTATGGAGGTAAAGTCTAAATATCCTAAGACCGTTGAACCCCTTCTACTTAGGTTGGTGCAGATACTAAACTCAGGGAAGAAAAACGCGTCGGCAGAAAAGATCAGTCGTCGAAAGAGCTCCACCTCTTTCCATGGCGAACCATCTGGCAGAACGCCACGTTGGGATTAGAAGTGGCTGGAATAAAAGGCAGGCATGAGGCCGTACGTGAGATGCTGGTAAAATATGGCCTCGGTGGTTTTGAACACCACTATCCCCGAGAACTCTCAGGAGGGATGCGTCAGAGGGTGGCATTGATTAGGACTTTGGCTATCGACCCTGAGGTGCTGCTCTTAGACGAACCTTTTTCAGCACTGGATTATCAAACCAGGCTCATGTTGGAAGAAGAAGTTGCAGCGATCTTGAGGCAGGAGAAAAAAACGGTTCTTCTGGTTACTCACGACATCTCCGAGGCGGTTGCCATGAGCGATAGGGTCATCGTGCTTTCCAAACGCCCGGGAATGGTCAAAAAGGAGTTCAAGATAGAGTTGGGAGGAACTTTCGACGATCCGGATTTTAGACCCAGGGCATCCAAGAGGTTTGGCGAGTTCTTCCAGTTGATTTGGCAGGAGCTGGATGTTTATGAATGAAACTGCAGTAAAAAGCGCCGGGCTGATCGCCTACGAAAGGGCTATGAGGAGACGGGCAGTGCTTAAGACTGCAGCTCAGATACTGCTCTTAGCTCTGCTGATCGCCCTATGGGAAGTGGGAGTTCAGAAGGGATGGCTGAACGGATTTATCTTTTCATCGCCTTCGAAGATCTGGTTACAGCTTGCGAAAATGATCAGGTCGGGAGAGCTCTTCTACCACCTGTGGGTCACAACCTACGAGACGGTGATCGGCTTCAGTTTGGGAACTCTTATCGGTGTCGTTGTCGCAGTCGTACTCTGGCTGTTTCCTTTTGTCAGCAAGGTGTTGGATCCGTATCTAATCGTTCTAAACAGCATACCTAAAGTCGCTTTAGGACCGATCTTTATCGTGTGGATGGGAAGCGGAACCAACGCGATAATCACCATGGCCCTAGCCATCTCGGTTATTGTGACGATCATGATGGTTCATACCGGGTTCAAAGAAACCGATCCAGACAAGATCAAGCTATTGCAGAGCTTCGGCGCAACCAGAGTTCAGGTGCTGAAAAAAGTCGTTCTTCCGTCGGCTTTGCCGTCAATTATAGGAGCACTGAAGGTTAACGTTGGGCTTTCTCTTGTGGGTATTATCACAGGTGAGTTTCTGGTTTCCCAGGCAGGACTGGGGTTTTTGATAGTCTACGGAGGTCAGGTTTTTCAACTGACTTTAGTGATGACTTCGATCATCGTGCTGATGGTATTTGCTGCACTCCTCAATGTGCTGGTGAATCTCCTGGAGAAGTTTCTCTTCAAAAATTTGCGCTGAAACACAAAAAAGGCAGGATGAACCTGCCTTTTTCAGTATAATGGAGGTATGTCGTTTAGTTGGGAATCTACCAGTGCCTCTTCTCCCATCTTAATCATTTCCCGCACGATGTTCCCAATTTCGCCAGAGGTCAGGTTCGCCCATCCCACGCTGAGAAGCTTGCGGTCGAGACCTAAACGCTTTGCAGCCTCTAGCTTCAGCGCATCAGAGGCAGTTTTGTTCTTGGCGATATAACATCCCCTCTAATAGTATGGGCGAAGTTCTTCCGTTCTTTCGCAAAATGATGCTCCTTGTGCCGTATGTTTTTTGCAGAGCTGTAAAAGATAGGAATGGAGATTTTTGTGGAGGTATGGTCAATGAACAAGAACATCAACCCCTTACTGGTGAAGTGGATTGCCACATTCGTAATTGCGGTGATTTGCTTTCGTTTTCTTGCCCACGGAACGTGGACAACTATATTCCTACTCAGTGTTGCCACAGTTTTGGTTAACTTCCTCATCGGCGACGTTGTGGTTTTGCCGGTAACAGGAAGTGCCCTTGCAGCAGCTTGCGACGGGGTGCTGGGTGTTGTTGCCGCACTGCTTTTTGCCGTGTTTTCTCCTGTGTTTAATCCTTCAGCGGCATCTCTTGTGGTCTACGGCGTGCTGATTGCGGTTTTCGAGTACGTCTTCCACATTTACTTGGTAAAGACCGGGAAGCTGGTTCAGTGAAGTAGGTTGCAGCTGGCGACGCTTGAGACTTACGTGTATGGAATAACAAGAGCGAAATCTCGCGAGAAACTGCGATCTATCCGTACAAAATCGGTGCAAAAAAGCTTGAATACTGTTGACACGTAGCGGTTTCGGTGGTAACATGAAGAAGAACCTGAGAGAAGTTATGGGGGCGTAGCTCAGCAGGTTAGAGCGCTTGCGTGACATGCAAGAGGTCATCGGTTCGATTCCGCTCGCTCCCACCATTTTCATTTTAGGTTCTTTTTTAATATCTTGATTAATAGCTGTGATAAGGACGATTCCTGCAGCACTTATCAGAGAAAGAAGACTGAGGCAGGAGCCTCTGGCTGAAAGCTTCTTAACGCTGTGGGTGACCACCTTGGAGCTGCTCTTTGGAAAGCTTCGGCAAGTAAAAAGAGCCGGTCAAAGACCGTTATCAAAAAGAGAAAAATCGAAGGCCGCAGTGCTTTTGGTTTTTAAATTAGGGTGGAACCACGGAGCCATTCGTCCCTTGGGATGAAGGCTCTTTTTTTATACCGAAAATGATTAAGGAGGTCAGAATGATGATTATTTTGACTTTACCAGACGGAAGCAAAAAAGAGTATCAAGAGAGTTCCGGCATTACAGGATACATGGTAGCAGAAGAGATCAGCCCACGCCTTGCCAAAGACGCAATAGCGGTAAAGCTTGATGGACAGTATTTTGATTTGCATCGGCCCCTACCTCACGGTGGCAACTTCGAGGTCATTACTTCCAAATCAGAGGAAGCACTGGAAATCATCAGGCATTCGGCGAGCCACATCATGGCCCAGGCTATTAAGCGGCTCTACCCAAACGCCAAATTTGCCATAGGACCGGCAACAAAAGATGGCTTTTACTACGATATCGATCTAGACAAAAAGCTCAGCGACAGTGATCTTGAACTCATTGAGAAAGAGATGCAGAAGATTGTTGCCGAAGACGCTCCGTTTAGCCGTAGGGAGATCTCCCAAAGAGATGCGCTGGCGTATTTTGCCGCAAAAGGCGATCAGTACAAGGTGGAGATCCTCGAGGAGTTAGACGGCGACGTTTCTATCTACACTCAAGGGGAATTTGAAGACCTCTGCAGAGGACCTCATCTTCCTAGCACCGGCAAGCTGAAAGCCTTTAAACTGCTCAGCTTAGCAGGCGCCTACTGGAGGGGTGACAGTAAAAGGCCCATGCTCCAAAGGGTTTACGGCACTGCTTTTGCCGACAAAGATAGCTTGAAGCACTACCTTAACATGCTTGAAGAGGCAGCCAAGAGGGATCACAGGAAGCTAGGAAAAGAGCTTGATCTTTTCGGCGTTCGCGATGAAGGCCCTGGTTTTCCTTTCTTCCATCCGAAGGGAATGGCTCTTAGGAATGCTCTGGAAGACTTCTGGCGCAAGATTCACCGTAGAGCAGGATACGAGGAGATCAAGACTCCCATCATCCTCAATGAACAGCTCTGGAGAAACTCCGGTCACTGGGATAAGTACCGTGAGAACATGTACTTTACAACCATTGACGATACTAACTTTGCCATCAAGCCTATGAACTGCCCCGGCAGTATGCTCCTTTACGATAGACATCTGGTAAGCTACAGAGACCTGCCATTGCGCTACGGCGAGCTGGGTATCGTCCATCGCCACGAGCTTTCAGGCACTCTGCACGGCCTTATGAGAGTACGCTGCTTCACCCAGGATGATGCCCACATCTTCATGCGTCCAGACCAGATCGAAGATGAGATTATCGGCGTAATCGATCTGATCGACTATGTCTACACCGACGTCTTCGGCTTCAAGTACCATGTTGAATTGAGCACAAGACCTGAAAACGCCTTTGGCTCTTTGGAGATCTGGGATCTTGCCACAAACGCCCTGAAAAAGGCTCTGGACCGCAAAGGCTTGTCTTACAAGATCAATGAAGGAGACGGTGCCTTCTACGGACCGAAGATCGACTTCCACCTCACAGACAGTATCGGCAGAACCTGGCAGTGCGGTACTATCCAGTTGGACTACCTCATGCCTGAGCGCTTCCAACTCAGCTACATTGGCGAAGACGGTCAGAAGCACCAGCCAATTATCGTGCACAGAGTTGTTTTCGGCAGCATTGAGCGGTTTATCGCCATTTTGACCGAGCACTTTGCAGGCGCATTCCCGACCTGGATTGCACCAGTTCAAGTGGAAATCATTCCAGTGGGCGAAGCCCATCTAGATGCAGCAAAAGAACTCAAAGCCCAGCTTGATGCACTTGATATCAGGGCTCATATAGACAGCAGGGATGAGAAGCTCGGCTACCGGATTCGTGCAGCTCAAATGCAGAAAGTCCCCTACATGATCGTCCTTGGGGACAAAGAGGTTGAATCCGGGAACGTAGCTGTCAGATCCCGTTCGTTGGGAGATCTAGGCTCGATGGATAAGGCAGAGTTCATCAATAACCTGCAAGAAGAAATCAAGATGCTAAGTCTTGATAGTGTGTTCAAAAAAGACTAATCTAAGAGGGAGTGGATAGTTTCACTCCCTTTTTTGTCCAAAAGCAGAGCAGGATTTTCGCTCCGGCGGGTACGTAATGTTTGTGTTGCATTCAATGCCGAGCTAGATGCGGGAATGCATCATCAAATGTTACAATTTGTT
>LFSI01000018.1 GCA_001512545.1 Clostridia bacterium DTU065 | reverse complement strand
GTTATCGACGGAGATAAAAAGGGACCCTGCATTCTCATCGACCAGTACGCCGACGTCACCATATCAGGGCTTACCCTAACCAACGGTTCTGGAGTTCCCATGTCAGGGGACTACGCTTATGGTGGAGGCATTTACCTCGGACAGTACAGCAAAGCTGTGATCAGCAACTGCGCAATTACTGGGAATACAGGTAGTCATGGGGCGGGTATTTACTCAAATAACTCGACTTTGACGTTAACCGACACTTTAATAAGCGACAACTATGCAAGCTTCACCGGGGCTGGTATTTGGATGTCCAACGGACAGGGTGCAAACACCATCTCCAATTGCACAATTATCAACAATGAAGCCTCTTATGGTGGAGGTATGTATATCTCGTTCTCTTCAGTCAGTATCACCGACAATGACATAGGCGGAAACACCGCAGCAATAGGCGGCGCTGCTATGTTTGCAACGAGTGCAAATATCACGTTCGTCGACAATAACGTGACCAATAACTCTTCCACGACAAGTGATGGTGTTGTCTCGATCGCACAAAGCGTAAAGGTGAAGGACAAAGATGGAAACGAAATGACAACCGAAGAAGAGATTTTGGCTGTCAACGATTTCTCCGATAATACCCCTGGAGGAGTTCAGTTTACCGAAAGCTAGATCCAACACACTTCCTCATGTTCTGAGGACCTCAATGATCGTGAGTGCATTGGGGTCCTCGCTTTTAAAACCAGCTTGACCTTTATGTGTCGAGGCCTTTGCCTTCGCAATCAACTCATCTCGTGCTACAATAGGTACAAGCAAAAGGGGAACCGAGCGATAGAGACAAGACACAGGTGACCGTATCGAGAATGGGGGAATGCAGGTGAAAACAGCTATCATCTATTACTCCAAGCACCACGGAAACACCAAAAAGCTCTTAGATCAAATAGCTACTCAAAGCGATATTACTTTAATCGACGCGTCGACAACCCTAGATGCCGATCTTTCCGGTTACGACCTTATAGGCTTTGCATCAGGCACCTATTTCTCTAAACTTCATCAGAGCGTAATAGAATTTGCTGAAAGAAATCTGCCCATGGAAAAGAAGGTCTTCGTAATATCCACGTACGGTGGCGTAAAGCCCCGTATACACAACCTTAAAAAGATTATTAGTCTGAGAAATGGGCAGTTTGTCGGGCATTACGGGTGCAAAGGCTATGACACCTATGGACTGTTTAAGATCATTGGAGGTATAGCAAAAGGCCGTCCAAATGCCAAAGATGTTGCGCGAGCAGTTAAGTTTTTCAACAATTTGGTTGAAAGGTACGGTGGCTAACCAAACGCACCTTCTTGAAACTTCAGTGGAGTAGCTTTTTGGCCGGGTGAGTAACCCAGCCATTTTTTAAGGGAAACGCCTCAACCTATTCATCTGGATCCTTTTTACAGCTCGTTGTTTAGCGTCTGAAAAGACGCTCGTCTCATGTCAACCTAAATGTTTTCCGCGCGCTTCCCGTCTATCTCGTTTTAGATAAGAAAGCTGGTGACAATGCACCAGCTCTTCTAAAACTCTTTTTTGCTATAGATGATGTTCGAAACCACTATCGAAAGGCCAAAGCTAACAGCAGCGATAACAACGTAAAGAACTAGTGGCATATTGGAAAACAGTGAACCGGATACCTGTATGCCTACTTGGCCCAAGTAAAACTGGAGTGCTGCAGTGCCAGCTATAACCAGCAACATGGCAATCCTGCCTTTTTCAACGCCGAAATGAAACACAATCGGCAGGTTTACAGACTGTACAACCATTCCTACACAGGCCGCAACCACAAGCATCCTGAGTCTTGGTAGCAAAACTGCAGCGCTCCCCTTTTCTGCAGCGAGAGTAAAGAGTATGCCTAAAAGCATCCCACAGACAATGCACAACCCGCCGAACAAGTACTTGCTAAGCACCAAATCGCGCCTGTTTAGTGCAGTTGCCAGAGCATACCTCTCCCAGCGGCTTTTTTCGTCGTAAGCAATTGCAGTTACCGGCATGATCACAGACACGACAAAAAGCATTGTTGTGACCATATCGGCATTGCCGGAAGAAAACGCGATTATTGAGTAGACGAGCAACGCCAAGGCCAGAAGTTTTCCTTGGTTTTTTAGTATCAGAAAGTCTTTGATAAGCAAACCCTTCACGACGCTCTTTCACCTCTTGTCATAAAAAGCATGATTTCTTCGATGCTAGCCTGTTCGACCAAAAAACCTTTAGGTACGTCTTTTTTTCTTATCAGAGCTGCTACGCTGAACTGGTTCTCTCTATAACCGAGCACTTTAGTTTTATCAATCTGCTCGAAGTCGTGGTGAGAGCACTTGAGTACACCGTATTCCTCCAGCAGCCGATCTTTGTTTTCGCTGAAGATGATCTTGCCTTCGTGGATAAAAGTAATGTAGTCGGCGACTTTCTCCAAATCGCTGATAATATGGGATGAAACAAGTATGGCGCAATCTTCGTCTTGGATAAACTCCAAAAAAAGGTCCAATACTTCGTCCCGAACAATGGGATCGAGACCGCTGGTTGGTTCGTCAAGGATAAGCAGTTTCGCCCCGTGTGACAGTGCTACAGCAATGGACAGTTTCATTTTCATGCCGCGGGAAAACTCTTTAATTGGCTTGTTCTTCGGAAGCTTGAGGGAGTCAAGCAGTTTGTCAAAACGCTCGACTTGGAAGGAACGGTAGATGTTTTTCATTACCAGAATAATGTCCTTAGCTGTTAGGTATTCGGGAAAATTACATTCATCGAATACTACTCCAATTTGCTCTTTTAACTTTCTGTCCAGGGCATTGTGTTTTTCTCCAAAAATCTTTATCTCTCCCGCATCAGCACGAATTAGGTTCAAGATCAGCTTGATTGCAGTAGTTTTTCCAGCTCCGTTTTGCCCAACAAACCCCATGATGCTTCCCCTAGGCAAGTCGAGGCTGATATCCTGCAGCTCGAAAGAGTCGTATTTTTTACGAAGCTTTCTCACTTCCAAAACGTTTTCCATATGTCACTCTTCCTCTCCGTAAAGAATGCCCAGCATCTCCACTAGCTCGTCCAAACTGATCCCGGCCATTTTCGCGGCATCTACACCCGTTTGGAGATGTTCCTCCACGATCTTAAGCTGCCGTTCGCGAAGCATCTCTATGCTTTGATCGGCAACGAAAGTGCCCTTGCCTGGAACAGACACGATGAAACCGTCCCGTTCCAGGTCTTCATAAGCCCGCTTCGTGGTGATGACGCTTATTCGGAGCTCTTTGGCTAGCACTCGTATGGACGGGAGCGGATCACCTGGTTTCAATTCACCGGTGATGACCAGGTTTTTGATTTGTGAGGTGATCTGCTCATAGATTGGCTTACCACTGGAATTGCTGATAATAATGTCCATTTCAATCAGCCCTTAAAAGGTATAGTGTATATATTCATTATATACACTATACACTGTTCGTCAAGAGGTTTTAAGTT
>LFSI01000057.1:22906-53314 GCA_001512545.1 Clostridia bacterium DTU065 | reverse complement strand
CTGATCGGTACTAATTGGTCGAGGGCTTAACCATCCTTCCACTATGCACTTTTGAAGGTTCTGCAACCTTGACATACGCAGCCCTAGATGTTATTATAAGTAGCGTACTGAGGGTTGTGGAAACTGAATATTTTCCGGTGACTATGTCGAAGCGGCCCCACCTGTTCCCATTCCGAACACAGAAGTGAAACGCTTCAGAGCCGATGGTACTGCAGTGGAGACGCTGTGGGAGAGTAGGTCGTCGCCGGAGCTATGCGGATGTAGTTCAATTGGCTAGAACGCTGCCTTGCCAAGGCAGAGGTTGAGGGTTCGAGACCCTTCATCCGCTCCATATGGGCGGTTAGCTCAGTTGGGAGAGCACCTGCCTTACAAGCAGGGGGTCACAGGTTCGAGCCCTGTACCGCCCACCATCCTTTTTTTAACGCGGAGCCGTAGTGCAGCTGGCCTAACACGCCTGCCTGTCACGCAGGAGAACGCGGGTTCGAATCCCGTCGGCTCCGCCATCTTTGAAACCGCGGAGAGGTTCCCGAGCTGGCCAAAGGGGGCAGACTGTAAATCTGCTGGTTTTCACCTTCACTGGTTCGAATCCAGTCCTCTCCACCATATAATTTTTGTCGTTCCTCAGTAGCTCAATGGTAGAGCACTCGGCTGTTAACCGAGTGGTTGCAGGTTCGAGTCCTGCCTGGGGAGCCATTTGTGGGGCCTTAGCTCAGCTGGGAGAGCGCTTGAATGGCATTCAAGAGGTCGTGGGTTCGATCCCCATAGGCTCCACCATTATTTCGACCATATGTGAAATTGGGGTGTCGCCAAGCGGTAAGGCACAGGACTTTGACTCCTGCATTCCCTGGTTCGAATCCAGGCACCCCAGCCACTTGATAATAAAACGCAGGGGAGTAGCTCAATTGGTAGAGCACCGGTCTCCAAAACCGGGTGTTGCGGGTTCAAGTCCTGTCTCCCCTGCCATCTGTGACTTTAGATGGTGGGCATAGCTCAGCTGGTTAGAGCGCCAGGTTGTGGCCCTGGAGGTCGTGGGTTCGAATCCCATTGCTCACCCCATATAACCTGAAGAAAACAGCGTTGGCTGTTTTTTTTGTTTTAAAAAAGCGAAGGTTAGGGCACCATTATTCTGCAGACTACCACTGTGAAAAATCTAAAGTTACTAGAAATATTTCCATTTTTACCTTAATTGTGGTAGAATGTATGACGAAGGGTCCACTACGGACCACTAACCGTTATGCGCTCCGAGGTCTTGCACTTTCCTGTACCCAGGTACTCCAGAGTGTTTCAAGATCCAGTAGGCGAGAACGGGTGCGGAAAGGGGGAGACATTCGGATGTCCAAGACTCTATACGTTGGCAATCTGCCATGGGCGACAACCGAAGAAGAACTAAAAGCTGTTTTCAGCGAACACGCAGAGGTTGTTGGGGTTCGCATCATCACAGATCGCGAGACTGGTCGTTCTAAAGGCTTCGGTTTCGTCGAGATCAATGAAGATGCACTCGAAAAAACTATCAGTGAAATGAATGGTTACAACCTAAACGGCAGACAGTTGGTCGTGAACGAGGCTCGTCCACGTTCCGGAAGAGACTAAAAAGAGGTACCTGCATATAAGGTAAAAAGGCGGTTTTCAGCTTAGAAAACCGCCTTCCTTTTTAAGTACATAGAAAGAAGGGGCAGAAACCTACCCCTTCTTGTTTGCTATTATCTCCCTAGCAATCTTTCGATAAAGCGTTTATACTCCGCTTGTTTTCTTGCGATCTCCGCATTGTGCTCTGCGGCATACTTGGTCATGGCGTCTTTAGGATCGACACCTGTGAGAACTGCCTCTTGAGCTGCAAATTGGAGGTAGCGCCTTCTGTTATTTGGAGATACTAAACCAAATACAGATGCCTTAGACACCTCTAACTGACGCAGGAAAGTTTGCCTGTCGGCATCGGCCACTGGGATGTGCTGGAGAGAAGCCAGGTTGGCAGGAAGGAACATCGAGCCTGTGATGCGTTCGGTAATCCTTTTGGTCATTTCCAGCTGGACTTCTTCAGATGTGAACCACTTGATAAACTCCCATGCTAACTCTTTGTTTTTCGACTCTTTGAAGATACCCATAGACCACCCGGTGCCTGTGGCTGCGCGGTTGATTTCACCATCTTGCATTGTACCGATGACCTCTCTCAAACTCCATTTACCTTGGAGTTGAGGAGCACCGTTCATCAGGTTAGCGTACATCGCCTGGCCGGAGAGCATAATGGCCAAATCGCCGTTGATAAAGCCCTGGAACAGCGGAGTTTCCATAGGGATCTTGTAAACTGTGTACAGTTCCACAAACTCTGTGAACCCCTTAATGCTTCCGGGCATATCGAGACCGGACCTCTGGAGATCTGGGGTGTAGTCATCGCCGCCGTTTTGCCACATAAAGAGGTTGATGTCAGAGTAGACTGTGTTTGTCAGGCCCCATGAGAGCGAAAAGTTGGTGTTGTTAGCCTGCATCTTGGGCAGTGCGCGCCTCAGATCATCCCAAGTCTCGATAGGACCGAGTCCGAGATTCTGCAAGATATCATCTCTGTAGTAGGCAACGGTAAGCGAAGAGAAATACGGTACACCGAAAACCAAACTATCGTAGGTTAGCGAGCGGTAGAAACCTTCGGGAGCCCTCTTCCGGACCTCTTCGAAGTCGGGAAAATCCGTGAGATTTACCAAAGCACCTCTAAGTCCGAGCTCCGGAAGGAACAGTCCGCCGGCACTACCCACATCGGGTACGTCTCCTGATGCAGCAGCGAGAAGGTATTTGGACTCGTTATCTGCCCAGCTGAGTCCAGTTACAGCAACTTCAACGCCGAATTTCGGCGAGAATTGCTCGTCGATCATCTCTTTCATGATGTTCAGTTCTTCGTTACTGTGCCCGGTGATCCACACCGTAAGTGTCTTGGCTAAAGCCAGGTTACTGAGAAGTACAAGAACAACGATTAATGCAAAAATCTTTTTGTTCAAAACCCACACCCCCTGTACATATTGAGTGATTGTACCCCTCAAAAGAGTTCGTGATTTGGGCAAGATCACCTCTTTTGTCTGGATCTGATTTTCTCCGAAAGCCGTTTGCGGAGATGTCCAAAAATGCTTGGCAGTTGCAGGCATCTCTTTTTCAATGGAGAAAGAATTATGTAGAAAGCACATTGAAGGATTGGTATGAAGTGGATAATATACAAGTTTTGGAGTTTGTGCGGAGCAGAGTAACTCAAGCGAGATTCGAACACTCAAAGAGAGTGGCGGATATGGCTGTAAGGCTGGCAAAAGCTCACGGTTTCAGCGAAGAAAATGCATATCTTGCAGGAATACTGCACGATATCTGCAGGGAGTATCCTGGAGAGAAATTGTTGGAACTTGCGGAACAGTACCAGATTACAGTCGATGAATATGAAAGAGTATGGCCGATTGGACTGCACGGAAAGGTTGCTGCAGAAGAACTCCGGACGTGGGGTTTGGATGAGGAGGTTCTGGAAGCAATCCGATATCACGTATCTGGTTATCCGGGAATGGGAAGCCTTGCACGCATCCTCTATTTGGCAGACAAGATAGAAGAAGGCAGGAGCTATCCCGGAGTGGAAGAGCTGAGGCTTCTTGCACTTAAAGATTTGGACGGTGCACTCTCGGATGCGATCGACCATTCGCTTTTGTACTTAATTAGGAGAAAACTGCCCATTCACCCTAACACCTTAGCTTGCAGGAACGAGCTTTTACTAAAGAACGTTCTCCCGAAAGGTATCAAATAGAGTTAGGTTTGGAGGTTGCTGTAGCTTTTATGAAAAACGTTAAAAAAACTTCGTTACGAATCATAGGATATGTTTCTTTGGCTTTCCTGCTGATTGCGGCAGCTCTAGCCTTAACCATATATTTGACGCTTGTTTCGCTCAACGATGATTCCAGTTGGGTAGCGAGTCAGCGGAGAGATGTTCTGGAAGACGTTGAAGCTCCGGGCGTTTATCAGTATCATGAAAGGACCAACTTCCTGGTTCTCGGAGCCGATAAAGCCGGAGGCGTTGAAAGAACAGACGTGATGATCGTTGTCAGTGTAGATGAGAAAAGAGCTAATGCAGCTCTGATCTCTATCCCCAGAGACTCAAAGGTAACTGTGAAGGGTAGAACTGAGAAGATCAACGCAGTCTTTCCCAATCACGGAATCATTACCACCATGCAGGTGGTGCAGGATCTCTTAAACATTCCTATCCATTACTATATCAAGATGGATTTTGAGGGCTTTGAGAAGATCATCGATACCCTCGGCGGAGTCATAATCGACGTTGAAATGCCGATGGTATACGACGACTATTCGCAGAACCTCCATATTCGCTTGATGCCGGGAAGGCAACGCCTAAACGGCAAGGAATCTCTCCATTACGTGAGGTACCGCGGCGATGGCTTCGGAGACGTCACAGCAACTAATTCCGGATATGTAGGTAGGGTTGCAAGGCAGCAGAAGTTTATCGAGGCGCTGGTAAATGAAGCGTCAAGGCCGTCAAACCTCGGGAAACTACCGGCTCTCACAACCCAGCTGAAGGATGCCGTTAGGACCAATTTGACACCTGCGGAGATGCTGAAGTGGGCTACACTAGCTCAAAGCAGTCGGGGATTTCAGATTAAGAGTTTTGTTGCTCCAGGTAGACCTGAAACGATTGGAGACGCCAGCTACTGGGTAATAGATGAAAAACAGCTTGCAGAGATCGTAAACGAGTACTTCACAGTTGGTAGATACGGTTTCAGCGTAGGTATAATGAACGGCAGCGGCAACCTCGATGCTGCCAGAAAGTTTGCTGAGGAACTGAGGGAGAAGGGCTTCAAAGTTTCCGGTGTTTCTGAAGTGAAAGATTATCAGTACCAGTACACTGTGATCCAAGCACGGGAAGAGTTTGCCGATGCTATAGAGTGGCTGAAAGTAAACCTCGGTCTAGGAGACAAAGAGTGGATTAAGGCAGACAGTCCCCTTGGAGATGTAACTATTTTGCTCGGTCGAGATATGATAAATAGGTAAGGAGGCGTGCTGGTGGAAGCCAAAAAGATTGTGGATTTGGTAGTACGAGCAGCGGAAGAACACAAAGGAATAGACTTGGAGATTTTGGATGTGTCTCAGCTCACTATCGTTGCCGACTACTTTGTCGTAGTCTCAGGACGTTCTACGCTGCATGTAGACGCATTAACTAAAGCAATTCTAGATGAAATAGAAGCAAACGGCGTTCCCGTGAAAAATCGAGAGGGCAGTGCAGAAGGCGGCTGGGTATTGATCGACCTTTACGATGTACTTGTGCATATATTTTCTGAAGAAAAGCGGCAGTACTACAGCCTTGAGAAACTCTGGCAAAGTGCTCCGAAGGTGGAGAGTTAAGTGGGTAAAGTCTTCAATGCGGTTTATGATCAGTTCATGTCTCAAAGACCATACACTAAGTACGCCAGGTGCTATCTACAGGCCTGTGAAGCTAAAACAACAGATAGGATCTTGGAGGCCGGCTGTGGTTCCGGCCTTTTTCTCATGGCACTGAATCGCTTGGGCTACAACCCTGAAGGTTTGGATTTCGATGAGGCTATGTTGGAACTTGCTCAAAAAAGAGTAGAGAACAAGCTCTACCATGGAGATATCAGGGAGTTCTGTAGTGAAGAAAAGTGGGATGTCATCTTTCTTCCTCTGGATGTATTGAACTACTTCAGCAGGTCCGGTATGAAAAAGGCATTTAAGAATCTAGCAAGAAACCTCAATCCCCACGGTGTGATCGTCTTTGACGTTCACACCAAAGCCCATTTGAAGAAGGTTCACGGTGCGCAAAGCAGGGAGAGATTAAGCGACGCTCAGTATATCTGGAGAAGTCGAGGGCGGGGAGAGTACATCCACTACTATATAACTTGCAGCAAGCAAGGCTATCACGAAAGCTACAAGCTAGAGCAAAGGGTTCACAGCCCTAGGGAGATCCTTCGTGCTGCGGCCTATGCAGGCTTCAGAAAAAAGCAAAGGTGCAGAGCATGGGATTTGGGAAGAATTGACCGACGCACAACCAGACAACTTTTCGTTTTACAAAAGGTTTAGAAGAGGTGCAGGCAATCATGAATCGTTACAACTATCTGCTCACAGAAAGAAAGTGGCAGGAGAGGTGGAAGGCGCAGACAGCATTTGACTCCGAACACAAGCAAAAGCTGATCGCAGGCAACACGATTCCCGATTCCCTGCCGCTACATATGGGTCATGCCAGAGGCCTTGTTGCACTGGATGTTCTCGTTAGGTTTTATCAAATGCACGGGTATAGCGTATCATGGTCTCTTGGCCTGCCTTTTCTTGCCTTTCCAGAAGCGAGTGAAGGCAGTGAACTTGTGCTGTCAAACCTGAAGCAAGCGCAGCAGAGTCTGCTTCAGATCGGACTTCACTGCAGCTTTGAAGACCCGGAGGCTGTTCAACGGAAGGTGTACGAGTTTTCTCGGTGGTTCTTTTTAGCGATGTGGCAAAATGGTCTCGTGTATGGCAGGCCGTCTGGAGATTCTTGCCCGTTCTGCGGCAACGTTTTCAGCGCTGAAGTCGTATCAAAGGGCATCTGCACTCAGTGTGGCAGCTCCGCTTTTGATTGGTATGCAGACTTCAGCCCGTACGCTGAAACTCTACAGAGCGACCTCTTGGTATCTTCACAAAGCGATGGTATGGCAGTTCGACCTTGGCGCATTTCTGGTCAGAGCAGCGTTCCCATTCCCCTGATCTTGTGCCCTACTTGCGGCGTGGTGGCAGAAGATGTTGTCACCCGCTCATCTGGCTCGGAGTGCGGGCCCGACGGGTCTTTTGGCTTTGTCGGAGACGAGGCTCTCTGCCCAATATGCGGAAGGGTAGCTGCCAAAGAGACAAAGACTCTGGACCGGTCATTTGTGGAGTGCATTACTCTCCTCTATCTTGCAGGGAGTAAGGAAGGTATTGACGGAGATTACCGGAATGTGCCAGGCAGCTTCGACATTTTTGCAGGCAGCATCAGTTGGGCCAGGAAAGACTACCTTCATCTCAGGTCTCTTACTTCACTCATGCATGATGGGGACGAAGGCTGCAAAATCGAACCGGTGAAAAGGCTAGTGGTAGTGGGACACACCAAGTTCAGCTCGGAAGGTGCCAAAAGGGATGCAGACCTTCAGAGGATGCTGAAGATATACGGTGCTGACACATGCCGATGGCACCTTATGTTCTATGCACCGCTGGATAGGGACATTACTTGGAGCGATGAGGCCATCGAAGGTTCGTACCGCTTCATCTGCAGGGTTTGGCGTCTGGTACACGCAGTGGTGGTTGCTTCCGAAGCCAACAAGGCCAAAGCAGTCAGAGCGAACGACGAGCAGGAAAACATGTTGAAAGAATCTCTGTGCCGAACAGCACAAGAGATTGCAGAGATCACAAACGGCAGCACCCGTCTGAACTTCGTCTGCAGCCTCCTGATGACCTTGGCAAACCAAATCGAGGAGTACATGAAGAGCAGAGAAGGAGATCTGGATCTGGAGCTGCTTCTTGATGCTGCTTCCATCCTGGTAAAGATGCTTTATCCGTTTATCCCCCATGCGGCAGCGGAGCTTTGGGAAGTGCTCGGAGGTAGCGAAGAGGGGCTGGTTTTCGGCTGGCCGGATTTGGAGATGGATTTTCAGTGTTCCAGGAACATCGAGATCGTGGTTCAGATAAACGGAAAAAAGCGAGCAATGATTTCGGTGTCTTCGAGCGCCAGCCGAGAAGAGATTGAAAAGGCGGCTATAGCGAATCCGCGAATACAGCAACTCATTTCGGACAGTGAGGTGCATAAGATAGTGGTGGTTCCAGGCGAGGTTGTTAATATTGTAGCAGGATAAAGACAACTCTTGCAGAAAACTAAAAGTGCAACAGGGAGTTTCATCAGTGAGATGAAGCTCCCTTTTTTTATTATCTGGAGGGGTTTTGCATGGTTTTAACAGGTCGGGAGAAAAGGTTTCTCGCACTGATATCGCTTGTGATTACTCTGTTTTCCGTCTGTGAGTTAGGTCTAACAAGATACCGCATCACTCTGGCCAAAAGCCTAGAGGACGAGATTGAGGTGGGAGTAGTCCTTACAAGTGAGAGAAGCATGGCAGACGAACAGGACTCGAATCTTTTCGGAGAAGGAGAACCGAAGGGAGAGCCAACTGACGAAAGCGCTGCAGTGACCAAGGCAGAGAAAGAGGAAGAAGTTGATGAAAAGAAACCCAAGTTGAACATTAACACTGCAACTTTTGAAGAGCTTCTGGATCTGCCGGGCATCGGTAAAGTTTTGGCTCAGCGAATTATCGAGTACCGCACTGAAAAGGGTAAGTTTCTCGCGTTAGATGAACTTATGGAGGTACGGGGTATTGGAGAGAAACTGCTGGAAAGGATTAAGCCGTATCTTACAATCTAATCTGGGTTTCTGGCCTTTGGCTTGCGTATGTCTTATGTTCGGGGTAATCTTAGGTTTTCACAGTTCTCTACCGAAGGTCACGTATGTTTTGGTGCTTACCTGCAGCATACTGGGATATTTCCTCGCTCTGCGGATTCCATCAAGCTGTTACTGGATTCTCCTGATTCTCGCAGGAGCGCTTCTTGCACAGCCCATCAAAATTCACGGAGGGATGCTGGAGAATTACACAAAAGTTGACCTGTGCTTTTACGTTGAGGAGGTCAAAGGTTCTTCTGATGAAGGGTACAAAGCGAGAATTCTCTCGGAAGAAGGGAGGTTTTATCTCTACAGCAACATTCCCATCTACCCCGGCGAAGTCATGCAGGTGCGCACCGAACTTAGACCGGTATCTCCTGCGCGAAATCCAGGAGAGTTCTGCTTCCACACCTATCTCAAAGGGCAGGGGCTCAGAGGCACCGCCGACTTGAGCTTCGATTGGCAGGTGATTAAGCGCAAAGGAAGCTTGAAGAGCGGTTTTTACCGATTGCTGTACTCTATGAGAGATAGGGGCAAGACGCGCTTTTCGGGGCTTGATCACGGCAGTCTATACAGTGGGCTGGTTTTTGGCACCAGTATCGACGATGACCTTGTAGTACCATCTCGGGAGGCAGGTACCTCCCACTTCCTAGTGGTCTCAGGGCTCCACGTGGGCTACATGGCAAAACTTGTGGGAAGCCTTCCCCTTTTCGGCTTTGAGAAGGTAGCAATAGTTCCATTTCTGATCTTCTACGCCTTTCTTGCTGGAGGGACTCCCTCTGTATGGAGGGCGGTGTTGGCTTACTTCGTCGCCAAGGAGTTTAAATCGCGAATGCTGGATCGGGTAGCTTTCACTCTGTTCTTTATGCTTCTTTTTCATCCGTCTTGGCTTTTTTCGGCTTCGTTCCAGTACAGCGCTCTTGCGGTTTTTGGCATATCTCTTACAGAAAACTGGCCTATCTGGGGTCCGTTAAGGATAAGTCTGGGAGCGTCCTTCATGGTCTTGCCTCTATCGCTCCTGAAAAATCGTAAGATGAATCCGTTCGGTGTGCCCCTCAGCATAGTGCTGGGGCCTTTGATCGCCGTTATGATGGTGCTGTCTCTGGTTTATCTTGTACTACCTGTTGGACTTCTCCGCAGCGTTTTGGATTGCTTGGGACTGTTATTTCTCCGTGTAAATGAAGCTGCTGCAAGGTTTACCTTTCCCGTTTCCGGTTTCAATAGGACGGAGGCGGTGCTGTTTTGGGCGCTTTTGCTGTTTTTCTGGCATGAAGGCCGCATACTGCCTCAAAAAAGGTTGCTTTTGCGCAGAGCAGGTGCAGCAGTTCTCATTGTTTGTGCTTACTTCAGTGCCGGATTCTTGCTGGAAGCGGCAAAGCCCGTTGAACTGTACTTCTTTCAGATTTTAGATGGCGATGCCGCTCTGGTCCGCTTGCCGTATGGGCGGGGCGTCCTTATCGACACAGGTTCTAAGATCGATACCTTTGACGGAGCAGAAAGGATTCTGAACCCGGCCCTTCTTTCCCTGGGAGTTCGCCGAGTCGACACGGTCTATCTGACCCATCGCCATTTGGACCATGTAGGTGGTTTAGACAATCTGGTCTTCTGTGATAAGATAATGATAGGTAATGAGCTTTGGGATCAAAAGGCCGCGCTTATGGAAAAAGCCCCTGTGTACTTGGCACAGGACGTGGTCTTCCCTTGCGGGACCAAGGTTAAGGTAGTAGATCTGGGAAGACCCGGCCAGGATCCGAACGACAACTCGCTGGTGCAGCTAGTTGAGGTTTTGGGGTGGAGGATTCTCTTTACCGCCGACAGAGAGATGGACGGGCTGGAGGTTCTCCGGGAACTGGCCATTCCTGCAGATGTGGTCAAGGTGCCTCATCACGGGTCCCCAGGGTCGCTGCACCTTGATTGGATGAAGACTACTAAGGCTTCGGTTGCCATTTTTACTGGAGGCAAGTACGGACGACCCGACCCTGCGGTGGTGGAAGCTTGGCAAAGGCTCTCTGCAGAGACCTTTGTCACCAAAACAGGTGGAGCTGTGAGGATCCGCTTCTATCCCCAGATGATGGAAGTCAGCCAGTGGCAAAGTGGCGCTTTTGCACCAAAACTTAAGATTTACAGGGACAATAAGGTACGTTTAGGTGGGATAAGGCTATGGCAAAACCTGAAAAGCAGATTTTCCTTCTTTTGGGAGAAGATGAATATCTCCTTGAAGAAAACGCAGAAAAGCTTACAAAAGGCTTTACAGAGGTCGTTAAGGTCTCTGCCCTAGATACAGAACTGACGCAGATCAGAAACGATCTCTGCAGCCTCGGCTTTTTTACAGACTCCAAGGCTGTGGTGATCGAAGACTTGGAGAAGCTGGACGTTTCAACCGGCGAGGCACTTGTTGGCTTGCTAGAGGTTGTGGCAGAGAACGTAAGGGCGGTCTTTAAAGCAAGGAAGTTAGAAGGCAACCGCAAGTGGGTGAAGGCCTTGAAAGCTGGGGCCGAACTAGTTGACTGTTCATCGCCAAAGCCCTATGAGATCACCAAGCTGCTGGACAAAAAGATTGGCGAGCTTGGGCTCGGCCGGACAGAGGCCGAGTACCTGAAAGAGGCTCTCCCCAAGGATCTCTTGGCTGCTTACAATGAACTGGAAAAACTCAGCCTTTATCCGGGGAAATTGAGCCTAAGCACCTTGAAGCTCTTGATAGAGCCCGCCCTGGAAAACCAGGTGTTTGCCATGATGGATTTTTTGGTGCGTCAGGACCTGAAAAACTCCCTCACCACACTGAAAGAACTTTTGGCTGCTGGGAATGAGCCGCTTGCAGTTTTAGGCGCGATCATCTGGCAAATCCGGACGCTGTATAAGGTGTCGGGCTACAGCGGATCTAGTCCCACAAAGGACTTGGGGATTAGCGAGTTTCAGTACAAAAAGGCTGCAGGAGCTTTAAGACAGGTTTCGAGAGGTCAGATCGAACAGTGGTTTCTCCTCGCGCTAGATGCCGACATGAGCATTAAAAGCGGCCTATTCCGCCCAGATGCTGCGCTGGAGGTCTTGGTGGCCAAAATGTGCCTTAACCTCCCGCCCAAAAAGCCTTTGGTTGTAAAATCCACCAGCTAAATCAGAGGGGACACAGGGGCATATCATATAACAAAAAACACCAACCTCTAAGTGGTTGGTGTTTTTTGCGAAAAAAAGACCGATCGCTGATCGGTCAATTACATTGCAGCAAGTTTTTTATGGAGCCTTGACTTGCGTCTATCTGCCTGATTTTTATGGATAACGCCTTTCTTAGCAGCTTTGTCGATCACGCTGAAGGCTTTAACTAAAGACTCCTGAGCCAGCTCTTTATTGCCTTCTTCCACTGCTTTGAGGAATTTCTTGATTGTAGTGCGCATAGTGGAAAGTACCATGCGGTTCTGAGTGCTGTTGCGCTGAGAAACCAGAATGCGCTTCTGTGCTGTCTTACTGTTTGCCATCTAAATCCCACCTCCCTGAAAGACAATTACGCTTAAGTATACCATTTAATACAATTAAACACAAGCTGCACTGCCAGGCTCTGTCCAGCTATGTTCCTGCTTATTAGATTTTAAGGCCTTTTGGGTTCGAATGCAAGTGTTTTAAACACCTACCGTTTTAGTATGAGCTAAAACCTGAAAAACCAAAAACCCCTCTTCTTGTACTCTTTCGGTTCTGGCGGTTCTAGATACTCCCCACTTAAGATGAGCTCGGGGTTGGTGGTCACAAGATCCACAGCCCTATCAGTGTACTTCTTTGCCACTTCCACTGCTTCTTTAAGGGAGTAGTAGCGGTTTCTATCAGAATGCATGTCCGTTGCGATGAAATGGACCATATCGTGCTCCAAAAGGATCTCTGCGGTCTTCTGGGAATCTTTGCCGTAGCGGCCGAGAATGCTGCCTGCATTGATCTGCACGAGAACCCCAGCTTCGATTAAATCGACGAGTATGTTGGGGTCGTTCACAATCGAACCGTTCCGCTCTGGATGGGCAAAGATGCACTCGTAGCCTCGGGTTTGGAGATCGAAAAAGATGTCCTCGGTGTACTCGGGAAGCTGAGCGCGGGGAAACTCAATCAGCAGGTAGTTGCTATCACCTAAGCAGATGAGACTCTCCGAGCTTTTCAGAACAACATCATCGGCAAAGATCTCGCTTCCAGGGATGATCTCTGCTTCGGTAGGTCCCAAAGCTCGAATGGCTTCATAGATCTCCTCCCTACGCTCGGGAATTGGCGTAAGCATATGGGGAGTTGCAACGATCTTCGTGACTCCCTCTTCTGCAGCTTTCTGTATCATTAAACGGCTCTTTTCGGGGTCTTTTGGGCCGTCGTCGCTTCTGAGATTGCTGAGAACGTGAGTGTGGATATCGATCAATACTGTTCACTCCTTTGAACTAAAGGATTTCCTTAGGTAGCTTTCGAGTTTCTCTTTGAGATGTCCTGCATCATGTGTACGTCGAATTGACCGGTATCCACCGGGACAAACTAGTAAAGACGAAAGCAGAGGGAAGTGAGAACCACATGGAAAATCAACGCAACTGGCGCACGGACCTGGCCATCGACATCCAGGAGACTTTAGAAGGAACCGAAGGTTTTCAGACAATCCCCGGCGTGAGTAAGACGGTCGAAGAGACTCCTGTCGGGGACATTATCAGGTTAGAGGTCAAAGACCTCCAGGCAGCCCAGATCATGCATAAAGCTCCAGGGACTTACGTCACGATCGAAGCTCCGTGTTTGGGACTTAGGGAGAAAGAGAAGCAGAACCAAGTGGCAATGCTATTGGCAAAGGAGATCGAGAAGTATCTTGCACCGCTACCTCAAGATGCAGTGATCCTTGTCATTGGCCTTGGCAACCGCAACGTTACACCGGACTCGTTAGGACCGCTTGTTGCTGAAAAAGTACTGGTTACAAGACACCTCAAGAACTTCGTGCCTCCAGAACTCAAAGGTAAGCTGCGTCCGATCATGGCGCTTGCACCGGGGGTTTTAGGCACCACTGGTATGGAGACGTTCGAGATCGTCAATGCCCTGGTCCAGCAGAACCAACCGCAGTTGGTTCTTGCCGTTGACGCTCTAGCGACCAACTCTATCGAGCGTTTAGGCATCACCATTCAGATCTCCGATTCAGGCATCAACCCCGGAAGCGGCGTGGGCAATCACCGGCTGGCGTTGACTTACCAATCCCTCGGGGTACCGGTGGTTGCAGTGGGGGTTCCCATGGTTGTTGATGCAATCACCTTGGTGGAAAACGCCATCGACTACATGGCCGACAAAGGCTACGACACTGGCAGAATGGGGCATAACGCTTTGAACAAACCGAAGATCGTTAGGGATATTTTGTCCCGCTACTTCGGCAGCCTTTACGTTACCCCCAGACAAATCGACTCGCTGGTCGCCGACATCGCTCAGGTTGTAGCTGGTGGTCTCAACGGTGCCTTCCACCAGGGTATAGGCCCTGATGAACTCAACACCTATCTGAACTGACATATTCAGGCTCATTTCCGCATATTACTGTCTAGTAGTACTCTTAGGAGTGAGCCTATGTCTAGAAGATCAGCACTCTTAATCTGGCATATTCGCTACAAACGCCGGCTGCAGCGCCAGATATTGGAAATAGCTGCTTTTTCGGCAGCTTTTCTTTTTTTTGGCCTGGTGTTGTCGTTGCTTGCCTTTTTCTCCAATTTGCTGGTCTTGGATACTCCACTTCTCCAGCTGACTTTGGACTCAACCCTCCCGGGAATCAAAGAAATGCAGATGACAATCGGCAGAGAAGAAGAACCCAAACTGGGCCTGTTTGCAGGGCTTCTTTTTATCTTCACAGACGGTGGATTCATTTCGCCTCGAAGCATTTTGGGAGAAGCTCTACCTGCGTTCAGTATGGCACCTTTGGAAATGCAAAGACCTTCTGCCACCTTTGTGAGCGAGCGCACCGGGCCATCTGCAGCGTCCACTGACATAGGAGATCGGCCAACAGACTTAGAGGCCACCGCTTTTGAGACAGGCACAGCTCAGGCAATCGAACAAGCTGGGTTACCTGAAGAAACTAGAGCTTTGACTCTGGCTCCCTCAATCCAAACAGCAGAGCCAAGACCTGTTGAGGTTATTATTTACAATACCCATTCTTCTGAAGCGTATCACGGAATGATCGGAGAAAATCATCACAGCGATGCAGTGGATTACGCTTTCGGCCGGTGGCGAGACGATGCAGGGGTTATTGGGGTTGCTAGTGAACTAGAAAGACAGCTGACAATGCTCGGCATTGGCGTTTACAGAGTAAAAAAGATTCATGATGGAGAGGTCTTTCGTCTGGCGTATGTCTACAGCGAAGAGTCTGTGAAAGAAGCGCTGAACAGGTATCCTCATGCGAAGCTGGTCATCGACA
Organism: Clostridia bacterium DTU065; assembly: GCA_001512545.1. GTDB lineage: Bacteria > Bacillota > DTU065 > DTU065 > DTU065 > DTU065. Next base: position 38,510 of record LFSI01000057.1, on the reverse strand, counting down.
TTCACCGAGATGCAGCTCCGGACTCCCAGCCTTTTCGCATACCCATTGACGGGCAGTATGCGGCACAAGTGTCTTTGGTTGTCGCTACAGGGGAGCGGAGTAGCAGAAGCTGGGACGTAGCGCTCACGCGCAGTCTTGCTTCCAAACTCATCAGCATGATTAACTCCAGATATCCCGGTTTGTGCCGGGGAGCTATCTTCAAGACGGGAGCTTACAACCAGCATCTGCATCCGGGGTCGCTGCTCATTGAGGTGGGTAACGACTGCAATACCGATGCCGAAACCCAGTACACAGCGAGGCTCCTCGCTCCGATCATCAGAGATCTTTTGATGGAGGTGCGCTAAATGTATTTCACTACCCATCTTTCCTGCGGGCTTTTCTGCGGAGCTCTTACTAAGAACTCACTTGGAGCGCTCTGCCTTGGACTTGTGAGCCATGCAGCTTTGGACATGATCCCTCATCACGACTACGATTCAGTAGGAGGGGCAGCAGTAGATATTGCTTCTGGTCTTGTAATCCTTTCAGCCATGCAAACCCTTTTTCCAGGTCTTTCCGGTCCGCTCCTTTGGGGGGCCATTGGAGGGACTATACCCGATCTAGAGGTGGCTTTGAGGCGAATCTTTCCCGGGTACAAGCTCAGGCGCCTTTTCCCAAGCCACAGCGGACTTCTACCCCATCCTCAGAGGGAGTTCCCCAAAGGCGTACTTGTGCAGTTTGCCATCATCGCTGTTTGTCTGTTTTTTTGCTTTAGTTTAGGCAGATAGTGCTAATTCCACCGCCCGGCGCGTACAAGTAACGTGGGTGATCGTATGAAAACGCACAGATTTCGCCTATACAGCAGCATTCTGCTTTTTTTGGCTCTGGCAAAGCTAGCTGTTGTATCCAAGCCCTTGACTTTATACGCTCCGGAGAACCTGATAAGTGTGGCACAGGTTGTGGCAAAGCAAAATGGACTAATTCTCACACCGATTGCCTCCAGTGCAGACTACTGGCTTACCCTTGATGGTGGCAGAACTATCGGCAGAGAACCGGTGGCCGTCTGTATAGATGCAGGCACCCACATCGAAGTTCCCATACTGGACAAATCACCGCTTCTCCAGTCCGTGCCAGTTGACGGTTACTTACCCCACGAAGCTGGTTACCCGAAATACAGAGAGATCAACCTCGTGACAAGGCCCCTTTCGCTTTTGGAAAAGCTGTGGCAGGGAATTAGAATCTTGAAAGTTGGGCGGACCATGAGTAGAGTTGCCCTGGATTTCCAGCCTACAGTTGTGGCGCTTGCAGGCGACATAATGCTAGGAAGACGTGTAGGTGAGAAGATCCTTGAAAAAGGGCCGGAATACCCGTTTGCCAAAGTGTATAGCGTCTTACAAGCTGCAGACATTACCTTTGCCAACCTAGAGGCACCGCTTTGTATAACAGGAGAGTTCATCAATTTATTTCGCGCCCATCCGGCAGCAGTGGCCGGTTTGAAGCTTGCAGGTATCGATGTGGTTAGCCTCGCCAACAACCACATTTTAGACTACCATCAGGAAGGTATGCTGGAAACCTGGGAGCACTTAAATCGAGCGGGAATTCTCCAGGTGGGAACCGGTATGAACCTTCAGGAAGCGGTGCAGGGAGCGGTAATCGATGCAAACGGAATGAAAGTGGGCTTCCTGGCTTTTACCGAAACGTGGTTTCTCTACTCCAGAAAGGGCATTGAGTGGGTGGCAGGCAGCTGTCCCGGCGTTGCTCCTATTGATCTGGAGTTGATTGTCTCCAACATCAAAAGGTTTAAGCAGGCCGGGGTTCAGGTGGTGATAGTCAGCCTTCACTGGGGAGTGGAGTATTCGCAGACTGTCGCCGAGAAAGAAGCAGAACTTGCCAAAGCCATCATCGATGCAGGAGGAGACGTGGTTGTGGGGCACCATCCTCATGTGGTTAAACCTTGGGGTTTTTATAAAGGAAAACCGGTTTTTTTTAGTCTGGGGAACTTCATTTTCGATACGTTGAGACCGCCTCTTTCGGAGCAAGGGCTCCTGGTGGAACTGGTGTACCTCGAAGGGCTTAGAGATGTGCACCTCACTGTAACTAGGCTCAACGATTGTCAGGTCGAGCTTACCAAGTTGCCCCCACCTGAAGCTAATGTTATAATTAATTGATTGAAGATTCAGGGGGTGCCTGAGATAAAGTGCAAGCCAAGCATCAAGATTTAATTCGGAACTTTTGTATCATTGCTCATATCGACCACGGCAAATCCACGTTGGCCGACAGGCTTTTGGAGATTACCAATACTGTCTCAGAGAGAGAAATGAAAGAGCAGCTCCTTGATTCTATGGAACTCGAGAGGGAAAGAGGCATTACCATCAAAGCGAAAGCCATTCGCATGAACTACAGTGCTAAAGATGGCAAAGTCTACCAGCTCAACCTGATTGATACTCCGGGACACGTGGACTTCAGCTACGAAGTCTCGCGCTCGCTGGCAGCCTGCGAGGGCGCGCTTTTGGTTGTAGATGCTACCCAGGGCATAGAAGCCCAGACCCTTGCCAATTTGTACCAAGCTTTGGATCACGACCTGAAGATCATACCGGTTATCAATAAAATCGATCTTCCCAGTGCTCAGGTGGATGAAGTAACAGCGGAGATCGAAGAAATCCTCGGCGAAACCGAGGTTTACCCCGTAAGCGCTAAGACCGGCGAAGGGGTCCTCGAAGTTTTGGAGGCGATTGTAAGGGAAATTCCTCCTCCAAAGGGAGACCCAGATGCACCGCTGAGGGCGCTGATTTTTGACTCCTACTTCGACTCCTACCGGGGTGCAGTTGCGATTTTCCGGGTAGTAGACGGCAAGGTCAAAGTGGGAGACAGGATCATGATGTACTCTACCGGCAAGGTCTTTGAGGTCACCGAGCTAGGCACTATGATACCAACGCAGGTGCCGCTTGAAAGCCTTGTAAGCGGTGAGGTAGGCTACTTGACGGCCTCTATGAAAGACGTCAAGGACACCAGTGTGGGCGATACCATCACCTTGGCGGACAACCCCGCCAAAGAACCACTTCCTGGATACCGCAAGGCCAAACCGATGGTTTTCTGTGGGCTTTACCCTGTAGATAACGACCAGTTCCCAGATCTCAGGGCTGCTCTAGAAAAGCTCCAGCTGAACGATGCCTCTCTGGTTTTTGAACCGGAGACCTCTGCAGCGCTGGGGTTCGGTTTTAGGTGCGGTTTCTTGGGGCTTCTGCACATGGACATTGTCCAGGAGAGGCTGGAGCGGGAGTACAATCTCAACCTGATAGTCACAGCACCGTCGGTAATCTACCATGTGGTTACTACTAAGGGCAATCTTCTCGAGATTGACAATCCTTCCAAACTCCCGTCTGCTCAGGAGATTGACGAAATTCACGAGCCCATGGTGCAGGCAACCATTATCACGCCCGATACCTACGTCGGACCGATCATGCAGCTCTGCCAGGACAAGCGGGGCATGTTCAAGAATATGGAGTACCTCAATCCAACCAGAGCGATGCTCACCTACGAAATTCCTCTTTCAGAGATTCTCATGGACTTTTTCGATCGCTTAAAGTCCTGCAGCCAAGGTTATGCCAGTTTGGACTATGAGATAACCAAGTACCAACAAGCAGACTTGGTAAAACTAGATATTTTAATCAACGGCAAACCTGTAGATGCTCTCTCGACCATCATCCACAGGGAGAAAGCCGCTCACTACGGCAGGTCTTTGGCCAAAAAGCTCAAAGAAGTCATTCCACAGCACCTGTTCGAAGTGCCGATTCAGGCTGCTATTGGTTCAAAAGTCGTTGCCAGAGAAACTGTGCGGGCGCTCCGGAAAGACGTCCTTGCCAAGTGCTATGGCGGCGACGTTTCCCGCAAGCGCAAGCTCATTGAAAAGCAAAAAGAAGGTAAAAAACGCATGAAGGCCATTGGCAACGTTGAAATACCCCAAGAGGCATTCATGTCGGTTCTGAAAGTTGATGACAATGATTAAAGCAGGTGTCTACGTCCACATACCTTTTTGTAGAAAAAAATGCGCTTACTGCGACTTTCTTTCTCACGTTCCAACACCGCTGGAGATCGAGCGGTATATCGAAGCTCTGGAACTGGAAATCGAGCGCTTTAGGGTAGAGGGACTGACTCTGTTTGTCGGCGGCGGTACACCCTCGGTAGTACCGCCTTCTTTAATGGCAGTGCTCATCGATAGGCTGCAGAAGGCCTACGGTCCGTTCCAGGAAGCAACTATCGAAGTGAACCCAGGTACGGTGGATCTGGAGTACCTGCAGATGCTTAAAGAAAAGGGCATCGACCGCCTGAGCATTGGCGTTCAGAGCTTCGATGATGAGACGTTGCAAAAGATGGGGCGCATTCACACTGCCGCTGAAGCTGTAAAAACGGTAGACTATGCCGTTTCTGCAGGGTTTGAGAATGTGAGCATCGATGTGATCTACGCGTATCCAGGAACGACCATGCAGAGTCTGGAGAAAACCCTGCAGATCGCTTCCGGTCTTCCCGTCACCCACATCTCCTACTACGGCCTGCAGCTAGAGGAAGGAACGGAGCTCTTCAGAGTTCAGCCGGAGATGCTTTCAGACAGTGAATACGTTGAGATGTACTTCCGGGGTATAGAGACCTTGGAAAATGCCGGTTTTGTGCAGTACGAGATCTCGAACTTCGCCAAGCCCAGCTATCAGTGCAAGCACAACCTCATCTACTGGAAAAACCAGGAGTATTTGGGTCTTGGGGTAGGTGCTGTCGGGCGACTCGGCAGGGTCCGCTACAGAAACACCGAGGTGGTAGAGGAGTACATTAGGAGTATGCACTCCGGTGCTATTGTGCAGTCGGTTGAAGAAGAGCTTACAGACGAGCTGATGCTCCAGGAGAACATTATGCTGGGGCTCAGGCTTCGAGAAGGTGTGGGGCCGGAGGATCTCGGAGGATCTAGCCTGCGGGAGCTCTTCCCCGAAGCAGTAGGCCAGTTGGAGGAAGCAGGATTTCTGGAAGAAATTGTTTTTCGGGGCACGAAACGCTTCCGCTTAACCAGAAAAGCACTGCCGGTAATGAACTCAGTTGTAGGGTATTTTTTCGACTAAAAGACTCTTTCTGTATCTGTTGACATTGACTCTCCCTAGTGGTATCTTTATTTATGAAAGTCTTAGCACTCGTCTTTGACGAGTGCTAAAAATTAAGGGTGAGGTGATGGCACAGTGAGAGAACTCAATGAACGCAGAAAGTGCATACTCAGAGCTATCACCGATGTCTATATTGATACGGCCGAACCAGTAGGCTCAACAACTATAGCAAGAAAGCACAATCTGGGTATCTCTTCGGCCACCATCAGAAACGAGATGGCATCTCTAGAGGAAGAGGGGTATGTCTACCAGCCTCATACCTCAGCAGGAAGAGTTCCATCAGATAAAGGTTATCGTTATTATGTGGATGTGCTTTTGGAGATTCCCGAAGTAACTTCAGAAGAGTATAAGAAGATCAACCAATTAGCGGAATACCGTAAGGAAGCTATCGAAAAGACCATTCGCAGAACCACAAAGCTTCTTGCTGAACTAACCGAGTATGTTTCTGTAGCTGTAATTCCGGAACACCGCAACGCAACCTTCAGACACATTCAGTTGGTACCTTTAGATGTCCACAATATTTTGGTTATTCTAGTTGTTGATCCCGGCTTTATCGAAAACCGGGTGCTGTCGAGCCCCAGGGCGTTTTCTCCCGAACAGCTAGATGAGATCTCTGCTTACCTCAACCAGCAGCTGAGGGGAAAACGAGGTGAAGCTTTAACCAAGACGCTTCTTAGCGAGCTAAACAACATCGTACCAGAGGCAAGGGGTCTTATAAGCAGCATTACAGATATTATCCAAAGTGTTCTCACAGACGCCAAAGACGATGTGGTAGTTGTGGATGGACTGTTAAACATACTTGATCAGCCGGAGTTCCAAGACCTCGATAGAACCAAACTTGTGCTGAGCGTACTCGAAAACCGTAAAGTCCTGTCTAAGGTGCTGAGTTCTCTGTCGCGAAACTCTGGCCTGACTGTCCAGATCGGCGAGGAGAACGAAAGCCCTGAGCTTAAGGACTTCAGCTTAGTAACTGCTACCTACTACCACTGCGGGCACAATCTTGGCACTATCGGCCTTTTAGGTCCGACTCGCATGACCTACGGCAGAGCCATGAGCCTGGTCAAAGAAGTGGCCATGTACTTGAGCGAGCTATTCGATCTGCTCTAACACAATAAAGGAGGTTTTGCTGGTGGATGAAGAGATCAAAGCAACAAATGACGTAAATGAAGAAGCCAAAGACCTCTCAGAGCCATGCACAGACAGCCCGGCTGAACCCAGTTGTGATGCAGCTACTGACGAGTGTGAAAAGGAATACAGTGAGGAGATTGCACAGTTGAAAACGAAACTTGAAGAATACGAAAACCGCTACTTACGGCTACAGGCGGACTTTACCAATTTCAGGCGGAGAGTCCAGAAAGAAAAAGAGGATCTCCTGCTGTATGCCAATATGGAACTGGTTAAGTCTCTGCTTCCGGTGATGGATAGCTTGGAAAACGCCAAAGAGCAGGGAGACACCGGTACAGTTCAGATTCTCAAACAGCTTACGGACATTCTCTATAAAGAAGGCCTGGAAGAAGTAAACGCGGTGGATCAGCCCTTCGATCCCGAGTATCACTTTGCTATCGAACAGGTGGAGTGCGATAAAGAAAGCGGAGTAATTGTTGAGGAACTGCGGAAGGGATATACTTTTAAAGGCGCATTGATCCGCCCTTCTATGGTAAGGGTTGCAAAGTAGGAGGTAGAGAAGATGGGAAAGATCATTGGAATCGACTTAGGAACTACAAACTCAGTTGTTGCTGTCATAGAAGGTGGAGAGCCAACAGTTATCAATAACACGGAAGGCAACCGCACAACACCTTCTATCGTAGCGTTTAAAGAAGACGGCGAGCTTCTCGTCGGCGATCTTGCAAAAAGACAGGCGGTAATGAACCCGGAACGAACCATTGGTTCCATTAAGAGGTATATGGGCACTGACCACAAAGTAAAAATCGGAGACAAAGAGTACACACCGCAGCAGATATCCGCGTTTATCTTGAGCAAGCTGAAGAAAGACGCTGAGAACTACTTAGGTGAAGAAGTTACCCAAGCGGTTATTACCGTTCCAGCTTACTTCCAGGATGCCCAAAGGCAGGCAACTAAAGATGCCGGCCGCATTGCAGGGCTAGAGGTTCTCAGAATCATCAACGAACCTACTGCAGCCGCGATGGCCTACGGTTTGGATAAGATTGAAAAACACGAAACCATCTTGGTTTACGACCTCGGCGGCGGAACCTTTGACGTTTCCATTCTGGATATCGGCGATGGCGTCTTTGAGGTTAAAGCTACCAGCGGTAACACCAGGCTCGGTGGAGATGACTTTGATAAACGCATCATCGATTACGTAGTCAAAGAGTTTAAAGCCAAAGAAGGCGTGGACCTGTCTCAAGATAAGCAGGCAATGCAGAGGCTCAAAGAAGCTGCGGAAAATGCCAAGAAGGAGCTTTCCAACGTTGTCTCTACCAATATCAACCTACCTTACGTCACTTTGACAAGTTCCGGACCCAAACACCTCGATGTAACCCTGACTCGAGCCAAGTTCGACGAGCTGACCAAGGACCTAGTTGAAGCAACCCTTGGGCCAACTAGAACGGCTCTGTCAGATGCCGGACTGAAACCGGAAGATATCGACAGAATTCTTCTTGTGGGCGGCTCAACCAGAATTCCTGCAGTTCAAGAAGCCATCAAGAAGTTTTTCGGCAAAGAACCTCACAAAGGTATCAACCCCGATGAGTGCGTGGCTATCGGCGCTGCCATTCAGGCAGGTGTACTTGGCGGGGAAGTTCACGATATCGTTCTCTTGGACGTAACGCCGCTGTCTTTGGGTATTGAGGTAGAAGGCGGTCTGTTTAATAAAGTTATTGAGAGAAACACCACCATTCCTACTAAGGCTTCTAGGATCTACACCACTGCAGCAGACTTCCAAACTGCCGTTACCATTCACGTTCTCCAAGGCGAGAGGACCATGGCAAAAGACAACATCAGCCTGGGCATGTTCAACCTCGAGGGTATTCCAGCTGCAAGACGCGGCGTTCCTCAGATTGAGGTAACCTTCGACATCGATGCCAACGGCATCGTCAACGTCTCCGCCAAAGACAAAGCTACAGGGCGCGAGAACAAAATCACCGTTACCGGTTCCAAGTCACTGTCAGAGGCGGAGATCGAGCGCATGATTAAAGACGCTGAAGCTCATAGAGCCGAAGACGAACGCAGGAAGCAGGAAATCGAAGAGAAAAACAATGCACAGAACCTGCTCTATTCTGTAGATCATACCTTAGAGGATCTGAAAGACAAGATCACTGAAGACCAGAAGAAGAAGATCGAAGACGCCAAGAGCGAGCTGAAAACCGCTTTAGAAGGCGACAATATGGATGAGATCAGAACGAAGAAGCAAGCCTTAGAGAAGATTCTCTCTGATATAAGTTCCGAGATCTACGCCAAGACCAAAGACGCACAAGATGGAACGCAGCAAACGAAACAAGGTGACGACGAGATAATCGTTGAATAGATTATTTGGGGCGGCTAGCCGCCCCATTTTAGGTTATGGGAGGTGATAGGGTTGAGTGCGAGTAAAAGAGACTACTACGAAATCCTAGGTGTTCCCAGAGGGGCTAGCAAGGAAGAGATCAAGCAAGCCTACCGGAAACTAGCCAAAAAGTACCACCCGGACTTGAACAAAGACAATCCCAATGCGGAAGAGATGTTCAAGGAAATCAACGAAGCCTATCAAGTACTCAGCGATGACGAAGCGAGAGCCCGCTACGACCAGTTCGGCCACTCTGCTTTTGATCAGGGAGCAGGCGGACCTGGGTCCGGCGGATTTGGCGATATATTTGGCGAGTTCGACTTCTCCGACATATTCGACCTGTTCGGCAGCTTTACAGGCGGCACACGGCGGAGGGGCCCTGTAAGGGGTGAAGATATCTCCACCACTGTAGATATTACCTTTGAGGAAGCCGCCTTCGGCACCACAAAGACCGTGAAATACAGACGCTTAACAGAGTGCAGCCGCTGTAAAGGTTCCGGCGCTGAGCCGGGCACATCTGTCGACGTCTGTCCTCAGTGCCACGGTTCCGGACAGGTTCAGGAGGAGCGCAACACCATTTTCGGCCGCACTGTGTCGGTGAGACCCTGTCCTACCTGCGGCGGGGAAGGCCGCTCGATTAAGACGCCCTGCACTAACTGCCGCGGCGACGGCAGGGCTGTTGAGAGCGAACAGATCAGCATCAACATTCCGCCTGGGGTAGATACTGGCAACAGAGTAATCGCCAGAGGCAAGGGCGCAAAGGGAGTAAGAGGCGGAGATTACGGAGATCTCATCATAAACATCAGAGTGCGTCCGCACGAGATCTTCAAACGCGATGGCGCAAACCTCCTATTAGATGTGCCCATCACCTTTGCACAAGCTGCTCTAGGCGATGAGATCGAAATACCGACTTTAGAAGGCATGGAGACCTACAAGATTCCTGCCGGAGTTCAGTCCGGAGAAACCAGGAGGATTAGGGGGAAGGGGCTTAACTACCTCAACTCCAACAATAGGGGAGATCTGATCATCACGATCGTTGTGCAGACCCCGAAGAAGCTTTCCCCAGAGGAACGGGAGCTTTTCGAAAAGCTCAAGCGCATCCAGACCGTAGAGAGCAACTCAAAGAGCGCATTTGACAAGTTTAGAGACTTCCTGAGGGGCAAGAAATAAGGAGCGGAATGCCATGAAATGGTTGGAGATTACAGCGCATTTTACTGACGAGATCAAGGAACCTCTTCTCGTTCATCTCCTGGATTTGGGAATCCAGGGAGTAATTGAAGAAGAGTCTGCCTACAGATTCTACCTTAACGAAGATACTGATCCCCAAACAATTTTTACAGGTCAGTTTGGGGAAGTGCCTTTCTCAGCTGAAGTGGTCGACGATGCAAACTGGGCGGAAAACTGGAAGCAGTTCTGGCACGCCAATAAGATCGGAAAATTCGTGGTTGTGCCGTCGTGGGAAAGCTATGAAAAGCAGGGAGCAGAAATTGTGCTCAACCTGGATCCCGGCATGGCCTTCGGGACGGGAGCCCACGAAACCACAGCTTTGGTTTTAGAGTTCTTGGGAGAGGTTCCAGTGGTCCCGGAAACCGTCTACGATATCGGTTGCGGTTCCGGGATACTAGCTATCGCAGCAGCCAAACTCGGTGCTGAAGTCTACGCTTTTGACACCGACCCTCTGGCGGTAGATGCCACTTTGAAAAACGCTGAGAAAAACCATGTGGAAGGTTTGATCAAGGTCTTTGGGGGTAATCTGTTAGAGGACGAAAGCCTGTTTCCCGACAAAGTTCCGGACCTAGTTCTTACCAACATCATCGCCGAGGTTATCGTAGAGTTTGTTCCCCTCTTAAAAGAGAAGCTGGGAACCTTTACGTGGATCGTGTCGGGAATAATCAGCGAAAGGCTGCCTATGGTTCTCGGTGCTCTTGAAGAGCACGGTTTTACCGTCACCAAGAGGAAGGACAGAGGTGAGTGGGTGGCTTTGGAGGCGAAGATTTAGTGCAGCAGTTTTTTGTAGATAGAATTGAGCACGTTACCGACGTTGTGGGAGATGAAGTTAAGCATATGCACGTCCTCCGGCTGAAAGTCGGCGATGAAGTTCTCCTTTCAGACGGTACTAGGTTGGCAAAGTGCCTCCTTACAGATCTACAGAAGACAAGGGCTCAATTTGAGCTTATAGCCGAAGTTCCTTCTACCGAGCCTCCCTATGAGATCACCCTGTTTCAGGGTCTGCCTAAAGGGGATAAACTTGACCTGATCGTTCAGAAAGCAGTGGAACTCGGAGCGGCGAAAATCGTCCCTGTACAAACCTCCCGCACCGTGGTAAAGTGGGATGAGCACAAAGCTCGAAGTAAAGTGGAGCGGCTGAACAAGATTGCCTTGGAAGCTGCTAAGCAGAGCCATCGAGTGGTTCGCCCTGCTGTAGAGGAACTGTGCAGCTGGCAGGTTTTTCTGGATAAGTGGCAGGAGCACGGCGGACTTAAATTGGTCTTTTGGGAGGAAAGCACCGGAGACCTTAGAGATGCCTTCAGCGAAACACCCGAGAAAGTCGCGATTTTGATCGGTCCTGAAGGTGGCCTTTCTCCAGAGGAGATCAAAGAGCTGAACGCTCCTACCTATACTCTCGGGCCGAGAATCCTGCGAACCGAAACGGCGCCAATTGCAGCGCTGGCCTGCCTTATGTTCGGGCTTGAGATGAAAGGAGAGAATCGTACTTGAGGACAGTTGCCGCCTACACCCTTGGCTGCAAAGTAAACCAATACGATACAGACGGTGTCCTCAGTCTCTTTGCTAAAAGGGGTTTTACTGTAGTCCCCTTTACTGAGAAAGCCGATGTTTATATAATCAACACCTGCACCGTAACTGCAGAAAGCGATAAAAAATCCCGCCAGATGGTACGCAGAGCCAGGGAGAAAAACCTGGATGGAATTGTCTGCGTGATGGGCTGTTACACCCAAACGTCGTCCGAAGCGGTGAAAGAGATCGGTGCAGATATTATTGTAGGAACTGCAGGAAGGGACAAGATCGTCGATTTGGTCGAAGCCTTTGCCAGAGACAAAAAGCAGCAGGTTTTGGTTACAGAGCCTGATGCCTTCGAAGACCTGCCTGTTACCTATCACGAAAAAACCAGAGTCTACATTAAGATCGAAGACGGCTGTGAGAACTTCTGTGCTTACTGCAAAATACCTTATTCCCGAGGTAGAATAAGGAGCAGAAGGCCTGAGTCGGTCATAGAAGAAGTGACTAGACTAAGGGATTCCGGCGTCAGAGAAGTAGTCTTTACCGGTATCCACGTGGGCTTTTACGGCAAAGACCTGCCTGGGTGGAATCTGGCAAGGATTCTGAGGGAATCTTTGGAGATTCCCGGGATCAGGATCAGACTGAGTTCACTAGATCCCCATGAAGTAGACGATGAGATCATAGAGCTTTTAGAGCATCCTCGCTTCTGTCGGCATCTGCACATTCCTCTGCAGAGCGGAAATGACAAAATCCTAAAGAAAATGAACAGAAATTACGATACAGCGTATTATAGGAGTATCATCTCAAGACTTAAGGACTATGCACCTCTGGGGATCACCACCGATGTGATCGTGGGCTTCCCCGGTGAGACAGAGGAGGACTTCCGCAAAACCTACGAGTTTGTGGAAGAGATGGGCTTTACCCGGCTCCACGTCTTCCCGTTTTCCCACAGAGAAAACACTCCTGCCTACTATATGCCCCTACAGGTTCCCCAGAAGGAGAAAGCCAGAAGGGTTAAGGAACTGATTGATCTTGGAGCGAGCATGATGCAGAGCTATCACGAAAGGCAGATCGGCAGAACCGCTGAGGTGGTGGTGGAGCAGGAAACCACCTTAAATGGCAAGCGCTACTTTGTCGGAACTTCTGACGACTATATCAGGGTTTACATTGCCGAACCTTGCACTGGGTTGGCTAAAGTCAAGCTGGATCAAACTTTGCCGGAAGGAAGCGGAATGCTGGGAACTTTGTTAGAAACTGTGTAAAGGTATGCTTTTTTCTGCAGGAATTCAAAACGGGAAAGAGAATAAATAAAGGTGATCATGCGCGAGAGGAGGTGTCAATGTGGCTGATGACTGCATTTTTTGCAAAATAGCTGATAAAACCATGCCCAGCGATATAGTCTACGAAGATGATCTCGTTGTAGCATTCAGAGATATCGATCCACAAGCACCAGTTCACATCTTGGTGATTCCCAAAAAGCATATCAGCACAGTCTTAACTCTTACTCACGAAGATAAAGAGTTGGTCGGTCACATGTTTTTAGTTGCAGCCTCTCTCTCTAGAGAACAACAGATAGCCCAGAATGGGTTTAGGCTAGTGACAAACTGCAACAAAGATGGGGGTCAAACAGTCTTCCATCTCCATATGCATCTTTTGGGCGGTCGTTCTCTCCATTGGCCTCCCGGATAAGAATTGGGTGATCATGTTGTTGAACAGTAGCATCGGGGAGGAGGGAGAGTATGGCCGAAGTCAAAGTTGGAAAAAACGAGGATCTTGATCAAGCCCTCCGACGTTTCAAAGCTAAGTGTCGGCGTGCTGGTATCTTCGCCGAATCACGCAAGCACGAGCACTATGAAAAGCCAAGCGTGCGCAGGAAGAAAAAGCGTGAAGAAGCAAGAAAAAGAGGTCGTTCGTTTTAGTAGCTAGGAGCCTGCCCACAGGGCAGGCCTTTTTGTATGTTTTTTTGGTTTGCTGAAACCTTTTTTACATATTCTCCGTAGAAGGAGGTAGGCAAGTGACTTGTACAGCGATCAGGAACTTGTAGCGAAAACCTTAAAAGGTCACAAGTCCGCTTTTGACGAGTTGGTTGAGCGCTACGCAAAAAAAGTCTACAATTTGAGTCTCAGAATGACGCGAGACCCTGCAGATGCCGAGGACCTGACCCAAGAGGTGTTTCTTAGAGCATACCGTTCTCTGAACACCTATAATCCGGCCTATTCGTTTGTGAACTGGATTCTTAAGATCGCTTCCAACCTTTGTATCGATCATCTGAGAAGAAAAGGGGATGTTCGAGATGACTCCGATGAGCTTTTAAGTTTGGAAGTGCAGAAAACCCACCCTGATCCAGAGAGCGCTGCCCTATACAGTGAACAAGTGTCGGAGATTGAAAAAGCGCTGATGAGCCTGCCTCCAAAATACCAGTTGGTAATGCTGCTTCTGTACGCAGAAGACTTGAAATACGAACAGATAGCGGAGATCTTGGACGAACCAATAGGAACGGTGAAGACCAAGATTCATAGGGCAAGGAAAATCTTGAAAGAGCGCTTCTTCAGCGAAAGAGAAAAAGACACCAAGAAAGCGTAAATTGGCTAAAGAGTGTAGGGAAGTGTGCTTGTTGAAAGGAGGTTCAGGCTGCGTGCTCCAACGCGGAGCCCATATACGCAGCGGCTAACGTGAAAGCGAATGAGCAAGCAACGTCCAGGTGCGATTACACCAGGCTTTTACTTGACGATTATGTGGACGGTAACCTGGCCCCGCTAGTAGAAAGAGAAGTCAAGTCGCATCTAGTGAGTTGCTCAAGTTGTGCAGAGGAAGCCGAAAGGCTTAAGAAGATATCAGATGAACTGTCCCGCCTCGGGACTACCACTACTGACGAAGTTTTGTTGGTAGTGAAAAAAGTACAAAAGGCAGTTCGAAAGGATGGCAGATGGTGCAAAAAGAGGAGGTTGAAAATTGCCGGTGCAGTTGCAGCGAGCATAGCTGCTTTGCTTCTCTGGTCAACGTACTTCAGACCAGGGCCCGTGTCTTTTGAGATTAATGGAAAAGACATTGCGTTTCACGCTATGGGGAAGACAGTCGTTGTTGATGCTTCCCGTCTCCCAGGAGATCTAACAGTGATCGGAGGCGATGTTTACGTCACTGGAGAGATTGAAGGGAATGTCACATCCATCGATGGACGAATTGTGGCAAAAGTCGAAGATGGTAGCGTACTCAGCCGCGTGAAACGGGCTCTAATAGAGATCTGGCAGAGAATATGGAGGTGACCTAGTTGAAGCGGAAGATTCCCCGTCTGGTTTTGGCCGCAGTACTGTTCTTTAGCCTTGCACTCTCGGCCTTTGCCGATGTGTACCTGATCCCGGTTAAAGGCGACATCGACTTAGGTGTAGCGGGCTTTGTCAAAAGGGTGATCAGGGAAGCAGAGCGGTACAAAGCTGATCTGGTCATCATTGAGATCGACACTTTAGGCGGTAGGATCGATGCGGCTCTGGAAATTAGGGACAGCATCATCAACGCAAAGGTTCCAACAGCGACGTTTATCTCCGGAAGGGCTTGGTCTGCCGGAGCACTGATCGCCCTTGCAGGGGATGAACTTTACATGGTTCCCGGAAGCAGTATCGGGTCTGCAGAGACCATCCCCAAGGACGAGAAGACCATTTCTGCTGTACGCCGAGAGTTTAAGGCTACAGCTGAAGCCAGAGGAAAAAACGGCAGAATAGCTGAAGCGATGGTTGATAGCGATGTGGAAATACCCGATTTGAGTCCAAAAGGAAAGATTCTTAACTTAACAGCCAGAGAAGCTGTAAACCACGATATAGCAGATGGAGTGGTTGCGAGCTTCGACGAACTCATACAGGTTAAAAGTTTGGTATATGAGGATATTGTTGCAAAACAGCCCTCACGGGTGGAAAACCTGGTGAGATTTCTCACCGATCCTGTTGTGAGCACTCTGCTCTTGACTATAGGCTTTTTAGGGATCATTTTTGAGTTCTTCACCCAAGGTTGGGGTGCAGCAGGAACTGTTGGTCTTTTAAGTCTGACTCTCTTTTTCGGAGGACGCTATCTTACCGGACTTGCCGGTCTGGAAAACGTCGTTCTGTTCATCGTGGGAGTCATACTCATGGCTCTAGAACTTTTAGTTATTCCCGGTTTTGGTATTGTGGGCATTTTGGGGATCCTGGGCATCCTTACCAGCATTATTTTGAGCTTTGAAAACTACACCCAAGCAGTTTGGGTACTGATTGCA
>LFSI01000057.1:0-22871 GCA_001512545.1 Clostridia bacterium DTU065 | reverse complement strand
CAACCAGTACCGTAATGCGGCCGTCAGGTCTTGTGGAAATCGAAGGCCAGCGTTACACCGCTCAAACACCAGGGGATTTCCTGGAAAAGGGCACAAAAATCAGAGTTATTGAAGTTAGAGCTAATCGTATTGTAGTTGAAAAAGTACCAGAGAACGACTGAAGTACTTTGAGGAGGGTGAAGTATGGGAGTTTTTGGCATTTTTATCATCGCAATAGTGTTGGTTGTCATTTCTGCAATCTTTTCCTTTGTGCCGGTGGGGCTTTGGATCGCAGCTATCGCAGCAAATGTTCCCGTATCTTTAAGCAACTTGATTAGCATGCGTCTTAGGAGAGTACCGCCAAGTATTGTAGTCGACGCCTTCATTCAAGCGAGAAAAGCCGGCCTTTCCGAAATCACACTGGCAGATATCGAAAACCACTACCTTGCAGGCGGTAACGTAAGGGATGTCATTAATGCATTGATTGCGGCTCGGGGTGCCGATATCGACCTTCCACTTGAGCGGGCTATTTCTATCGACCTTGCAGGAAGAAACGTTCTCCAAGCCGTACAAATGAGCGTTCAACCTAAGGTTATTGAAACTCCTCCGATCTCCGCTGTCGCTAAAAACGGTATCGAGCTGATCGTTAAAGCTAGAGTTACTGTTAGGGCTAACATCGATAGACTGGTCGGCGGTGCAGGCGAAGAGACGATTATCGCCCGCGTTGGTGAGGGTATAGTTACCACCGTTGGTTCTTCTGAAAGCCACGAAGAGGTGCTAGAAAACCCCGACTTGATTTCTCGGACCGTTTTGGAAAAGAGCTTGGATTCAGGAACGGCATTTGAGATTCTTTCCATCGATATTGCTGACGTAGATGTTGGCAAGAATATCGGTGCTAGACTCTCTATGGACCAAGCCGAGGCAGAGAAAAACATCGCTCAAGCTAAAGCCGCTGAAAGGCGCTTTGCAGCTCAAGCTTTAGAGCAGGAGATGAAGGCCAAGACTCAAGAGATGCGGGCCAAGGTTGTCGAAGCCGAAGCCAGGATTCCAGAGGCCATAGCCGAAGCTTTGAAAACCGGAAAGCTCGGTGTCCTCGACTACTACAACCTGCAAAACATTTTGGCAGATACCAAGATGAGGGAGTCCATAGCGCAATCTGACGAACCTAGTGAAGAGAGCAAATAAAACGGGGTGATTCCGTGGATGTATCCAGTCTCATAAAGCTGTTGGTGGTTATATTCTCAATAGTCGCTTCGTTTTCCAGTAGTGTAAAAAAGAGCCACCAAGAAAAACGTCCGCAGCAGCAGGTTCCTGACTGGAAAAAGGTCTTTGAAAAGACGCCAAGCAAGTTAGAAGGACAACCGAAAAAACCTGCTCCTCAGGTTCCGGACACCAGGGAGATTGCCCAAACCATAAAGCGGGAAGAGCCTGCGATGCCTGCTCCGTCTCAGGAGATCGGGCCTACAGAAAGCGAAAAGACTAGGAGCTTCATGGATTGGGAAACAGACAAAAAAGAGGTTCCACAGGTGGTCGTCAGTGAAGTGCCTAACTTGGCTGCGAAGCAGAAGAAGCAGGAGCCACGAAGAGAGGATTACTCTACTGCTGCCTTCTTGAAGCGGGCAGTTATCGCCAAAGAGATCCTCGACAAGCCAAGAGCTCTCAATCCCTGGCGTGCCAGATAGGTTGTAGATGAACTGACCATTTAGGACTTCCTATCGTCAAATAGCAGTAAAAAGCTCGGAATCCATTGGGCCCCCAGTGAGTTCCGAGCTCTTTCAGTTTCTGCCTGATGTGATGGCCCTTCTATCGTCTGGCGTTTCTGCAGTCGACGTAGGCAGGTACAAGTAAGTGGTGCATGCGTGGAGCACTTAGTGAACAGGTGCAGGCAAAAAAATCAGGCCTACGCATATGGCCATATAGACTAAAGGGAAGACCGCTGCGAAAGGGTGTCTCTACTTTTTGTAAAGGAAAACGCATGTCTAGTAGACGAGCGGGTACAGGATGGAAAGAATCACAAAGGTCTTACCCAAAAGAACTGCAGGTCCCGTACCTGTCATTCTCGCCCACGCTATCCCGCCGCCTAAAACGAGTGCTTCATAAAACACAAGTGGCATTCCGGAAAACACCAAAAGGTAAAAAGCCCAACCTTTGCGGTCTGCGGTTTGCGCGTTCCGCTTGTCTATCAACAGCACCAAAACGGGCACGAGCCAAAGGAAGTGCCAGACCCAAAGACCGATATACAGTTTTGTCAGCTCCTCTGCGCACCTTCTTGGTGTCCGCAAAAAACAGATTGGTGTCCTTCCTTTTACCCCGATGGTTTTTCCTGCACGACCAAGTTCCTTCAAAGCAAATAGAGGAGAACTGCAGCAGTGGGCAGTACAGATGTTTAGGACACCGACGAGGGAGTCTTCCGCGACACTCTTTTCACTCTATTTGCATAAATGGTTTTTTGGACCGTTGTCGAAGTATTCTTGTGACGAGGTGAGAAAGTACATAATAGGCACTGGGAAAAACAGGAATCCGGAGGATTTCGTATCTTCTAACTTCCCTAGATTTCGAATAGATTTAGTATCTGAGGGAGGGGTGAGGATGCTCAAACTTTGGCAGGCGTTGCACAAAAAATTGGAACTACCATCAGAACTTTTGGAAAGAGAGCCCAAAGTTGCATTTTATCCCAGGCAAAAGCGTGTTGTTATAGACAATCTCAGCCGGATCGTAAAGTACGAAAGCGGCGAAGTGGTAGTGAGCACAGCTTCGGGGAACGTGGTTCTCACAGGTAGGAATCTAAGGCTGAACGTTCTCCTGCCCGACTCTTTGGAGGTGGTAGGGGAACTCCATAAACTAGAGGTGAGTGGAAATGGCTAAAGCAGTGTTCATGGTAGTAGGAGATGACATTGAAGGCTTCCTTTCCGGGACAGAAGGCTTAAAACTCACCCATCTCAAGCGGAGCGGCAGGGCGCTTTACGGCAAGTGCGCCTACCGCGACTTGGAAAGAGTCAGAAGTCTTGCCCAAAACCACAATTTGGAGTTTAAGGTTCTCATGCAGACCTACAGACCAATCGGCTACTTCGTGATAGCTGTTCTTGTCACCGGACTTCTCCTAGGCTTTTTCTGGTCTAGTAGGGCTTGGACATTCATGTATAATAGTAATGATGAAGCCCTGATCGATGAGGTACATGCCTATCTTTGGGAAAGGGGAGTCCGTCCCGGAACCAGGACCGACAGTTTCACTTTCGATGAGTTGGAAGACCAAATCCTTCAGTCTTTCCCGCAGTTGAACTACGTCAGCCTGAAAAAGGACGGCATTGTGCTGAAAATCGAAATGAGTGTGAGGCCGCCGCAGATAGAGGAGGCTCGGCAGGAAAACCTCTATGCGGCATACGGTGGTATTGTGCGCTCTACTAGCGTTCTTTTAGGCGAAAGCCTGGTTAAGCCGGGCGATGTGGTCTATAAAGGCCAGCTTCTTGTGAGAGGTAACCCTTATGCCGAAGGCAGTATCATCGGGGAGACAGTGGTAGAGTTAAAAAAGACCGTAGACACCCGTCGGTTTTACCGAGAAGAAACCAGAGAAAAATACTGGAACTTCCACATTAGAGTCGGCGGTCTCGTCTACGACTTCGGCTTCAAAAAGCCCGAGCTCAGCGAGTTTGAGGTTTGGACCGTAACCGAGCGCCGTTTGGGGTGGGCAGGAAGCAGGAGACAGTTTGTCGAAGTAACTTTAACCGAATATATCAAAAATCGTGTCTCCTTTGACATAATTACTATAGAAGAGGCGACCCGCCTTGCGGAAGCTGAGGTCGAGGAATTGTTCGAGACCCTTTTCTCTGGGTGCAAGGTTTTTGACAAGCAGATAGAAACGGAGCTCGGCAAACTCGAAGTTAACGCAGTTTTACGGGCAAGAGTCGAGTTAGATTTGACACAGGAAAGGCTCGGTGAAAGTATTGACGGAACAAATCCATAGAGTTGTATCTGTTAATGATATAAACACCATGAAAATCCTCATGGGTCCAGCAGACTCCAATTGGAGGATCCTGGAGAAAAACTTCAGAGGCAGAATCATGTCTCGGGGCAGCGAGATCCACATGATGGGTGCCAAAGAAGATATAGAAAGAATGGAAGAGGTCCTTGCTTACCTCATAGCCAAAGCTGAAAAGCAGCAGGAACTCAGCGAACAAGAGACGTCTGTAGCGTTTCTTACCACCAATCAAAAAACTGAGTATGAGGCAGACCCCATTCAGATTACCGCTCGGGGAAAGGCCATCAGGCCGAAGACTCCAGGACAGCAGAGATACGTTGAGGCCATTAAGGAAAACGAAGTGGTTTTTGCCATCGGGCCTGCTGGAACAGGTAAGACCTATTTGGCTATGGCCATGGCTGTAGCTGCCTTAAAGCGCAAAGAGGTCGATCATTTAATCCTTTGCAGACCTGCTGTGGAAGCAGGCGAGAATCTCGGCTTTCTGCCGGGAGATCTCCAAGACAAGGTCGATCCCTACCTCAGACCTCTCTACGATGCCCTGTACGATATTCTCGGAGCGGAAGTGGTCAAGCGCTATATGGAAAAAGGAATCATCGAAGTGGCTCCGCTGGCTTACATGCGGGGCAGGACCTTAAACGATGCCTTCATCATACTGGATGAAGCTCAGAACACTACTAAAGAACAGATGAAGATGTTCATCACCAGACTGGGTTTTGGTTCAAAAATGGTGATTACCGGAGACCTAACCCAGATCGACCTGCCAAAGGACAAGTACTCTGGTCTCATGCATGTAGCAAAACTGCTCGTAGGTATTCCGAGCATTGAGTTTGTCTACCTAACCGAAAAAGACGTTGTGCGCAATCCGTTAGTGCAAAAGATAATCCTAGCCTATGAGAAATTGGAAAATTCTCTGGACAGCGAAAGCTGAGTGGGGAGGAGACTATGAAAACTGAACCTAAACCTAAAGGCAAAAAGTCGAAGTTGCCGTCTTTAGAGAATAAGAGCGTTAAAAGCGATATCAAAGCGTTTTTCCAGAAGCTATGGGAGTACTTAAAACGCGATGAGACCATCAGGCGTCTTTTAGGCATCGGAACAACCCTGATTATGTGCGTGATCTTTCTCGGATCTGTTTACGAAGAAAGACTTAACCTCAATGTTGGCGATGTGGTGACGCGAGATATCGTTGCCACCCACGAGGTACTCGACTATACCGCTTGGGAAGAGATCCAGCGGGAAGTCGAGCGCAGCGTATCCAAAACCGCAAGTGAAGACCTGTCCAACTATAGGGTGGAGAAGGCGTATCTCTTTTCTGCAGAAGAGGACTTCCAGGAGATCATTCAGATTATCAGCGACAACAGAACAGAAGAAGATGCCAAAGCCAGAGACATTGGCATGGTGCAGAACTTGATCAAGACTCAGACAAAACTGGATGTCTCTCCGACGGTGATCAAGAACCTTCTGCAGATCTCCGAAGAGGACTTAAACCTCCTGCGCACCATGGGGCTTGAAACTATCAGCCAGGTGATGGCAGAGGGTGTATCCACTACTACGCTGCCTGATGCCAAGGAGAAGGTTGCACAGCTCTTTTTAACAGCAGACGTGGATCTGGGGTTTGAAGTTCTGACCAGCGCATCAGAGGTAGTTCAAGCGGTGATCAGGCCAAACCTCCAGCTAGACAGCGATAAAGTAAACAAGCTCATTAAAGATGCTGTAGAGGAAGCCCGCGCCAGTGCACCTACCATCAAGAAGGGTCAGATCATCGTTAGAGAAGGCGACGTGCTTACCAGTAAAGACCTGATGATTCTTGACGCATTGAACATGGTAAAGCGCAGCTGGAACTGGCAGAGGGCACTGGGAATAGTCACTGTCACACTGCTTATCGCCGGCGTTTTCTATTATTACTTATACTCTTTTTATCGGAACTTAGAAAATAAGTATTTTGTTCTCTACTGTACGATCATTTTGGTTGTTGCCGTGTTGGGTAAGCTCCTTACACTGATCGATTGGCCGTATGCTATCTACTTCTTCCCGGCATCGGCAGCCACAATGCTTCTTACTCTTCTAGTGAATCCAACAATCGGCGTGTTTACAGCTGTTTTGTACTCGCTGATGACGGCGTTCTTTGCAGAGTTTGCCATACCTCCGGTGCTCATGAGCTTGTTTGGGGCCGTGGTTGGTGTCTACTGCGTCAAGGGCGCAACCCAAAGAGGCAGTCTAATGCAGGCAGGCCTGCTTGTGGGCGTTACCAACGCTCTTTCGATGATCGCCTGCGGTTTGATACTGCAGGAGACCAGCCTCATGGTGATGAGCTTTGTGGGTCTTATCAACGGCATCGTCTCTGCCGTTCTGACCATCGGGCTTTTGCCTTACTTGGAGCTCATCTTCGACGTTGCTTCGCCGATGAGGCTTTTGGAGCTTTCTAATCCCAACAATCCGCTCCTTAGAAGGCTTTCACTGGAGGCACCGGGTACCTATCATCATTCGATTGTTGTAGGCAACTTGGCGGAGGCGGCAGCTGAAGCCATCGGTGCTGACCCGCTCCTCACCAGAGTGGGTGCATTGTACCACGACATCGGCAAGCTCGCGCGTCCCTACTTTTTTGTGGAAAACCAAAGAGGGGAGAACCCCCACAACAAAATGTCACCGAACCTTTCACGCATGGTGATTTTAAATCACGTCAAAGAAGGTTTGGAACTGGCTAAGGAGCATAAACTGCCGAAGATCATCACCGACTTCATCGTAGAACATCACGGTACATCTACAGTACAGCACTTCTATGAGAAGGCGAAAGAAACCGATCAGAATCCCGTGCTGCTCGAAGACTTCAGCTATCCCGGGCCCAAGCCTCAGTCCAAGGAGACTGCCATTCTCATGCTGGCAGACTCAGCTGAAGCGGCAGTTCGTTCCATGACTCAGCCAACTTACGACAAGATCCAATCGATGATCAAAAGCATTGCCAAAGCTAAACTCAACGACGGTCAGCTCAGCAGATCGACGCTCACTCTAAGAGAAATCGAAATTATCACCGAGGTAATGAGCCGTCAAGCGGCAGGTATCCACCACAGCAGGCTCAAGTACCCAGGTCAGAAGCTGTAGGGATTAAAATGGAACTGTATGTTGAAAACGAGCAGGAAAAACTGCAAGTTGAAAAGCGAACTATAGATGCGTTGCACAAGGCTATGAATATTGCATCCAATCTTCATAGCCTTGAAGATTCCACGGTGAACATTATACTGGTAGATAACGCCAAGATTAGGGAGATCAATAGAGAGTACAGGGGAGTAGACCGGGAAACTGACGTGATCTCGTTTGCCCTGAACGACTTTGAAGTGACTTTTCCCTGGGAAAGGGAAGAGCTTGGGGACATCTACATCTCCGTAGAGAAGGCTTTAGAACAAAGCCGAGAATACGGCCACTCTTTTGACAGGGAGCTGGTGTACCTTGCGGTTCACGGCCTTCTCCATCTTTTAGGGTACGATCATCTGGAAGAAGCGGAGAAAAAGGAAATGCGACAGGAAGAAGAAAAAATCATGGCGGAAGTAGGGCTTCTGCGGGAGTAGATTGCCTATCCCGAACCTAAGGTAGTGATCGACTTGAATTGGAAAAAGCACTCTTTATACGACAGCTTTAACTGCGCTATTCGCGGTGTAATACAGGCGGTCAAGATGGAACGCAACCTCAGGATCCATCTGCTCTCTGCGGCTTTGGCCATAGGTTTGGGCGTGATCCTTGACCTGTCGAGACTTGAGTTTGTCGTCTTGTTCATCACTATCGGTATAGTAATAGCTTTGGAATTGGTAAATACTGCTATAGAGAAGACCATCGACGTTGTCACCGATGAGTATCATCCCCTCGCACGGATTGCAAAAGACATAGCAGCAGGAGCAGTGTTCGTTTCTGCCCTTTGTGCAACGGCCGTGGGCTGGCTGCTTTTCGGGGACAAGTTGGTGGACTTTGCCAGGGAACCTATTAGTTCGAGCTTTAACGCCCACCCGGTCGAACTCACGGTCGTGGGCATTTTTGCCTGTTTTGTCTTCGTAATTCTCTCCAAAGGCATAGCCAACGCTCCAACACCCCTTTCAGGAGGTTGGCCGTCAGGTCACTCTGCTATCGCTTTTGCCATGGCAACGGCTATCGCTTTTTACGTGGAAAGCGCTTTAATCATTGTTCTAGGTTACCTTTTGGCGGCACTGGTTGCCCAAAGCCGGGTGGAAGCTCGAATCCACACCTTGCCTGAGGTGATGGCCGGAGCCGCGCTGGGAACATTTGTTATGACGGTGACTTTGCTGATGTCGCTCATTTTGACCAAATAGGAGGGGAAGACTGTGGATGCACTGCTGGATGCTGCACTAAAAGCACGGGAAAATGCCTACGCGCCTTACTCTGGGTTTAAGGTGGGTGCGGCGCTGCTTGCCCGAGACGGTTCGATCTACACCGGTTGTAACGTGGAAAACGCCAGTTACGGTTTGACGGTGTGCGCTGAGAGAAATGCGGTTTTTTCAGGTGTTGCTAGAGGAGCAATTAACTTCGAAAAGATCGTTGTTGCTGCAGATGGAGATCTCACACCTCCCTGTGGCATGTGTCTGCAGGTTCTGAGGGAGTTCGGTGTAAAAACCGTCGTGCTGGTGAACTTGGAGCGCAAGTGGCGGAGCTATACCCTCGATGAGCTCCTTCCTGTTTCTTTCGGGCCGGAGAATCTTTAGTTCAGAAGGGAGGAACAATTCTAACGTAGTTTGCGTTGGAGTTGGCCTTAGTGTTAGTAGAGGATTTCGACTACCATTTACCGGAGCATTTGATTGCCCAAAAAGCCGCAGAACCGAGAGACAGCTCCAGATTGTTGGTCTTAAACCGCGAAACTGCGACTTTGGAAGATAGAATATTTCGAGATATTGTAGAGTACCTCAACCCCGGCGATCTGTTGGTGCTGAATGACACGCGGGTGATTCCCGCAAGACTTTTAGGCGAGAAGAAGGGTACCGGAGGAAAGGCAGAGGTACTGCTTTTACGCCAGAAGGAGTCTCTACTTTGGGAAGCGCTTGTCAGACCGGGCGCAAGGCTAAAAGAAGGTGCCCAAATAGTGTTCGGCGGAGGCCTTCTCGAAGCGAAGATTGAGAAGCATCTAGAAGAGGGCCTCCGAATTGTAAGGTTTAAATGCGACCGCCCCTTTATGGAGGTTCTTGATGAACTTGGAAAGATGCCCCTTCCGCCGTACATCCAAGCGGAACTAGAGGACAGGGAGCGCTACCAAACCGTCTACAGCAAAAACCCCGGCTCTGCTGCAGCTCCCACTGCAGGACTCCATTTTACCGAAGAACTCCTGCAGAAAATCGCTGCAAAAGGAGTTAAGAAGGCGTTTGTAACGCTGCATGTAGGCCTTGGTACGTTCAGACCTGTCTCAGAAGAGACCGTGGAAGAGCACAAGATGCATTCGGAGATGTACCAAGTGCCAGAGGCAACTTGGGAGCTAATCCAAAAGACCAAAGAAGCCGGAGGCAGGGTAATTGCTGTGGGCACCACAGTGGTGCGCACTCTAGAGTCAGTAGGTAGGACCGGAAAGCTTTTCGGTGAGACCGATATTTTTATCTACCCTGGCTTCCAGTTTCAAGTAGTTGACAGTATGATTACCAACTTCCATCTTCCCAAATCCACGCTATTGATGCTGGTTTCAGCATTTGCCGATAGAGGTATGATACTGAAAGCTTACGAACATGCAGTAAGGGAAGAATACCGCTTCTTTAGTTTTGGCGATGCCATGCTGATTATCTAACCCTCGAAGGAGTGCAGAAAGTGCAGTTTGAACTTCTATACACATCACAGGAAACCAGAGCAAGACTAGGAAGGCTTCACCTTCCCCACGGGACCATTGAAACTCCCGTGTTTATGCCCGTAGGCACTAGAGCCACGGTGAAGACCTTAACTCCCGATGAGGTGAAAGAGATCGGTGCACAGATCATTCTCGGAAACACCTATCATCTCTACCTGAGACCAGGTGATGATCTGATTATGCGCATGGGCGGACTCCACAAGTTTATGAACTGGGATCGGCCCATACTCACAGACAGCGGCGGCTTCCAGGTGTTCAGCTTGGGGAAGCTCCGCAAGATCACTGAAGAAGGTGTTTTCTTTCAGAGCCACATCGATGGCTCCAAGCACTTTTTTTCACCGGAGCGGGCCATTGAGATCCAACAGAACTTGGGCTCGGATATCATGATGGCCTTCGACGAGTGCGTTGAGTACCCGGCCACGAGAGAGTACGTGGAGGAGTCCGTAAAGCTGACTTATAAGTGGCTTCTCCGCTGCAAAGAAGCCTGGACAAACAGAGAGACCCAGAACCTCTTTGGCATTGTGCAGGGCGGCATGTACAAGGATCTCCGCGAAGAAAGTGCCAAGCTCACTGTAGATTGCGATCTTCCGGGATATGCCATTGGAGGGCTAAGTGTGGGAGAGCCGCTAGATGTTCTCTTGGAGGTTTTAGATCACACAGAGCCGTTTCTCCCCAAGGACAAGCCTCGCTACCTCATGGGAGTGGGCAGCCCCGACATTATCTTGAACAGCATTGAGATGGGTGTAGACATGTTTGACTGCGTGCTTCCCACTCGTATGGCTCGAAACGGAACGGCCATGACCAGCCAGGGACAGGTGACAGTAAGAAATGCTGTCTACAAAGAGGATGAAAGTCCCCTGGATCCGGAGTGCAGCTGTCCTACATGCAAAAACTACACCAGAGCCTACCTGCGCCACCTGTTCAATGTTGGTGAAATCCTCGGTCTCAGGCTCGTTAGCTATCATAATCTATACTTCCTCACAAAAATGGTCGAGGACGCAAAAGTCGCAATTAAGCAGGAAAGATTTAGGGAGTTCAAGAAACATTTCTTAGAAAGATACTATTTCCAATCCTAAGGAGGTAAGTTGATGGCCGAAACCAATGCCCTTGGTTCCTTTGCAGCATATCTGCCGATGCTCATACTGCTGGCAGCCATGTATTTTGTGCTGATTCTGCCCCAGAAAAAGCAACAGAAGCAACGCAAGGAACTGCTTGACAGTTTGAAAACCGGCGACGAAGTGGTGACTATCGGCGGTATTTTGGGACGCATTAAGAAGTTGGATGAGGAAACCGTTCTCCTGGAGCTATCCGACCATGTGGAAGTTAGGTTTCTCCGGAGTGCTGTAGCCAGGAAAAAGGACTAAGACGGACAGCCATAACTTGACTTTAGACCGCTTGCTAGACAGTTGCAGGTTTAAGTTATGCCTGAAAAAGGCCTGAATTTCTCAGGTCTTTTTGCGTTAAAGGTAGGTGAAAGCGATGCAGAAAGAGATCTGGAAAGTAAGACATGTACCAAATGCAAAGCATCTCGAGCTCGCTGAAAAGCTGGGATGTTCGCTACCTTTTGCCCAGATTCTCAGCCTACGGGGAATTGAGACCGAAGAGGAAGCCAGGCTCTTTTTGGGAGAGGGAGGAAGCTTCCACTCTCCATATGAACTGTCAGGCATGGATAAGGCGGTAAAGAGGATTGTACAAGCTGCAAAGAACCGGGAGAAAGTTGTGATCTACGGCGACTACGACGTAGATGGAGTTACAGCTACCGCGATTTTGCTCGAGCTTTTTGCCAAGTGCCAGATGGACGTGGGCTACTACCTACCCCACAGGGTGGAAGAAGGCTACGGCCTAAACCTTGAAGCAGTTAGACTCCTGCGCGATCAGGGCACCGATCTTCTGATCACTGTGGACTGCGGAATTACCTCTTTAGAGATTGCTCAGGAAATCCGCGAAATGGGAATGGACCTCATTGTTACCGATCACCATACGCCGCTGGACACCGTTCCGGAAGCGGTTGCGGTAATCAACCCGCACTTGGACTCCTACCCTGCGCCCCTCTGCGGTGCAGGTGTGGCGTTAAAGCTTGCCCAAGCCCTGAGCGGAGAAGCGCCTCAGTACTTCAGGCTCACTCCAGCTTCGGCTCAGCTTGCGGCCTTCGGTACCGTAGCGGACATCGTGGACCTAATAGACGAAAACCGCAGAATCGTAAAAAGCGGTCTTGCCAGCATTAACAAGGAACCTATACCTGGTCTCAAAGCGCTAATAGCCGCAACGGGGCTGGATGGCAGTGAAATCACCGCTAGTAAAATAGCTTTTATTTTGGCTCCGAAAATCAATGCTGCAGGCAGGATAGGCTCTGCAGAAAGAGGCCTTAAGCTCCTCATGGAAACAGACTACAGCAAAGCGCTGGAGATCGCTCACGAGCTGTGTGCGCTGAACGAAGAGCGCAGGTCTATCGAAGAGGATATCCTGAAAGAAGCGCTGGATATGGCCGAAGCCCAGTCCCACCGCAAAGCACTTGTGGTTGCAGGGAGCGGCTGGCATAGCGGCGTCATCGGCATCGTCGCTTCCAGACTGGTGGAAAGGTTCCATAAGCCCACCGTTGTTATCGGTCTGCAGGACGATCACTGCCAGGGCTCCTGCCGCAGCATAGAAAGCCTGAATATGTACAAAGCTTTAGATGATCTTTCGGATTATCTTGAAGCGTACGGCGGTCACGAAATGGCCGCAGGCCTGACCGTAAAACGGGAGATGTTCGACAGCTTCCAGCAGGCGTTTTTTGACTACTGCGATAGAGTCCTAACCGACGAGGATCTGGTCCCTAAGGTCTCTGTAGATCTGCTTCTGGAAGGACGCCTTTCCACAGATCTTGTGGAGGAACTCGATCTCCTAGAGCCCTGCGGTGCAGGCAATCCCAAACCGGTCGTGGGACTTCGGGAAGTCCCTCTGGACAACTTCTATCTGGTGGGAAGCAACCAGCACCTCAAGCTGCAGATTAGATGTGCCGGTGCAAGCGTCGATGCCATCGGTTTTGGCATGGCCTATCTGGAAAAGGAGATCCAAGAGGCCGATCGGGTTGATGTTGCAGGATACCTGACCATCGATGACTTTCAAGGTCAGAAAAACGTGAGCTTTAACGTCAGGCACCTGAGGGCAAGCAGCCTTGGGTGGGAACGCCCGGGGAACCAGGGCATCTGGAAGTTTTGGCACACTCTTCCAGGTGGGGAACTTAGGTACCTTGCAGATCGCTACTTAAGCGGTGAGCTGGAGTTAGATCTCCCTTCTTGCGGCATAATCCCGGCTTTTGAGGTCCTGCACAAAAAGCTACTCCTCGATCCGAGGATTACCCTGGTCAGGACTACAAGAGACTTGAATATGCCAGAGACTAAACCCCAACTCGTGCCAGAGAAAGTGGGTTTTGAGATCGACGACGATCACAAACTTATGGCATTTATTGCCTCCGGGGCAAAAGAGTGCACCCTTTCGTATCTGCCGGGAGACTACTGGCTTTGGCGACTCTTTTGGGAGGTGGCACAGGGCTGCTTGCGGGTGGGCATCGGCTTTACAGCTGAAGAGCTCACCAAAGTACAGCGAGCTCACAGCCTGCGGTACCCATCAGACGACGATCTGCGGCGGATCTACATCTATCTTAAAAGTACCGCTTACAGATCGGTGTGGAGGGAAAGTTTCAGACAAGCGGCCATCGATCTGCAAAACCGCTACGACAAGCCATTCAGTGAGGAGTCTGTGGAGACGGCGGTACAGATTTTCCTGGAGCTGGGACTGATGACTAAAACCAAAATTAACGGAACCGGGAGAACCGGCTACGTGCTTGAAGATGCCAAGCAAAAACTAGACTTGAATGCCTCGCTAAGCTATAATGAGGGTATAATCAGAAAGCAGGAACTGGATAGATACGCGCGAGAAGTTGCAGCGCTCTAGATGATTTTTCCTGCCCTTGAAGTGCCCGAATCATTTCCAACAGCGGGCATATCAGTATTGGGGGTACAATGATGGATTTTGCTAGTAAAATCAGGACGATTGAAAATTTCCCAAAAGAAGGGGTAAGTTTCAAAGATATTACCACCCTTTTTCAAGATCCCGAAGCTTTTAAAGCGATGATTGACACCATTAAAGACCGCTACAAAGACGAAAAAATCGATACCATCGTGGGTATCGAATCCAGAGGTTTCTTGGTTGGAGCGCCGCTGGCGTACGCTTTAGGCGCAGGTTTCGTTTTAGTGCGCAAGCCGGGAAAACTCCCCTGCAAAGTCGAGCGGGTTGAGTACGAACTGGAGTATGGCACCGATGCTTTGGAGATTCACTCCGATGCGTTAAAACCTGGAGAGAGAGTCCTGATCTGTGACGACCTTCTGGCAACAGGTGGAACAACCAAGGCCACCATCGAGTTGGTGAAAAAGCTCGGAGCCGAAGTTGTGAGCCTGGCTTTCATCATTGAGCTCACATACCTAAATGGTCGTGAGAAACTCGAAGGCTATGACATCTATTCCTTAGTTAAATATTAATAGATTAGGGAGCAGTCGTTCTGACCGCTCCTTATCTAAAACCGAAAAAAGGAGGGTAGTGTCTATGGAAATTGGTGATCTACTGCAGCGGATGAGGCAGTATGCGTCTGAAGACAGTCTGAAAACAGTGGAGAAGGCGTATGAGTTCGCGAAAAAGGCTCACGAAGGCCAGTTCCGCGAATCTGGAGCGCCTTATATTGAGCATCCTTTAGAGGTGGCGTATATTCTTGCCGATCTCGAGCTCGATGTAGACACCATCGTCGCTGGGTTGCTCCACGACGTCGTTGAAGACACTGCCATCCGAGAAGAAACCATTAAAGCGGAGTTCGGCCAGCAGGTAGCCCTTCTCGTAGACGGCGTCACCAAGCTGGAGAAGCTTCCAACTCTGTCTAAGGAAGAACAGCAGGCAGAAAACATCAGAAAGATGTTTTTGGCTATGGCTAAAGATCTGCGGGTAGTTTTGATCAAGCTTGCGGACAGGCTGAACAACATGCGCACGCTCCGGCACCTGTCGCCTGAACGGCAGAAGAAAAATGCCGAAGAAACCCTGGACATCTATGCTCCTTTGGCCCACCGCTTGGGTATGTGGCGCATCAAGTGGGAACTGGAAGACCTTGCGTTTCGCTACCTCTATCGGGACGAGTACTACTACATCGTGGAAAAAGTAGCGAAAAACCGCAAAGAACGCGAAGTTTTCATTAATGATGTCATAGAGAAGCTCCAGGAGAGATTGCTGGAGCTGGGCATCAAAGCGGAGATCTACGGCAGGCCGAAGCACCTCTACAGTATCTACATGAAAATGGTCAAGCAGGGCAAGGAGTTCGAAGAGATTTACGATCTTACTGCCGTCAGGGTGA
This sequence comes from Clostridia bacterium DTU065, assembly GCA_001512545.1. Taxonomy (GTDB): domain Bacteria; phylum Bacillota; class DTU065; order DTU065; family DTU065; genus DTU065. The sequence goes on along the minus strand of LFSI01000057.1, from coordinate 7,715 downwards.
TTGTGGACACCGTCCGAGACTGTTATGCGGTTTTAGGCACGGTGCACACTCTTTGGAAACCGATGCCCGGGCGGTTCAAAGACTATATTGCCATGCCCAAATCCAATATGTACCAGTCTCTCCACACCACGGTAATCGGCGACAATGGAGAGCCTTTCGAAGTGCAGATCAGAACGTGGGAGATGCACCGTACGGCAGAGTACGGTATCGCAGCCCACTGGAAGTATAAAGAGGGCTCCAAAGGCCATGAGGTGAACGAGAAGTTCACTTGGCTCAGACAGATCCTAGAATGGCAGCGGGAGACCAGAGACGTTGAGGAGTTTATGGAGACTCTGAAGATCGACCTCTTTGAGGATGAGGTTTTTGTCTTCACGCCTAAAGGCGACGTGGTAACCCTGCCTACAGGTGCAACTCCGGTGGATTTTGCCTACGAAGTCCACACCCAGGTCGGCAATACCTGTGTGGGCTGCAAGGTCAACGGGAAGATTGTTCCACTGGACTATCAGCTGAAAACCGGCGAGTTCGTAGAGATTCTCACATCAAAGCACTCTTCGCCGAGCCAGGATTGGTTGAACTTCGTCAAGACCTCAAAAGCTAGAAACCGCATCAGGCAAAAGCTCAGGGAACTCCAAAGGGAGGACTCCATTGTCAAAGGTAAGGACCTACTGCAAAGAGAATGCAGGCGCATGGAGTGGGAGCCCGGGTCTATTCTCCTCACCGATAGGTTGGAGGAGTTGGCCAGAGATTACAACTTAACCTCTGTTGACGACCTGTATGCTGCCATTGGCTACGGCAAGCTTATCTCCGCTGATGTGCTGAAAGAGTTGGTTGGCGAGAAGGAGTACAATGCCCGAAAGCGCGATCTTCGGACCAAGCATCTCCTGAACACCACCCAAAAGGTAGTAAAGCCCGGAGGCGCGGTAAGTGTAAAGGGCACCGACAATATGCTGATCAAACTTGCCAGATGCTGCTCTCCTGTTCCTGGAGATGAGATCATCGGCTACATCACCAGAGGACGGGGAGTTACGGTCCACCGCAAGGACTGTCCCAACGTAAACGATTTGGAACCTGAAAGACTGATCGAGGTGGTCTGGGACGAGACTGACACAGGTTACTACCCGGTAGAACTCCATCTCGAAGGTTATGATAGACCCAATCTTTTAACCTCCATCATGACCACGCTAAACGATAACAAGACTACAACTGCTGCAGTTAATGCCAGGGCACTCGACGACGGTAGGGCAAGCATCCAGCTTACGGTAAACATCGAAAGCATTGCCGACCTGGAAAATGTGATGAACCGCTTAAGGCAGATTCGCGGCATAGTCTCTGTTACCAGAGCAAGACCGACTTAATAAAGGGGTTTTCAAATGCTAGCACATATTCAACGGGTTAAAGAGGCGAAAGTAGTAGTAAACGGGGAAACTGTTTCCGAGATCAAAGCCGGGCTTCTCGTGCTTTTAGGCGTTGTAGTCGGAGACGAGCCTCATGATGCGGACTACCTGGTAGACAAGATTGTTAACCTCAGGGTTTTCTCCAATGGAGACAAGGAATTCGACCTTTCTGTAAAGGATATAGGTGGGGAGATCCTTATTGTCAGCCAGTTTACCCTGGCTGCCGACTGCAGAAAGGGCAGAAGGCCGAGTTTTTCCGATGCCATGAATCCAGTGGAGGCTGAGAAACTCTACGAATATGCAGCAGATGCATTAAAGGTCCACGTTCCTGTAAAGACCGGAGTTTTCAGAGCTCACATGGATGTGAGCCTGGTCAACGACGGTCCTGTAACCATACTTCTAGACAGCAGGAAAGGGTAGAAAAGATGGAAATTCGCAAAGTTGAGACTGATTTTGCCAACTCCTATATTATCAGCGATACAGATCCAGAGGGGAGAAAAGTGGCAGTCGTAATCGATCCTGCCCTTGAACTAGAAGAGCTCCTCGGACTCGACGTGGTTTTGTGCTTGGCAACTCACGGCCACGCTGATCATATAAATAACGCTAAGAAGATTTGCGACCACTTCGAGATACCTCTTACCCTTCACGAAAAAGAAGCGATTTACGTGAAGGATGATAGCTACAACCTCAGTCGATATGTTCTTCACAGACCCCTGGACAAGCCGGAGAATCTGAAACTTCTGTCCGGCGGCGATGAGCTCTCATTTTTAGGTCATACTATCAAAGTCTATCACACCCCAGGGCACACGCAGGGTTCGGTGATGTATCTGTTAGACGATCGGTATCTTTTCAGTGGGGACACTCTGTTTAAAGGCACCATCGGCCGCACCGATCTTCCCGGCTCAAGTCCGGAAGCGATGGATGCGACGCTGACAAAACTGGGCGAAATTGCAGGCGATTTTGAGGTGTTTCCTGGCCACGGCGAAAACACCACATTCAGCAGGGTACAGTCACAACTTGAATACTTGAGGGGGCTTTTATAGATGAGGTCTCCGGTGATCGAGGCGCCTGAGTTTTTACGCGACACAGTTCTTGGCGCCTTACGCATTTTTGAGGACAATTCCCTTGAGGGAGCAAAGATCACCGTCGTGCAGGATGGTCCTAGAGTATTTGCAGAGGTAAAGGGACAAAATGGAAGCACGCGGGGAGAAGCTGAAGATGTGTTTGTAGGCGACTCCAGGTGGGAGAAGGAAGACCTAGAGCGCAGACCTTTTCAGTTGGCAAAGACTGCCCTCATGAAGGCTATAGCAGAGTACTTAGGTGAAAACCTTTACTGGGGTTCTCTTGAAGGAGTACGACCAGGAAGGCTGTATAGGTCGATTCGCGAAAGAGGATTTGCCGAGACCGAGGCTGAATTAATACTAAGTTCCGTCCACGGTGTGACCCGTCAGAAAACGGATCTTCTGCAAAACCTCTTTGACAAGCAGAACCGGCTCGTCGGAGGCAACGAGAAAGACGCGATCAGCCTGTATGTGGGTATTCCTTTCTGCCCAACAAGATGCAGCTACTGCTCTTTTGCGGCGTATCCCATGAAGACCCACGGACATCTGAAAAAAGAGTTCCTTCCAGCGCTTTTTTTTGAGCTGGAAGCGATGAAAAGTTTTTTTGAGTCAAACCATTTGACGGTAAAGAGCATCTATATAGGAGGCGGAACGCCAACATCGTTGACGGCGACCGAACTTGCGGAGGTCCTAGCGCGACTCCCCGAGACCGACGAGCTTACTGTCGAGGCCGGAAGACCGGATACCATCGACCAAGATAAGCTGGAAATATTTAACAAGGCAGGTGTTGATAGAGTATCAGTCAATCCCCAAACGCTGAATGAGAAAACCTTACGGCTTATCGGTCGAGATCACACTGTAGAACAGTTTTTCGCAGCGGTGGAGGAAGTAAGAAAGGCAAACATACCGATTTTGAACGTTGACCTGATTGCAGGCCTGCCAGGTGAGAATGCAGGGGACATGCAGGATACCGTTGAAAGGATTATGGAGCTTCAGCCTGAAAATGTAACGGTGCACACTTTAGCGCTAAAACGGGCTTCCTCGTGGTACAAGGACTTCAAGAAGTGGCCGCTTCCGAGTTCTAAGGTCACCGAACGCATGGTGGAAGAAGCCCAAACCCGGCTCTTTTCATCGGGCCTTCTTCCCTACTACATGTACCGGCAGAGGGAGATGGCAGCAAACCTGGAGAACATAGGCTATGCAAAAGCAGGCGCAGAGTGTTATTATAATATCGTTATGATTGAAGAACTTCAGACAGTTGTTGGGGTAGGGGCAGGTGCCACTACAAGGTTTGTGGGAGAGACCATCTCCAGGGTTGTCAACCCCAAATGCCCATCCACCTACGCAAAAAGGGTAGATGAGTTGATTCGGGAGAAGAGGGAGTACCTGGCTCAGCTGCTCGGTCTAGTTAATTGACAACCGTGCTGAAACTTAGGTAAAATTATATAGTATTTGCTGGGCTATTTAAGGAGGGGAAAGGTTTTGACTTTAATGTCTAAACTGCGCTCAAATACCAAAGGCATCTTGCTTGTCGCAGGTATTTTGATGCTCGTTGGAACACTGATAGGTTACGTTGCACTAGCTGGCTCCACAAAAGTACCTTCGAGGTATATGGGAGAGATTAACGGAACGAAAATCGAAAGAACCCGGTTTGAGCGGAACTTTGCTCTGGTTTGGAATCAACAGTACCAGGCAAGTTACGGTCAGCTCACTGGATACGATATAGAGCCCATGAAGGCACAGTATCTGTTGAACGTTATGATGCACGAAGCTTTAGTAAGCGAAGCAGAAAAAATGGGCATAACAGTTACTGACGAAGAAGTAAACGCCAACTTGAGAGAACTTGAAGAGCAGTTCGGCGGTGCCGAACAGTTGAAAACTCAGCTGAACTACCTGGGCATGACCATGGAAGAGCTGAAAGACGATCTCAAGAAAGATCTCGTTCTCGGCAAACTCCAAGATGAACTACTCAAGGACGTTACCGTAACCGATGACGAAGTTCGCAGGCAGCTTGAGGAAGTGGAAGCAAGCCACATCCTGGTTACAGATAGAGAACTAGCAGAGACCATTCTCAAAGCTCTCAAAGACGGTGCAGACTTTGCCCAGATGGCTAAGCTGTACTCTGAAGACCCAGGTTCCAAAGATTCCGGAGGTTCTTTGGGTTACTTTGGCCGTGGTGTAATGGTCCAAGAGTTCGAAGATGCAGCTTTTGGTCTTGATGTAGGTGAGGTTTCCGATATCGTTACATCAGATTACGGTTATCACATCATTACAGTTACAGACCGCAAGACTGCAGACGATGCAACTTTCGAAGAGAAGAAGGAAGAAGCCAGAGAACAGCTTCTGAACATCAAGAGAAGCGAGATTATAAATAAGTTCGTCTCAGAGGTCCAGGAGAAGTCCGACATCGTGATTTACGATGCCCAACTCAAAGGTTATCAAGCTTTGATGGAAGGCAGAATCGATGATGCCATCAAGGCATACACCGAAGCTACCGGATACGCTACCTCCGATCCGTACCTTCTAGGCTCCTTGGCCGAGGCATATCGCAGAAAAGGCGATTTGGACAAAGCTTGGGAACTTAACAAACAGGCAGTGGAGATCTCCGTCGATCCTAACGTCATGATCAACATGGCCTTGGTCGGAGAGACCAAGATCCGCAATATCATCAACGCTCAGGACACCGAAGAAGAAATGAGTGTCTACCAGTGGGCAGCTGGAGATCACGAGTTTGCAGAAGCCAAGAAGCAGATCAGCGCTATCTATGATGAAATAGTCGCTGCACTGAGCAAAGCTTCAGAGAACTCTCAAGGCGACCTCATGACTCACTATCAGCTGGCTCAAGCCTACAGGTACTTCGGCGATACAGAAAGAGAAGACCAGGAGCTAAGCATCGTTTCCCAGATCATAGCTCAATACGATGACGCAGAAGCAGACGATGCAGCCCTTGAGGATTCAGAAGCAGTCCTGGAGGACGCAGAAATCGCTACTGAATAGTCCTCTTTGACAAGCACAGCTATTTGTGCAGAGATTTTTTGGGGAAGTGGTGGCACTTGTCACCACTTCTCTTTATAATTAGGGATATGAAGAGGTGATAAACGTGATATCACGCCCAAAAGGAACCAACGATCTGCTTCCGGATAACATATGGCGGTGGCAAAAGCTAGAACAGCTGATCCGCGAAGAATGTGCCAGGTTCAACTACCATGAAATACGCACGCCTATCTTCGAAGAAACAGGGCTTTTTCAAAGAGGCTTAGGCGAAGCGACCGATATCGTTGAAAAAGAGATGTATACCTTTGACGACAAGGGCGGAAGAAGTATGACCCTGCGTCCAGAGGGAACAGCATCTGTTGTCAGGGCTTACATCGAAAACAATTTACAGGGCACTGGTCTCCCGGTGAAACTCTATTACTTAGGTCCTATGTTCAGGTACGAAAGGCCTCAGGCCGGCAGATACAGGCAGTTTCACCAGTTCGGTGTGGAATGCTTCGGGTCGTCGGAACCCAGCCTAGACGCTGAAGTAATCGTCCTTGCCTACAGCATTTACACTAAGCTCGGAGCAAAGAACGTGCAGCTGAAGCTCAACTCCATTGGCTGCCCTAACTGCAGGCCCAAGTATCTAGAGAAGCTGAAAGAAGCATTGAAAGAGCGTAGAGACTCGCTGTGCGACAACTGCAGAAAGCGTTCTGAGACCAATCCTCTCAGGGTTCTCGACTGCAAGGAGAAGGACTGCCAGCCAGCAATTGCAGAACTTCCCCGCATCACCGACTATCTCTGCGACGAATGCAGAGATCACTATGGGAAGGTCAAAAGCATTCTCAAGCTGTGGAATGTAGAGTACGTAGAGGACTCCAGGCTTGTTCGTGGCCTTGACTACTACACCAAAACGGTGTTCGAGTTTCTCGTGGAAAGTCTCGGTGCCCAGAACGCTGTTGGCGGTGGCGGGCGCTACGATGGACTTGTCGAAGAGATCGGCGGTGAGCCTACCCCGGCTGTTGGCTTTGCCATGGGAATCGAAAGGACAATCCTCGCTGTGGGAGATTCATGGCAAAAGGATCCAGACGTGGATCTATATATTGTGGCAATCGGTGATACTAAAGATGCCGCATTGACTCAGCTGAAGCTGGCAAGAGATCACGGCCTAAAGGCAGAGATGGATCACTTAAACAGATCGGTTAAGGCTCAGTTCAAACAGGCAAATAGGCTTAATGCCAAATACTGCTTGATTTTGGGACCTGATGAACTGGCAAACAACTTGGTTAAACTGAGAAACATGCAAGATGGTGAAGAGATCCAGTTATCACTCAACGACTGGTTAGGGGGCATAAAGTAGATGTTGAAAGATGCACACTGCGGTTTACTGCGAAAAACCGATGCAGGCAAAGTGGTAACTCTGTGCGGCTGGGTGCACCGCCGCAGAGACCACGGCGGCTTGATCTTTGTCGATCTTAGAGATCGCTCAGGCTTGGTTCAGGTAGTTTTCGATCCGGAGACAAGCAGAGAAAACTTTGCACTGGCAGAAAAGCTCAGATCGGAGTTTTGCGTAAGGATTACAGGTGAGGTCTCCATCAGACCGGAGGGGTTGGAGAACAAAGAAATCGCCACAGGCGATATCGAGGTAAAAGCCCAGAAGTTGGAGATCCTTTCCCAGTCCCAAGTATTGCCGTTTGCGGTTGATACTAGGGTAGATGTGGACGAAAATGTGCGCCTCAAGTACCGCTATTTGGACTTGCGTCGCGAGGAACTGCAAAAAAACTTGATTTTGAGGCACAATATTACTAAAGCAGTAAGGGACTTCTTGGACAACGATGGTTTCTTGGAGATCGAGACGCCAATGCTGACCAAGTCCACACCGGAAGGTGCCAGAGACTATCTGGTTCCCAGCCGTGTCAATCCCGGCAGCTTCTATGCGCTTCCCCAATCACCCCAGATTTTCAAACAGCTGTTGATGGTCTCGGGCTTCGAGAAGTACTTCCAGATCGCAAGGTGCTTCCGCGACGAAGACTTAAGGAAGGATCGGCAGCCTGAGTTCACCCAGATTGATATTGAGATGTCGTTTATCGACGAAGAGGACATCTACGATCTTATTGAGAGGATGTTTGTATACGTCTTTGATAAGGTGCTAGGCATCAAGCTGGATGCGCCATTTCCAAGAATGCCCTATGCCGAGGCCATGGAGAGATTCGGCTCAGACAAGCCCGATACCCGCTTTGGTATGGAGCTGGTCGATCTTTCCGACATTGCCAGGGAGTGTGGT
>LFSI01000009.1:36832-41693 GCA_001512545.1 Clostridia bacterium DTU065 | reverse complement strand
ACCTTGATCAGTCCTAAGATAGACTGAGCTGTGACGCTTTTGCCGCAGCCCGATTCGCCTACTATCGCTAAGATCTCACCTTTATCAAGATGGAAGCTCACATCATCGACGGCCTTCACAAGGCCGTTTGGAGTTTTAAAATAAGTCCTCAGGTTCTGTATGGTTAGAACACGCTTTGCATCTGTCATAGTTTTTCAACCGTCCTGTAGGGATCAACTGCGTCTCTTAGAGCATCGCCTACAAAGTTAAACGAGAGCACAGCGATCATGATGAAGATACCGGGTATCATCAGCCAAGGGTGAGCTTCCAGTTCACTGAACTTCTGAGCCTGCTTGAGAAGCAGTCCCCAACTTGTCATAGGCTCCTTGATCCCTAAACCCAGAAACGATATCGAGCTTTCACCGAGTATCATTCCTGGTATTGATAAAGTAGAGACTACAATCAGATAGCTTAAGGTATTGGGTATTAAGTGCTTGATTATTATCTTCATATCGGAAACACCAATGACCTTTGCAGCTAGTACGAACTCCTTTTCCTTCAGACTGAGTACCAAACCTCGCATAACTCTGGCAACTCCCATCCAGCCGATGAGCGAAAGAACAGTGACGATACCGAAATATACCCAGGTGCTCGGCCAGCTTGGCGGGACGATAACAGCTAAGGCAAGCCAGAGCGGTATCCTCGGAAACGATCTTAAGAGCTCGATGAACCTCTGGATTAGTACATCGACTTTACCGCCGTAAAACCCGGATAGAGCTCCGACAATTGCCCCGATACAAACACTGAGAAATGTCCCTAGGAGACCTACGGTCATTGAGACCCGACCTCCGACCAAAACTCGAGAGAACACGTCTCTGCCGAAGCGGTCTGCTCCGAATAGTAGCAGCATAGTCTTGTCGGGAGTTGCCTCCACCCCAAAGAGGTGGAGATTGGTTTTAAACAAGCCTAAGAAACGGTACTCTTCACCACGGACGAAAAACTTAATCGGTACCGGTTTGGTAGTGTCTTCAGTGAAAACGACCTGGAAGGTTACGGGGTCACGGCTCCTTTTCATTTCATAGATATGTGGTCCGATCCATTTGCCTTCCTGATCTCTAAACCTGATCTTTGAAGGTGGAGCATATACGAAGTTAGTATGTGTTTCAGTAAAGTTGTACGGAGCTATAAAATCAGCGAAGAGAACCAAAAGATACAAAATACAGAGTACTATCAGACCGAAAACACCTAACCGGTGCTTAAAAAAGCTTTGTAAAACCCGTTTTTTAGTTCCTTCCATGATTCCACCTCTTTCCTAGCTCATTCTGATTCTGGGATCAAGCAGTGCAAGTGCTACATCGGCAAGCAGATTGCCGATTTGTGTAATCAGGGCAATGAACATTAGAAAGGCCATGACCAGATACTGATCATGATTGAGCAGAGCATCGTAGAAGAATGGTCCCATGGTAGGTAGGTTTAGAACGATAGCAGTGATGATCGTACCACTGAAAACATTTGGAAGCTCGCTTCCTGCGATACTGACCATTGGATTGAGAGCGTTTTTGATCGCGTGACGCCTGATCTTTTTCTCAGGCAGCCCGTAAGCTCTTAGAGATGTGATAAACGGTGAACCCACAACATCAAGCATGTTCCCGCGCATGACTCTCATAAGACCTGCAAGTCCGCTGAAGCCCACTACCAGAAGAGGCATCCAAATATGCTTCAGTAAATCCACAAACTTGGCAAAACTCCAAGGTGCTCCAATAAACCGGGAAGAAAACAACCCGCCGATTGAGGTGGAGCCCATCTTCAGCATGAAAAACATTAAAACTAACGCGAAGAAAAAGTCCGGAATGGATATACCGATAAACCCGGTGACAGTCATGATGTAGTCTCCAGGCGAGTACGGCTTTAAGGCCGAGTAGATTCCCATAGGCACTGCAAGTATCCATTGGAAGAGGATAGTAAGCAGTGCTATAGTCACTGTCCAGCCCATTCTTTCAAAGATCAGTTCGCCAACTGGTCTTTCATAGGCAAAGGAGTAACCAAAGTCCCACTTAGTAACAATTCCTTTAATCCAGTTGAAGTATCTGATGTAAGCTGGTTTGTCGAGAGCGAGTCTCTCACGGAGCAGTCTGATCTGTTCAGGTGAAATCCTCGGGTTATCTAAATACTGGCTGACAAAATCTCCAGGTTGCAGCTCGATAATGATAAAACAGATTATTGATGCTAAAAGCATCATGGGGATCATGATCAGGATTCGTCTGACTATAAATGCCCACATCAAGTCCTCACCTCTAAAAACCAAAACTTGCAAAGAGAGGGGAAAGCCGGATGCTTTCCCCCATTTAACCCGGCTTATTTCTTGTAGCAGGTATAGGTTGAGAAGTAAACTACACCTTCTGCATCCTGGTAGACGTTGCCGAGGCTCTTTGAAGCGCCCCAGAGATTCATCTCTTTGGATACAAAGATGACCGGGAGAACATCATGGTAGATCTCCTGAACTTCATCGTAGACTAGCTTGCGTTTTTCCACATCGGTGGTGATAGAACCAAGGTCGAACAGCTCATAGAGTCTGACTTCCCAATCAAACATCTTATCTGTAATAGCTACTAGACTCTCTTTGTCGAGTACGGAGTAATGCCAGTAGTAAAGCTGAGTTCCGGGCTGCCAGATAGCTTTTCTCAGTTCGAGGTCCGGCTGATTACCGAAAGCTCTGATACCTGCTTCGAAGCTTCCTGCACCAAACATGTTTCCTGTCAGTGAGCTTTCCAGAATCTGCAAGTTGACTTTAATACCTGCTTTCTCAACATCTTCTTTGAAGATGAGAGCGATATCCTGGTAGTCCTGAGGTGAACTCTGAACTGTAAGAGTAAACTCCACAGGCTTACCATCAGCAAACTCTCTGATACCGTCTTTGTTGGTGTCCTTAAGCCCGAGCTGATCTAAGATGGCTTTGGCTTTTTCAGGGTTGTAGCTTCTCATAATCTCTTCGATCTTCGGATTGTAGAACGCTTTATTAGATGGCAGTACCAGACCTGCTCCCGGGATTGCCAAACCGTTGTAGACTTCGTCGATGATTCTGTCTCTGTTCAGCAAGTACTCCATTGCTCTTCTGAACTCGGTGTTGGTGAAGAGCTGCTGCAGTTGAGGTTTATCAACGTCAAAGTTAAAGGAAATGTGCACAGGGCTAGGAGTAGGTTGTGTCGGTTGTGCCATAAAGATTGTGAACGGACCGCCGTCGAGTTCCTTCTGTTTCAACATCGGGAAGTCACTGGCAGACACTGCCATGTGATCTATTTCACCAGCCATGAACTTTGCAAGTCTGACTTCAGCATCGCTGACAATGAGGTATTCCAGTTTGTCGAAGTACGGCAGTTTGTTGCCGAATCTGTCGACTTTCCAGTAATAGGGATTACGCTCGAGAACTACCTTTTGGTCCATTACATACTCAACGATTCTGTACGGACCATTGGCGACGATTTCGCTAAGTGCAACATTGGTCAGCCACTGCTCGTTAACTGAGTCAGGACGAGACATGTCGATCTTGCTGGCCAATTTGTGTTTCGGGTAAATGTAAGCGTGTGAAAGGTTCATGAAGAAGGGGCCAAACGGAGATGGGAGCACTGCTTTGACGGTACGGTCGTCGATCTTGACCCATTGAACCGCTTTCTTAACACCATCGGTTGTATCGACGATAGTAAATCTGTCAACCGAGTTACCTTTGGCAACGGTGTTCATAATGAAAGCTTCAAAAGTGAAGATGACGTCATCTGCTGTTAAAGGAGTACCATCGGACCACTTAACATCTCTTAAGTGGAAGGTGACTTCTTTACCGTCTTCTGAGGTTTCCCATGATTCGGCAAGACCAGGCAAAATTGCGTTAGTAACAGGATGCAGTTCGACTAGCCCGGTCATCGTTTGACCGATAACCGTGTAGGCGTTGTTGTCTAGTGTTCCGTAGAATAAGAACGATTGTGGAGACCCAGATAAGGCTAGATACAGAGTCCCTCCGATAACAGGCTCTTCCGAGGGCGTTAGGTCTTCAGGAACGACAAAAGGTGCTGCATTGAGTGTCAAAGACAACAGAACACAGACTAGAGTTCCTAACCACAGACGTCTCATAAAAAATCCCCCTATCGCAATCTTATTGATCAGGTCTTTGACCCGACAAACAATGGCTGTGCTTTAGCTAAAGCAATTCAGCCACCACCTTTGGCATTCGCTCAGTCTCAAAAGATTCCTTTTTGAATTTTAAAAATTTTGATTATCACATTGATCTAAATTCCTTTTAGTATATATAAAATACTTTTGTATTAATATAAGTATTTCTTAACCCAGAAAACCTAATGGCTAAGAAACTTTGGCCAATGGCTTTTTACTTCAAGCAAAGGCCATAATATGAATGAGTGATGCGCAAAAACTCATCGATACTAGTAACTTGCATGAAAGGCAGGGTTTTAATGGGATATCGGAGGTACTTTTTCTTACTCTTGATAACTACTTGTGTCATTCTTCTTGCCGGTTGCAGGACCAAAGAGCCGGAAAAGGATTTCTTTGCCAATGAACCGCCAATGGAAGAGCTAAAGCCTAAAAAACCAACTGAGTCTTATGTAGTTATTGACAAGAACTACACGGAACACGGCATTTCAATTACCTATCCCCAAGTCACGGGACTTCCTGATGATGATCTTGAGCACAAGATAAACTCTCTTTTAGAGAATGATGCTCTCGAAGGTGCGCTTCGTTTTTATCCCGACAAGACAGACCTCACTATGGAGGTTGACTATGCTATAGTCTGGCAAGGCAGCAGGATTTTGAGCATCAAGTTTGAAGGTTATGCATATGTCGAAGGTGCAGCTCATCCAAACAACTTGTTCTACAC
>LFSI01000009.1:0-36750 GCA_001512545.1 Clostridia bacterium DTU065 | reverse complement strand
TAGTGAAGAACAGCTGCCGGAGGTTTTGGACATTATACTGGACAGAAACGCGCTATCTCTCTTGGAACAGGCTGACTATGCCCAAACAACAACTGATTCCGCATACAGTTATTTCACTAAAGATGCCTTAGGGATCAGTTTACCTGCACCATATGTACTTGGAAGCCACGTGGAGTTTGAGCTTCCCTACAGGGAAATCAGCGATAATCTAAAACCAGAGGTGCACATCTGGAGCGATTTTGATATCCGGTAAAAGACACCGGAGTGTTCGTTTTCGCGAGACTCCGTGTTAGACTGTGTGAAAGCGTTAATAACTAGTTTAGAGTTCACTAGTCTGACCCGGGAGGTACGGTAAATGAAGTACCAGTCGGTTTTCCCGGATAGAAATGGTACCATCGGTGGTGATGGTCATTTTATCCATCCAAGGGATTTTGAGCCATATACGAATTTCTACCAAGCTTCACTCTCTCAAAAAACACAGGGCTCAAGCTATTTGCCTTTACGATCCAACACAGGATTTCCAGAAGCAAAGCTACCATTGAAAACTTTCTTGAGGAGTTTTCCAGGTTGGATTAGATGGTGGTTAAATTTGCCCTCACGCTATAGGTGCAAACTGCTTGTGCCAAAAACCTGCGCCTAGCTTGCTCCTGCAAGCGCAAAAAGAACATAAGCTAGAGTTTGAAAAGTGTGTCGTAGTCGGTGATGTAGGTACTGATGTGCTTGCAGCCGACCAAGTCGGTTGTGTTAAGATACTGGAAAGGACGGGATGGGGAGAAGGTTCACTTACCAAGTTCCGCAACCTCTGGGCTGGAGTCGAAGCTGATTATGTTGCTCTTGATATCCATGATGCGGCTAAGTGGATTCTAAAGACCGGTGATCTTTGAATCACACAATAAAGACAACTCGGTAACAAAAGGACAACCGTTTAGAAACTCATCAACATAAAAAAGAACTTAAAGTTGGAGAATCGACATGGGTATTGAACAGGTAAAGGCTTTTTTCAAACAGTACAATAAAGACGTCTGTATCCGGGAGTTTGATGTATCCATTGCAACAGTTGAGCTGGCAGCAGCAGCTTTGAACTGTGAACCAGCAAGAATTGCTAAGACTCTTTCATTTATGGGAGATGGACACGCAATCCTCATCGTGACAGCTGGTGATGCTAAGGTTGATAATCAGAAGTTCAAAGCACGTTTTGCAACCAAGGCTAAAATGCTAACCCCAGATGAAGTAATCGAACTCGTAGGACACGCTGTTGGAGGTGTATGTCCTTTTGCGGTTAAAGACGGTGTTGCAATTTACTTAGACGAGTCTCTCAAACGTTTTAAGACAGTATTTCCTGCGTGTGGCAGTAGCAATAGTGCCATTGAACTAACAATAGAAGAGTTGGAACAGTACACCAATCATGCCCCATGGGTAGATGTATGTAAGGGTTGGAGTATCTAACAAAAGCAAGACACTTCCAATGTTTATCTGAAGGTGTCTTGCTTTTTTAACCTATGGTTTCCCTGGTTGTTCTGACGGTACTTTATTAGTAAGAACAAAAACCCGACTCTAAGTCAGCCGGAGCTATCCTCCGACTGTTCTTTATCTTTTCAAGCTATCCTGTGGTCTTAGTTTGATTTCAGCAGCTGAGACACTTGAGTCTGGAACTGGTCGAGGTGCTTTCGGTCCTGGTCTAGTATTTTTTCGACAAATCTTCTGGACTCATCATCCAGCGCACCCCTAAGTACTTTCTCAGCCATGTTAATGCCTTTTGTTTCTCCTTCAATGACCTTTTCGATAATATCAACACTGTCAGCTTTTTTGCCGAACTCGAGATTGAGCATGGTCTCTGCCATAGTACCCTTCATTCCAAGATTTTCCTGAGGCTTGCCCCCAAGACTCTGGATGTATTTGGCAAGTGCAGCAATGTTCTCTCTGTGGTGATTCTGCAAATGTTGGAGGGCCTTCTTGACATCTTCATCTTCAGTTTTCGAAATGAAAACATTAAGAGAGTCTACAGCCATGTGTTCCCCTTGAAGAAGCTGGTTCAATGATTTAACCGATTCCTGTTCGGCCATTCAATACAAGTCCCCTTTTTGCAAATTAGTACCTGTAACTATTATGCCCTTGGGATTTATATAAATACCTGTCTGTACATTGAGACGCTGAATCCAATTTGCTTTTGAATCTGAGATAGTAGAGAAAACCAATTGGTTAGAATTGAGTTGGTAGAAAAGATAACAAATCAATTTGTTGAAAAAACTCTATTAGCGGAATATAATCAATTCAACAAGACGTGTTGAATCGGGGTGAAATGATGCTTTGTATCAGATATCCTTGTTAATCTGAAGTATATGCTAGAGCACGAAGTCCTCCAGGTTGATTTGATTCGATGCTTATCTAAAAAAAACTGGAGGTTTTCCACATGAAGATTGTAAACATGACTCAGCTTAACGAGACTCAGATAATGCAGGCCGCACAAATCTTGACTGATAGTATTCCGATTGGCTGGCCGACGCTTCAGGATGCTCTGGACGAGATAAATGAACTTCTGGTCCCGGAAAACACGTTGCTCGCTGCTGTTGAAAATGGAGATGTGATCGGTTGGGGTGGTATACTCCCACAGTACAATGGAAATGTTTTTGAACTGCATCCGCTGGCTGTTCGCATTGACAAACGCAAGCAAGGTACTGGCAGGGTAATTGTAACAGCATTAGAAGATGAAGCGAGAAAACAGAGTGGTTTGACAATATTCGTAGGGGCAGATGATGAAAAAGACAATGGTGAGACGTCCTTTGCAAACGTTGATTTATTTGATGACTTTCCAGGAAAAATCAAAAGCTTCTCTTCTGGTACTCATCAATCCGGTTTTTACCTAAAGCTGGGATATAAGATTATCGGGGTAATGCCTGATGCAAACGGAGTAGGAAAACCGGATATCTTTTTAGGTAAACGCTTACGGTAATGTAAAATAGCGAGATAAGCATGTATGAATGGGGCGGCTTTTGCCGCTTCATTCATACTTTCATCTGAACTCATTCAGATGTGAACTTCAAGCTTTTTGTGTCATCTAGAACAACATCGTCAAATGGTATTTTAAGAAGTAAGACACTATAGAAAACCGAAAACACCTAAAAATGAGAGGTTTTAGACGAGTAACTGATCGCGCAGCTGTTTAACCTGACGCGATGTTGTCTGGAAACCTTTCTTTTTTGTCTGCCGAAAATGACTGATAAATGCTTCATTTCAACGTGCAGTGGTGTTTTTGGAGGAAATCAATCCAGTCTGGGGAATAGCTGAATAAAGAAGGATCTAGAGGGGTGAAGACATGGCTTTGCAAAATCCGATGTTTAAGAGGTGGAGTAAATACTTGATGAAAGCTTTAGCATTGATTACACCTGTTGTTTTGGCTCTGTCTCATGCAACACCTGCAAAGGCTTTTCAGCGGGGCATCCAGATCGATCCAGGTTTTGCCTACTACCAGGGTAGAACCGAGGAAAGCATTGCCGAAGAGCTAAAGCTCAACGGCTTTACTATAGTGCACTACTTCATAACTAATGAAAACAACATCAACGTGAAACTGGTAGAGGAACTGAAAAAAGCCGGTTTGGAAGTTTGGGCACTGGTTCTTGGCAACGGCTCATATTCGGTGGCTAACTTCCCTTCAAACTGGGAAAGCTGGCAGATGAAGCACATCAAAACCAGCTTCCCGGGATTCTACCACTTCTGTATGAACAACGAAGAGTACAGAGAGTGGAAGAAAGCTTCTCTTGCTAGGGTGATCCAGAGTGCGCCTTTCGACGGCGTGGAACTGGCAGAGTCTTATCTGCCCGAGGTTAATGGATTTTCAACCGGCGGCTACGCCTGCGTCTGCGACACCTGCTTAGAGATCTTCCGGGAAAAATGGCAGGACGAGGCTCCTGAGTTTGTGGACCAACGGGATCCCAGGTACTACAGAAGGGTTCCTGAAACTTATGAGAAGTGGATCGAGTTTAGAGTTTACACAGTGTCAAACTTCCTGAACGATATCGTCAACGGCAAAGGCGGTCTCAGAGAAGCCCGCCCGGATATTATCGTTTCGACGTGGAGTCTGGGCATAGACAGCGGCAGAAGAAGCGTTGAAATGATGCGTGAACTCCAAGGTCTTGATGACTACGACATCGTCAAGACTGTTAGACCTGACAGGCACACCATCCAGACCCACTGGCCCGACTGGACTAAAGCCAATCTCCCGCCGGACTACATTAAAGCCTACGAACCTTTCGCAGAACCTGTCCGGGAACACTTCCCTGAAGTAGAACTCATGTTGCAGACCGATATCGGTTCTCAGGAGCAGATGCGTCGCAGCGATGAGTGGATGGAAGAGTTCTACAAAGTTGCAGAAGAGCTAGGCTACCACAGCGTCATGAGCTACGAGTACCACCTAGGATTGGGTATGTACCAGAACCCGCCTACCTTGAAGATGGTTACAAGGCTATCCGGCAATCGTCTACAGCTCTCCTTCGACCGCAGGTTGGACTTCTTCAGTTCTACTGATATGAGCAAGTTCACTTTCCTTAATCACGATTCCGCTTATGCTTCCATGGTTGTTGTGGACGGCAACAGAATCATTCTTCTCCTTGGCGGTGTTGATGATTCGGAAGAGTTTGATCTGGACATCGGCGAAATCGAAAGCGCTACAGATGTACTGCTTCTGAAGGGTTACCCGAGAAATGGCAAGGTAGTGGGAACGATCCACGTTCCTCCTGCAGGGGAAAGCTATCTGCTGTAAACTAACAACATTACAAAGACAAGGACCGTTTTAGGTGGTTCTTGTCTTTTTTGTGTCCCCTATAAACCACTCTTTTCTCCAAAACCAGAATTTTCTGGGCTTCCAGTAATTTTACAGAAGGAGATTGTCTGTATCCAGATAAAATTATCTATGTGGAAGGAATAACTAAAGGGGGTTATTTTTTCATGAAACGTTGGGTGTTTGTACTTTTAGCAGTACTAGTTGTCAGCTTCTCGGCCTTTGCCGCAGAGAAGTTACTTTTTGAGGACGATTTCGAAGACGAACTGGACCTTACCATGTGGTTCCCTCTGTCTGATGAGTGGCAGTCCGGTGAAGGCGCCTTGGTGTTTCCTAATGTAAGCTTTGGCGACATTTTCGGCGGAGAAGAAGACTGGGAGAACTACGCTGTAGAGTGCGAGATTCTGCCCATTGAGTTCGGCACTTACGGTTCTATCCGCATTTTCGTCCGCTCCAATGAACTCTGGAACGGCTATGGCGTATCCTTCCACACAGGCGGTTTTATGGTCCACAGATTCGAAGGCAACTGGGATATCCACACAATATTTGCCAATGAAACTTCTCCGACGTTTTTGGCAGGTGTTCCCTTCAAAGCAAGAGTTGAGGTTTACAGAACCACGTTGAAAGTTTACATCAACGACGAACTGGTCTGGGAAGGCGAAGATGAAGAAGATTGGTACTTCGAAGGTATGTTCGGCTTCCGCGCAGACAACTCTGCTGTTGAAATCCGCAACTTGAAAGTCTATCAGCTGTAAAAAACGAAAGGGGTGCGAAAGCACCCCCTTTTTTTATGCCTGTTTTGGTCTTTTTACTCTTCCGATAAGGCTACTGCTACTACTTTGTCTCCTGGTTCAGGACGCATCACAAGAACGCCTTGAGTGCTTCTGCCCTGAACGGATATTCTGTCAACACTGGTCTTGAGGACGATAGCCTCTCTAGTGGCAATGATTACTTCTTCTTCTTCATTGCCGTAGACCATTCTGGAACCGACAACATTGCCGGTCTTTTTGTTGACCTTCATGTTGATTAAGCCTTTGCCACCTCTGCCCTGTGTCCGGTACTCATCGATGCGAGTACGTTTGCCGTAACCATTTTCGGTTATGGTCAAAACGTATGATTCGCCCGGCTTGACCACGTCCATTGAAACCACAAAGTCTCTGCGGGAAAGCTCGATGCCTTTTACGCCGGTGGTGGCTCTGCCCATGCACCTGACGTCGGGCACCTCGATCCTGATAGCTTTTCCGTCGGAAGTTGCGATAAAGACCTGATCGTCGTCTTTCACCTTGACAACAGAGACCAGCTCGTCGTCTTCTTCAAGTTTCATGGCAATGAGGCCTCGCTTGAGTCTTGTATCGTACTCTTTCAGCTCAGTCCGTTTGATCCTACCCTGCTTGGTGATCATCATCAGATCCGCTTCTTCTTCAAAGTCCTTAATGGAGATGACTGCGGTGATGATCTCTTCTTTATCGATCTGCAAGAGGTTGACCACAGAGGTGCCCCTTGACTGTCTCGACGCATCGGGGATCTGGTAGGTCTTCAGCTGATGCACAAGACCTTTGGTGGTGAAAAACAGCATGGTATCCAGCGTATTAGCTACAAAGATGTGTTCTACATAGTCTTCATCTTTGGTCTGCATTCCGATGACCCCGCGTCCTCCCCGTCTTTGACTTCTGTAGGTGTTAAGAGGCAGACGCTTGATGTAGCCCTGCTTGGTGATCATGACCACTACGTCTTCTTCGGCGATCAGGTCTTCTACATCTAATGTACCTGATTGTGCCGAAATGTGCGTGCGTCTCTTGTCAGCGTACTTGGATTTGATGCTGAGGAGGTCATCTTTGACGATGGCCATCAGCTTGGTGCGGTCGCCTAAAATGCTCTTGAATTCGGCAATGGTCTCCTGCAGTTCTTTGTACTCCTGCATGACCTTTTCGCTTTCAAGGCTTGTCAGTCTCCTGAGGCGCATGTCCAAAATGGCATTGCCCTGGATCTCGGTCAAGCCGAAAGTTGCCATCAACGTATCTAGAGCTTCTTTGTCTGAAGGAGACTCGCGAATAATCCTGATAACTTCATCGATGTTATCCAGTGCGATGAGCAAACCTTCTCTGATGTGAGCTTGGTGTTCTGCCTTTTCCAAGTCGTACTTGTAGCGCCTGGTCGTGACAATTTCCTGATGCTTGAGGTACTCAACCATCATCTCTTTGAGGTTTAGTACCTTTGGTTGTCCGTCAACTAGTGCCAGCATGATCGCGCCGAAGGTTTCCTGCATCTTGGTGTGTTTGTAAAGTTGATTTAGTAGGATCTTTGGATTGACATCTTTTCTGACCTCAATAACGACCCTAATTTGCTTATCGGACTCGTCGCGAAGATCGGTGATTCCGTCGAGTTTCTTGTTGCGAACCAAGTCTGCGATCTTCTCGATGAGGTTTGCTTTGTTTACGGTATAGGGTAATTCTGAAATAACGATACGGAATTTACCGCCGCGCATCTCTTCAATTTCAGCTTTCGCTCTAACCTTAATGGAGCCCCTGCCTTCTAGATAGGCTTTTCTTATGCCTTGACGTCCCAAGATGATACCGCCTGTTGGGAAGTCTGGACCTTTTACGTAGTTCATCAGGTCCTGGATAGTAATCTCGGGGTTGTCGATAATTGCAACCAAACCATCAATAACCTCACCTAAGTTGTGGGGTGGGATGTTGGTTGCCATACCGACGGCAATACCAGATGCTCCGTTAACTAAAAGATTGGGTATGCGAGATGGCAGAACCGTAGGCTGCATCTCTTCACCGTCGAAGTTGGGAATAAAGTCAACGGTGTCTTTCTCGATATCACGCAGCATTTCCAGAGCCATCTCTGACAGCCGAGCTTCTGTATAACGCATAGCCGCTGGCGGATCGCCGTCAACAGAGCCGAAGTTACCGTGGCCGTCTACCAGGGGATATCTGGTGGAAAAGTCCTGAGCCAATCTCACCATGGCATCGTAAATCGCAGAGTCACCGTGAGGGTGGTATTTACCCATGGTGTCTCCGACGATTCTCGCCGACTTTTTGTACTGGGATCTAGGTCCTAAACCCAGCTGGTGCATGGTGTAGAGAATGCGCCGGTGAACAGGTTTTAAGCCATCGCGGACGTCGGGAAGTGCACGATCAACTATAACGCTCATAGCGTAGTTGATGTACGATTTCTTCATCTCTTGGTTTATGTCAATATTAATAATCCTTTCCGAGGGCTCTAAAGCCAAGGTTTATCACCTCTTTCTGCATCTGGTTAAACGTCAAGATCGGTAACCTCTAGAGCGTGTTCTTCGATAAACGCGCGGCGCGGTTCTACTTCTTCACCCATAAGGGTTGTAAAGATGCGATCTGCTTCTTCAGCGTCCTCTAAGGTAAGGCGCACCATCACTCTGGTCTTTGGATCCATGGTTGTCTCTCTTAGCTGATCCGCATCCATTTCACCAAGACCTTTGTAGCGCTGAATGTAATAGGTCTTGCCTGCTTCTTCGAACTCTGCCTTGTACTTCTCGAGCTCTTCATCGCTCCAGGCATACTTCAGCCATTTATCGGCTCTGTCTCTTCTCTCTTCGATTTTGTAGAGAGGAGGCTGAGCTGCAAAAACTCTACCTTCTTCAATGAGCGGTCTCATATAGCGGTAGAAGAAGGTCAGAAGAAGTGTTCTGATGTGAGCACCGTCAACGTCAGCATCTGTCATGATGACGATGCGTTCATAGCGGGAGTTGCTGATATCGAAAGTGTCACCGTAGCCGGTCCCGAAGGCGCGAATCATCGCTTTAATCTCTTCGTTGCCCAGGATTTTGTCTTCGCCGTGTTTTTCCACGTTCAGAATCTTACCCCTAAGGGGTAGGATAGCCTGGAACTCGCGGTTGCGGCTCTGTTTTGCGGTACCTCCAGCGGAGTCTCCCTCAACGATGTAGATCTCAGTTCCTTCGGAATCTTTTCTGGAACAGTCGGCAAGTTTTCCAGGTAGAGTACCAACTTCCAGAGCGTTTTTCCTTCTTGTTAGTTCTCTAGCCTTTCTTGCGGCTTCTCTTGCTCTGAGAGCGGCAAGTGCCTTTTCTACGATGATTCTCGCAGCAGACGGGTTTTCTTCAAAGAAAATTGAGAGACGTTCAGTACAGATGGTGTCTACGATGCCGCGAACTTCGGCGTTACCCAAGCGGCCTTTAGTCTGGCCTTCAAACTGGGGATTCTGCAACTTGATCGAGACAACACTGGTAAGTCCTTCTCTGACATCATCGCCGGTAAGATTGTCCTCGTTTTCCTTAATCAAGCCGACTTTTCGCGAATAGTCGTTGATGGTTTTAGTAAGGGCGCTTCTAAAGCCCGTCAGATGCGTACCGCCTTCAGATGTATTGATATTGTTTACGAATGAATAGCTGATCTCCGAGTATTCGTCGGTGTACTGCATTGCCACCTCAACGATCACTTCGTCTTTCTCAGCTGAGAAGTAGATAATGTCTTCGTGAAGGGGGGTCTTGCCGGTATTTAAGAAGCTGACGAAAGATGCGATCCCGCCTTCGTAGAAGAACTCTTCTCTTCTATCGTGAATCTCATCTTCAAAGATGATCTTTAGCCCTTTGTTTAAGAACGCAAGCTCTCGGCAGCGTTCAAGGAGCACCTTGGGATCAAAAGTTGTGTTTTGGAAGATTGTATTGTCGGGTTTGAAAGCAATGTAGGTACCATTGTCGTCTGTTGTGCCGATGATCTTGATGTCGCCCTGCGGAATGCCGCGGGCAAACTTCTGTTGATAGATATTGCCATCTAGGTATACTTCAGCAACAAGCCACTCTGAAAGAGCGTTAACTACCGAAACACCTACGCCGTGCAGACCTCCGGAGTATTTGTAAGCGCTGTTTTCGCCGCCAAACTTACCTCCAGCATGGAGGTGCGTGAGAATGACCTCCAAAGTAGACTTGCCGACTTCTTTGTTAATGCCGACAGGAATACCTCTGCCATTGTCCTTTACAGAAACAGAACCATCTTTGTGCAATTTCACAATGATGGTATCGCAAAATCCTGCTAAAGCTTCATCGATACTGTTGTCAATGACCTCATCAACTAACTTGTGAAGTCCTCGCATCGATGTATCGCCAATATACATACCGGGGCGAAGTCTAACAGGCTCTAATCCCTTGAGTATTCGTATTTGTTCCTCGTTGTAATGGGAGTTTTTATTGTTCTCTGGCATATTTTCTACTGGTTTATCGCTCATAGCATGGAAACTATAAGGATGAGACTTACTCGCAACCAGTTAGTTCACCTCCCTGTTTAAAATTCGGCATAGGGCTTTTCAAACCTTGACTTGAGAGTCACAGATGATATCGGGGACAAGTACATAATGTTTTCTGTGGTTATCACGAGACTTTTTGCCTTTTTTGTTATATTTCTTACAAAACCTTCTTCCTTTGCAGTCTGCAAAAACTCCAAGTTGGCCTCAGAGTCGCCGAGACTTTCAATGTCCAATATTGCCACAACTTTGCTGTGAGGAATAACCACGTTCTCACCCAAATGTAGCATCGTGTTTCACCCCCGCACATCCTCTTTTGATCTCAAAAACTCTTTTTTGCTCTCCGACTATATCTTCTAAGTCTTTGGGATTTGCCGTTGAGATAAATGTTTGAACTCGATTTTGTCTGACTATCTCAAATAGTTTCCTTCTTCTTATGTCGTCTATTTCTGAAAAAACATCGTCAAGAAGAAGAATGGGGTATTCGCCCGACTCGCTTTTCAAAAACTCCAGCTCTGCAAGCTTAAGTGCCAGCACTACTGTGCGCTGCTGTCCTTGTGAGCCGTAAGTTCTGACGTCAATATCGTCGATGTACATGCTGAAGTCATCGCGGTGGGGTCCTATTAAAGTATAACCTTTATTCTTTTCTTCTGGAAATGCTTCTTTTAAAGCTTTATGGAACGCGTTTTTAACGTCTCCTTCAATTGGAAAAGAAGGTTCGTATTTTAATGAAAGACTCTCCTTGAGCTCTGTAAGACGTCGCTGTAAGAGCTTGGAGAGAAGGTTCAGCCTTGTAAGCATTGAACTGCGCTTTTCAATGATCAAAGATCCCGCTTCCACGAGCTGCTGGGAAAACACGTCCAGAAGCTCCGGATCAAAGTTACCTTCTTTAAGCAGGTTGTTTCTCTGAAAAAGCACTTTATTATACTGGTTCAAGGCATGGCGGTAGTATGGATTCACCTGGCTAATCTCCAGATCCATAAACCGCCTTCTTTCGCTGGGACCGCCTTTAACCAGTTTAAGATCGTCAGGTGAAAAGTAAACACAAGTTAAGTGTCCTTGAAAATCCGTGTACCGGCTCTGTACTATGCCGTCTACAGATGCCTTTTTTCTTCCTTTTTCGGGAATGACAACTTCCAGCTCGTAGGTACCCAGCTCGGTTTTCACCTCGCCGTAGACCTTGGCCTCTTCGCTGCCGAACAAAATCAGATCATTGTCGTTGCTGGTTCGCGGTGAAGAAAGATGGCACAAATAAAAAATAGCTTCTAAAAGATTGGTTTTACCCTGTGCGTTATTGCCGATTAGAAAGTTAAGTCCTTCTCCAAATGTAAGCGACGCTGATTTATAGTTGCGGAATTTTTCAAGACTAAGCTTTGAAAGCAGCAATACAAGCCACTCCCTTATTTTGCGACCTTGAACTTACCACTTCCTTCGATTTCTACAAGATCGCCTTCCTTTAATTGTCTTCCCCTTCTCAGTTCTTCTTCACCGTTAACATAAACGTAGCCGTCTTGAATGAGGAGCTTTGCTTCTCCACCGGTCTGCACCACACCGGCCCATTTAAGAAACTGCTCCAACTTGATGGTCTCCGTTTTAATTACAACATCTACAGGCTCCATAAAAAAGCCACCTTTCAAGTTTTGGCTAGAAGTTAAGAGGCATCATGAGGTAAATGTACCCCGGCATCTCTTTAGACTTAAAGAGAATTGCCGAGTCTGGACCTTTAAACATCATCTCTACACTTTCGCCGGTGAAAGCTTTTAATCCTTCGAACAAAAATCTGTAGTCCACTTTGATTTCCAGATCTTCGCCTTCTTTTTCCACGTAGACCTGTTCTTTGGCGCTACCATATTCCATCTCTCCAGAGTTGATAGTGAGAGAGTTGTCTGCAACTGTTAGTCTAACTGCAAGCGAGCTTCCACCGCGAACCATAACCGCAATTCTATCTACAGCATCTACGATAGTTCTTCTATCTACTTTAACTTTAGTTGTGTGGCTCGTCGGTATGACTCTTTCATACGGTGGGAAGTTGCCTTCAATGAGCCTCGTGACAACTGTTGTGTCGTCGAAATCGAAGAACGCTCTTCTCGGTGTCAGCGTGAGGTTGATGATCTTCTCTTCGTCTTCTTCGTCCATCAGTTTGGCTATGTCGCTGAGATCATCTGCGGTAATCATTGCAGAAATATCGCCATCTACACCGGGGATCTGGTAGTAGCCCATGCGATGGCTGTCTGTTGCCACAACTCGGAGAAAGCCTTCTTTACTTTCAAGAAGGATAGCAGTCAGGTAAACTCTTGAATGATCTACTCTAGCTGCAGCGAACGCCGTGGCATTCACCGCTTTTTTCAACAAGCTTTGAGAAATGTCCCAGCTTTTGGCCAGGCCTTCTTCGATATCCTTTTCTGCATCGGGAAATGCTGGATAGTCCTCAACGTTCATGCTCTTAACTTCAGCTTTAAAACTGGAGTTTTCGTTGCCATCGTCGATGATTACGTTATTAGTGTTCTCATCGTAAACGATATTAATAGGCTTACCGGCAGGCCACTTCCTTACGATATCAGAGAACAGCTTACCTTCAATAAGAACTTTTCCAGTTTTAAAAATGCTGGCTTTGGCTCTGGTCTTTATGCTTAAATCAGTGTTCGTACCGACGATAGTTAAGCCACTATCAGATGCCTCGATGAATATCCCTGCGTATACTTCGATGGAGCTGCTTGATTGTACAGCCTTTTGTACAATATTTACCGCAGACGACAGCACATCCTTAGTGCATTGAATATGCATCCACTAAACACCCTTTCTTCTATTTTATATAGATATATATTTAAATAGATTTAAAGATCGTAGTAGTCGTAGTAGTGCTGTTCATAAAGTGGATAAGCGGTTTAAATCCACCTATTTACAGCTTTTCCTGGTATGGATAAGCTGTGGGTTAATTGCTCTGGCCATCAACAGTGTCCACATTTCAATATTTGGATTTAAAATCCAAGGGTTTTGTCCACAGGATTTAAATGTTATCCAGATTTAAATCACAGCCACTCCACAGCTTTATCCAGAGGTTTAAAACGCAAAAAAAGAGGTCTTAGAGAGAGCGGATTTTCTCTGAGATTTTTTTGATCTGGCTTTCGAGCTCTGGATTTTCTTTGATCATTTCGCTGACTTTGTCGCAAGCGTGAATTACGGTAGTGTGATCTCTACCGCCAAACTCCTCCCCTATCCTGGGAAGGGAAAGATCTGTAAGCTCTCTGGCAAGATGCATGGCGATTTGTCTGGGAAAGGCAACAGAGCGAGTTCTTTTTTTGGACTTCATGTCGCTGACAGTAAGGTCAAAGTGCTCTGCTACGACCTTTTGAATCAGCTCTACCGAGATCTGCTTATTTTGGATAGGAAGGATATCCTTCAAGGCATCCATAGCCAGCTCCACATCGATGGGCTTGCTGTGGAGCGAGGAGTATGCCGTTACCCTTATCAGCGCTCCTTCTAGTTCTCGGATGTTGGAACGGATCTGTTTAGCAATGAGGAGCAGCACTTCTTCAGGAACCTCGATGTTTTCCATGCTGGCTTTCTTCTTTAAAATAGCGATTCGGGTTTCGAGATCCGGAGGTTGAATGTCTGTAGTGAGTCCCCATTCGAAACGAGAGCGCAGCCTGTCCTCTAGCGTTGAGATCTCTTTGGGAAGGCGGTCGCTGCACAGAACGATCTGCTTATTGGCTTCATAGAGGGCGTTGAAGGTGTGGAAGAACTCCTCTTGGGTTCCCTCTTTACCGGTGAGAAACTGGACGTCATCAACTAAAAGCAGGTCGACAGTGCGGTACTTATTGCGAAAATCTTCCATACGGTTGTGTCTGATGGAGTTGATCATGTCGTTGGTAAACCTCTCGGCAGAGACGTACATGATCTTCATGTCCGGGCGGTTTTTTGCCACTGAATGGCCGATAGCTTGCATTAAGTGGGTTTTTCCCAACCCAACACCACCGTACATAAACAAGGGGTTGTAAGCTTTGGCAGGAGATTCGGCCACAGCTAGACATGCCGCGTGGGCAAATGAGTTGCTTTTACCAACGACGAATGTGTCAAAGGTGTAGCGAGGATTCAGCCCGTTATGAGTGCTTTCTTCTTTGCTGTATGTTTCAGCTTCCCCAGACTCTTCGGAAGTGTTGGTTGTGCTGGGAGCCTTGGTGGATATGTGGTCGTTCTTTACAACAAAAACCGGTATGAGGTTTTGACCGGTTAGACTGTAAAGGATGCGCCTGATTAATTCGCCGTATTGCTCTTCTATCCATTCGCAGGCAAAATCGTTGCTAGCTTCAACATGGAGGTAGTTGTCTTCGAGTTTCACTGGTTTAGTGGGTTTAAACCACACGGCAAAAGAGCTCTTGCCTACCTCATTACCAACTAGTTCCAGAACCTTCGCCCATAGTTTATTGAGTTCATCGAGTTTCATTGTCATGCCTCCAAGTCGATGTAAGAACACAGTCTGTTGTTTAAATTATAAACATATCTGTTGATACAGTTTTTCACAGATATGTGGATAGATGGGTTTAAATTGGATTTAAATACTTATCCACAACCAAGAAGAGTTCCTGCTAAACACCTGTTTAAAAGCGGATATCCAGATGGTAATCAACAAGTTATCCACAGGGCAGGAAAATGTTAATAAACCTGTGCAAACAGCCATCTAGCTGGGGTTTTGCGAATTTCACTGCGAACAAACTTTTGGTGCTGTGGAAAAAGGTGTGGATAAATAGGGTTAAATGGCTGGTAGAAAGCTATCCACAATTTTATACACCGTCTGTGGATAAGTTGATAGTTTTAAATGGTCCTTTAAACGTCGAAAAATCGACATGGACCAGGTGGTCAGAAAATGCGGAAATAGTAACGCGAATTAGAAGCTGATATAAATGTTTGCTGTTAAAAGAGGAAAAAAATACCGCACCAAAGTATACTAGCTGATGCGGAACCTAGGTGGATATGGAAAAGTCTTTTGTCGGGTATTTTGCGGTGGGAAAGTAAGCCTACTATATTGTAAAGGAAATAGGGCCTTTCTTCAACCTGCACCTAAAGGTGGATTAAATAGAAAGACAGGTATCTGTGGATAATACACCTAGGTAAACCCGAAATTCCTCTTTGAGTTTTAAAGTGAGAGATCGCTTCGGGAAGCTTCTAGCAGTGCAGAACTTTCGGAGCAGCGTTTTATAGTTTGTAACAAGTCAAGCACAAAATGGCGATATGCAGAGTTTCCTTGACAGTGCAGTTAATAATAATCTATAATTGATCAGGAATGCCTGTTTTATTAAAGGGTTTAAAAACATCGGTAAAGATGCCTGAAAAAGGAGGTTAGCCAGGTCATGAAAAGAACGTTCCAGCCAAAGGTTCGTCGTCGCAAGAGAAGGCACGGTTTCCTGGCGAGAATGCGTACTCCAGGTGGGCGTAATGTTATAAGGAACCGCCGTAGAAAGGGTCGCAAAGTACTCAGCGCTTAATAAGCGATTGGAGCGGAGCTTTTGGGCTCCGCTACTGCTATCTAAAGGCATATGCTTTTTTAAATAAGGGGTAAGTCAATGGAACGCCTTAGACGTAACACTGATTTTGTGAGGGTATATGAAAAAGGAAAGTACTCAGCTGACAGATACGTGGTTGTGCACTTTCTGCCCAACCAGCTCGGGGTGTCCCGAATTGGATTTTCTGTCAGTAAAAAGATTGGGAAAAGTGTTACTCGAAACTTGGTCAAAAGAAGGCTTCGAGCTATTATGCAGAAGCTAAGCCCTAAAATCAAACAGGGGTACGATATCGTGATAAGTGCGCGGGTTGGAGCCCAGGAAGCGGACTTTGACAGCCTCGAGAAAAGCCTTAGAAAAGCCATTTTTAGAGCTTTTTTATTTGTGAAAGAGGATAGGAAAAATAAATGATGAAAAATACAACTGGAGTCTGGTAAACATGAAAAAGCTTCTATTGCTTCTCATCAAAGGCTACCAGTTATATATATCACCTTTGTTTCCGCCTAGATGTCGGTTTACGCCGACTTGTTCGACTTATGCCATGCAGGCCATCGAAAAATACGGTGCCCTGAAAGGCAGCTTCATGGCGATAAAAAGAGTCTTGAAATGTAATCCGTTTCATCCAGGAGGCTACGATCCTGTTAACTAATGGAGGTAGGAATGATTGGGCTTTTTGACTAATTGGTTTAGCAGTTTGTTGGAGTTGTTTCGTCAGGTTACCGGCAACTACGGGGTTGCGATTATTCTGCTTACCTTGACATACAAAGTTCTGCTATTGCCGTTGACAATAGCACAGAGAAAGTCTTTGAATGTCATGAAAGAGTTAGCTCCCCTTCAGCAGCAGATTCAAGAGAAGTATAAAGATAACCCCCAAGAAGCCAGTAAGAAGCTGACTGAGCTGTATAAGGAACACAACGCCAATCCCTTAGGCGGTTGTCTTTTGAGTTTGCTCCAGCTGCCAATCGGATTTATCCTGATCGGAGTTATGCGTTCTATCGACTTAGAAGGAACATCATTTCTCTGGATTAAGGAACTAACAAAACCAGATATCATCTTAGCTCTCCTTACAGGTGTGGTTGCGTATTTCCAGATGAGTCTGGATACGACTAATACTTCAACAGGTAAAACCAACGCTTACATTTTCCCTGCCATCATTACGTTTATGGGAATCAACTTCCCAGCAGGATTTTCGCTTTATATCCTCATGGTCTACATTATTTCTTACATTGAAGTGATTGTGATAAACTCATACTTAAACAAGAAGAAGGCCAGCGTAAAGGGGGGCGCGAAAAAGTGATTAAGGTTGAGCAAACAGCAAAGACTGTTGATGAAGCAATAGAGATAGTACTGAGTCAGTACAACGTGACAAGAGACGACATTAAGGTCACAGTAGTGGACGAAGGCAAAAAAGGCTTTTTGGGAATCGGAACGAAGGAAGCCAAGATCATTGTGGAGATCAAAGAGGAGTCCGAAAAGAAGCAAGAAAGAGCCTTGGAGTTTGTAAAAAGCGTTGTAGAGAAGATGGGACTCAACGCCGAGATAGACATTAAAGAAGAAGACGGAACGCTCTTTGTCAACATTGAAAGCCCCGATGTAGGAGTAGTTATCGGTCGCCGCGGCGAAACCTTAGATTCCCTACAGTATCTCACAGGACTTGTGGTTAACAAGGATTCGGCCCAGTGGACCAGAGTCATCCTGGATGCCTCCGGATACAGAAAGCGCAGAGAAGAGTCTTTGGTTGATCTCGCCAAGAAGAAAGCCCAGCGCGTCAAGCACACCAAGAGAAAGCTTTCGCTTGAGCCGATGAATCCTCAGGAAAGAAGAATCATCCACACAGCTCTTCAGGATGATCCACAGGTTACAACATTCAGCGAAGGCGAAGAACCGTATCGCCGCGTTGTAATTGCCTTGAAAAAATAGGAAGGTGCGTGCCCTTTTGGCGCGCACCCTCTTTTTAATTATGGAGCTTTTATTTAATATTTAATTTGGTATATGTACTATTATAGAAGTAGGCAAAGAATTGGGTTAAAGATCCAATTCTCTTTTCACGGTATAGCAAGCTTCTTTACGGAGGTTGGAAGATGAACAAGGATACAATAGCTGCAATTGCTACTCCCCTTGGAGAAGGCGGCATAGGAATAGTGAGGCTGAGTGGCAACGAAGCTATCAATATAGCCCAGCGGATTTCGAGTTTGAGTCTTCGAGAGCTGCCTCCCCGCAGGATGACTTTGGGGTTTGTGGTTTTGGAGGACACTCGCTTGGACCGGGTGCTGTGGGTTGTTATGCCGGGACCTCACAGCTTTACTGGTGAAGATGTGGTGGAGATTCACTGTCACGGCGGATTGAAAGTCACGGAGCTCGTGCTCGAAGCGGTGATCAAGTCGGGAGCCCGTTTGGCAGAACCAGGTGAGTTTAGTAAAAGAGCCTTCTTAAACGGCAAAATGGACCTCGCTCAAGCGGAAGCCATTGTTGATGTGATTAGGGCAAAGACCGCTACTTCACTCCGAGTAGCTTTTCGCGTTCTTGAAGGCCATCTTTCGGAGAAGATAGAAGGGATTCGGGAAACTCTCCTCTCTACTCTCTCGACAATCGAAGCGAGCATTGACTATCCGGAAGATGTAGAAGAGCCTGACAGAGATCAGCTTAAAGATACTCTAGGCAGCATCACTGAAGACCTGAACGAGCTTATTAGATCATATAGGAAGGGAAAATCTCTCCGCGAAGGTTATCTGGTGACCATCGTTGGCAGACCTAACGTGGGGAAATCTAGCCTTCTGAATCATTTGGCAAAAGAAGAGAAGGCCATCGTCACAGACATACCCGGAACTACAAGAGATGTAGTTGAAGTTGAGATTAACGTCGGCGGGGTTCCGGTGGTCTTTGCCGATACAGCAGGTCTCAGAGAGACCGAAGACAAGGTTGAATCTATCGGTGTAGGAAAGTCCAAAGCCTACCTAAGTAAAGCAGACCTCGTTCTCTGGGTTTTGGACAGCAGTGAAGAACTCACTGTTGAAGATAGAAAGATTGCAGAGATGCTTGATGGCAAAGATGTTATCGTTATCCTGAACAAACAGGATAAACCATCGAAAATCTCTGCTTCCGAAATAGAAAGACTAGTGGAGAACACCACAATTCTCCCGCTGTCACTAACTGAAAAGACCGGACTCGATTCTTTCATGGCTGAACTCGAGAACCGAGTTAGCCTTGGAGGAGCTGAAGCTATGGGAGAGGTTCTCATAACTAGAGTCCGGCACAAGAACGCTTTGGACAACGCTCTAGATGCTATCAAGCATGCTATAGGGTTTGTACCCACCTCTCCTCTTGACCTGATTGCTATCGATCTGAGGATAGCGTATAGTGCTTTGGGAGAGATCACAGGGCACACAGTTAAAGAGGATGTTATTGATAGAATATTTAGTGAATTTTGTATAGGAAAGTAGGTGAGAGCTTGTACGACGTAATAGTTGTAGGAACAGGGCATGCAGGGTGTGAAGCTGCACTGGCCACTGCCAGACTGGGTTTGAAGACCCTTGCCCTTACCATAAATAAGGAAAACATTGCAGCGATGGACTGCAATCCATCGCTCGGCGGACCAGGGAAAGCCCATATTGTAAGGGAAATCGATGCTCTCGGTGGAGAGATGGGAAAAAACATTGACGCAACCTATATTCAGCTCAGAATGCTGAACACCAAGAAGGGTCCAGCGGTTCAAGCTCTCAGGGCTCAAGCGGATAAAGTCAAGTACTCTGCCAGAATGCGCTCGGTTATGGAGCATCAGGAGAACCTCACTGTGAAGCAGGGAGAGGTTACCGCTTTGATCTTTGAAGAAGGCAGAGTAGCTGGAGTTGTGACAAGAACCAACCGAGAGTATCGTTCTAAAGTAGTGATTCTCACAACGGGAACCTACCTTGGTGGTAGGGTCTTTATTGGCCAGGAGATTAACTACGAGTCGGGACCTAGTGGTCTTCGTCCAGCCACAGAGTTTAGCAAGTTCCTTAGGGATGTTATGGGCTTGAAGCTTATTAGGTACAAGACCGGTACGTCTCCGAGAGTCGACGGGAGGACAATTGACTACAGCAAGCTGGAAGAGCAGCCTGTGGATGATGTACCTTTCTCTTTCTCATACGACAGTACAGAAGTTCGCAAAGACTTCGTTCCCTGCTACATCACCCACACAACAGTTGAAACCCACCGTATTATTGAAGAAAACCTTACCAAAGCTGCTATGTACAGCGGGGCGATTACCGGGGTCGGGCCGAGATACTGCCCTTCGATTGAAGCTAAACTAGTTAAGTTTCCCGGTAGAACGGGACATCAGGTTTTCATTGAACCGGAAGGCCGTTATACTACGGAAAAGTATCTAGCGGGAGCTTCCACATCCCTACCTGAAAGCATACAGCTGGAGTTTCTCCGCACCATTCCCGGGCTCGAGAACGTGGAAATCGTCCGTCCTGGATACGCAATCGAATACGATGCCATTGATCCTACGGAGCTTGATCTCACTCTCGAGCTAATCCGTTTCCCTGGAATCTACTGCGCCGGACAGATCAACGGCAGTTCGGGATATGAAGAAGCCGCAGCGCAGGGTCTAATAGCCGGAATCAACGCTTACTTGAAGCTCGAAGGCAAAGATCCGTTTATTCTCGATCGCTCAGAGGCTTATATTGGGGTTCTCATCGACGATCTGGTAACTAAGGGAACAGATGAACCCTACCGTATGATGACAAGTAGAGCCGAATATAGACTGCTCCTCCGTCAGGGGAATGCCGACTTGAGACTTACACCGAGGGCGCGGGAGATCGGGCTGATCTCCGACGAGAGATGGGAGAAGTTCTTAAGCAGGAAGAATGCTATAGAAGCGGAAGTTCAGCGCCTTGAAGAAACGAAGGTCTACCCGAACGCCGAGACAAACAGGATCTTGGAAGAGCTCGGCAGTGCTGCCCTGAAGGATGTGGCGACTCTTGCTGATGTTCTCCGGAGACCTGAGATGGACTACGAAACGCTGAAGGCATTGGATCCAGATAGAGAACCCCTACCTTCCGATGTGATTTACGAGGTAGAGACGGAAGTTAAGTATAAAGGTTACATCTCTCGAGCTCTAAGTGAAGTTGCTGAGTTCAAGAAGATCGAGTCGGTTCTTCTTGATGCGGATTTGGATTACAGTAAAGTTAAAGGGCTCTCTTCGGAGGCAATAGAAAAGCTTTCTGCTATTAGACCTCGATCTGTGGGACAGGCTTCAAGAATCAGCGGTGTTTCACCAGCAGATATAACGGCGCTTCTAATCTATTTGAAAGGAAGGTCGTCCCATGTGGAATAGCCAGGAGAAGGAAGCCTTCCTGAAGACGCTGGAAGGTTCGGTTCCCTATCTGACGGAAGAGAAGAAGGGGAGACTCCTTACCTATGCAGCTTACGTAGTAGAGCAAAATGAAATGATCAACCTTACGGCCATCACAAAGCCCGAGGAGTTTGCCATCAAACACATTATTGATAGTTTGATGGTGTTAGAGCATGTGGACCTCGCAGGCAAAACTGTGATCGATGTAGGGACAGGCGCCGGGATGCCCGGGTTGATTTGGGCGTGCGTGTGCGATGATACCGAGTTTTTGCTTCTTGATTCGTTGAATAAACGAATCGCTTTTCTAGAAAGAGCCATTTTACTTCTAGGGCTTAAGAACGTCAGAACCGTTCACGCGCGGGCAGAGGATGCCGGTAGAGACAAAAACCTGAGAGGTAAGTTCCAGGTTGCCACAGCCCGTGCGGTAGCGAGTCTTTCAGTTCTACTTGAATACTGCCTGCCTTTTGTTGAGGTCGGCGGAGCATTTGCAGCTCTAAAAGGGCCGGATGTTGATGAAGAAGTCAGAGGTAGCGCCAATGCGTTGAAGGTCTTGGGCGGTGAGATTTCCGAGATTGCTAGTTACGACCTCCCGCAGGGTATGGGAAGTCGTAGCTTAATTATGGTAAAGAAAGTTGCTCAGACTCCAAAGACCTATCCCCGAAAGGCTGGAACTCCCAACAAGACTCCCCTTTAAGTGGGAGGCGGCAGGAAGCAACTTTGCATTAGAGAACTATACTTAATGAAGACCTAAAAGAAAGGAGGCGGTAGGATGGGAAAAGTTATAGCAGTCGTCAACCAGAAAGGCGGCGTAGGCGTGCGCCGGGCAAAGTTTGCATAAGCAATGTGGACATGCCACTTATAGTTTTTGCTATAAAGGCTGACTAGACATCCATAATGCGACCAATTGCATTAGCGATGAAGCTCTAGGAACAAGGCAAACTCGGTTTGCCGAGCCTGAGTCAGACTAT
The DNA here is from genome assembly GCA_001512545.1 of Clostridia bacterium DTU065. GTDB lineage: Bacteria > Bacillota > DTU065 > DTU065 > DTU065 > DTU065. Next base: position 14,934 of record LFSI01000009.1, on the reverse strand, counting down.
GACTACGTACAGGAAGCTGCTTAAAACTCAGTGAACGCCTAAAACTTGTTGTCTTGTGCGACGGGGACGGCCTACTCCCTATCGTATAGCCCCTGTTTACATAAGGGAGGACAACCTGGGTATAGCAGCAGTCTAAGGTCTGATGTAGTGTTTATGCAAAAACCCGGGAACTGTTATTATCCATACAAAGCTATGGTCGGCTGGATAATAAGAGGGCGGAGCACTCGTAGTAGTCTGAGGTAGGGAAAGCCTACTACATGGCGAAGGGGTGCAGGGGTGGAAAACATCCCGGAGAGCCGTGTGAAGCGAAAGTTTCACGCACGGTTCGGGGAGAGGGGTAAGCCCTACTCCACAAAAGTACAACAGCAATTAATCTGGCGGCTGCTCTTAGGGAACTGGATAAACGAGTTTTAATCATTGATAATGATCCACAGGGCAATACAACGACAGGATTTGGTATAGACAAGGATGGACTTTATAAGTGCACATACAACGTCCTAGTGGAAGGCACACCAGCAAAAGATGTGGTGGTTGATATTAATGGGATTTCCTTGATTCCCGCTACCATTAACTTAGCTGGAGCAGAGATAGAAATGGTTTCGTTTTTGTCGCGGGAGTTTCGCTTGAAAAATGCCATTAGGGACCTTGTGCCGCACTATGATTATGTTCTCATCGATTGTCCCCCTTCTTTAGGACTGCTGACTGTCAATGCGCTGGCTGCAGCTGAACGAATTATCATACCGATCCAGTGCGAGTACTACGCGTTGGAAGGTTTAACTCAATTGCTCGAGACGGTCGAGCTGGTGAAGTCTAATATCAATCCTACGTTGGCAATAGAAGGCGTTTTGCTTACCATGTATGATCCTAGGACCAACCTGGCGATTCAGGTTGCTGATGAAGTTAAGAAATACTTCCCCGGGCTCGTCTTTGAAACGATCATTCCGCGTAATGTAAGGATCAGCGAAGCTCCAAGCTTTGGGCTTTCGGTTTTGGAGTACGCTTCAGACTCCAAGGGCGCGATTGCCTACAGAGAACTCGCTCAGGAGGTTTTGCAGCATGAGCAGACAGGCTCTAGGTAAAGGTCTAGGCGCGCTTTTGCCGCCTAAAGCTCAGGACGATGTCAAGACGGTAGAGATAGCTAAAGTTGATCCTAACCCCTATCAGCCTAGGAAAGTCTTCGACGAGGCATCTCTCCAGGAACTTGCCGATTCCATCAAGGAGCACGGTGTTCTCCAACCCATTCTGGTAAGGCGAGTGGAAGATCGCTACCAAATCGTCGCTGGCGAGAGAAGGTGGAGAGCTGCGGGCTTGGCCGGTTTGACAGAGATTCCTGCGGTAGTTAAAGAGTTCGACGATAGGCTAATGAGTCAAGTCGCGCTTGTAGAGAACCTGCAGAGAGAGGACTTAAATCCGTTGGAAGAAGCTGAAGCATATCAGCATCTTATTGATGAGTTTGGTATGACCCAGGAAACTATCGCAGAGTCCGTGGGTAAAAGCCGTACGGCAGTTGCAAACACGCTGCGTCTTTTGCGATTAACAGAGTTCGTGAAGGAAAGTGTTTCACGTGAAACAATTTCTGAAGGCCATGCGAGAGCTCTCCTCGGACTGAATGATGAAAAGCTTCAAGACGAAGTTTGCGAAAAGGTCATCGCAGAAGGCTGGAGCGTAAGGGCAACGGAAGATTATGTCCGCAGACTGAACGAGGGTGTCACCGAGAAGACCAAGGCCACAAAGGGCACGAAGACGAACATCTTTCTGCAAGAAATCTCGGAAAAGATCGGTGAGCGTTTAGGAACTAAGGTACAGATCAAACCCGGGAAAAAGGTAAACAAAATAGAAATCGATTTTTATGATAACGATGATCTTCAGAGGATCTTGGACGCCATTGGCGTTGATAACGTTTGACCTGCGTGGGCTTGCGCTCAGCAGGTCAAATGTTTCACGTGAAACATTTGGTATGGTGTTTGTTACGAGTCTTGCTGAAGGCCAGGAGGTCTGATGAAGGAACTGTTCAACGGTTTTGAAAGCTAGGTTCGCAAACACGGCGTTATAGAAGAGAACCTTTAGCTTTAAGTGGACGACCAAAGATGTGGCAGGGACGACCGGGTTAAGCAATGTTTCACGTGAAACATTTCACCGGAGTAGTTCATCGTGCCGGAGACGTCGAACGTCGCTTNNTTAAGTGATTCTGGAATTAAGAAGGAAAAATGGAAAATAATATTAACAATGATGATAAAGAGTGTACAAGGACTGCCGTGCAGCGGGTGCCATATTTGGATTGCAGAGGGGCTGTTCATGATAGACCCTACAGTACACGTCTGAAGCTGTCGGTTGCCAACGCAAGTCGGGGTAGTGTGCATCCAGCTCGAAAGTTCTGGCGACCAATCCGCTGGGAAAAGTCCATGGACCTAATCTTCGTTAATTATTTAACAATAGAAAAACTTCCTCTCAGAGCGGTTCGGGACTAGAGGCCCTTTTAGGATTAGGGCGTTAGTCTCAAAAAACGCGACGGGCAGGAAATAAAGGGTTAAAAGAGAAGTAGAAATTTGGTATAATTAGACCACGTTTCCTAGATGCAACAAAGACGACAACAAGAAAGGAGGGAAGAGAATGTTCTGGTTGATCTCTCGTTTTTTAGAGTTTTATCGGACAAACAAGGGCAAGAAGATTACCTTCATGTCAGTTCCAGACGATCATGGAGAGGTTAAAACTTTAGCGGTTCCAGTTTTGGGATTGTACTTTGGAATAGCCGCAGTTATCGTGATAGCTTTCTCCACCATAATGGTCGTATGGAACTACCGTGACGTAAGGAACAACTATGCTACAGTCTTCGATCTGCTGCAGAAGAAAAACACGCAGTATGAAGCGGTCCTGGATACATCTCAAGAGCAAAAGAAAACGGTAGAATCATTGATCACGGAAACCGAAGAACTAAAGTTGAAACTAAAGCAGCTGGAGAACGCCTTTACCGATATAAACAGACTTTTAGAACAGACAGGAAATCGACCAGTACAGATCAAGCCTCTTCCCGAAAGACAGGATACTGTCGTTGCTTCTACAACAACTACTCCCGTCGTGTCTCAAGCAGGTATTGGTCTTCCCCTTGAGAACCGTTTGGGATTGGATGACAAAAAGAATCTAATGATCTTTACAGGTGTGGCGTTTGCAGCGTCCAACGTTCAGGATATAAAACCACCTGTTGATCAGCAAGAGGTGGAGAACTTACTTTTAGACTTGCAAGAACGGTTATCTTCAATCGAGCAAACTCTTGTGCAGCTGGAAAAAGTAAGCATGAACACGAAGAACCGACTCATACAATTGAAGTATGAGCAGGATCATACGCCGGATATTTGGCCGGCGAAAGCCTACATCTCTTCAGCATACGGCTGGAGAACCCACCCTATCTATGGGGATCGGCGTAAGCACACAGGTATAGATATTGGTGTTCCAAAAGGAACCCCAGTCAAAGCTACCGCTGACGGCGTCGTTTCCAGAGCTGGATGGGTCAGTGGATACGGCATACTGGTGCAGATCGACCACGGTAATGGCATTGAAACCCTATACGGACACCTCTCCAGAGCGGTGGTTAAAAAAGGTGATACAGTTAAGAAAGGACAGCTGATCGCGTATTCCGGTAACACGGGGCTCTCGACAGGCGATCACCTCCATTATGAGGTTCGGCTTAATGGCAAAGACGTGAACCCAATGAATTACTTGCCATAGGAGTTGTGAATAAATGTTTGGAAAAAAGAGACCGGAGGGCAATAACATGCAGGATGCCAAAAGAAGAACGCAAGTGGTGAAAGCTGTCGATACCATAATCGGAAAGACCACTGAACTCACTGGTACGATCAAAACTTCAGGTTCCGTCCGCATTGATGGTAAGTTTAAGGGCGAGATCTTCACTACTGCTGATGTTGTAATCGGCGACCAAGGTGAAGTAACGGCCGAAATTCATGCGGTCAACCTCACCATAGCAGGGAAGGTAGAAGGCAATGTTGAGGTAAAGGGTAGGTTGGAGATAGTTCCAACGGGAACGCTTCTTGGCAATGCAACAGTCGGTGTACTCGTTATAGAAGAAGGCGCCCGACTGGAAGGCCAGATCGAAATGATCAATAAAGAAGGCCAAAGAGTGATCAAACAGGCAGAAGCAAAAAAAGAAGCGGTTGCGAATTAAACTCAAAAATTAAGAAACTGAGGCGTGTGGCCTCAGTTTCTTTTGTTAAGTAACAAGAGGTGAACTCAGGTAGATCTAATCAAGCCATTTTGACGCTGCAGCAGGAAGGTCTCCTGCATCTACGGTCAAGGACAAGTTCGATACAGCTTCGCCAATAGAGGCAGCGAGAATTTCTGCCATCTGCATCACAAGGCTGAGTCTGGTATTCTGCAGAACAAAATACTCCATGAACCCTCCAACATTGACGATACCAACAACGTTCATGTTGCCAACTTCCGGTAGCTCCTTATTGACTCCCGTTCCGGGTTTTAGAGCTCCTTCTTTGCAGCTTATATAACCGACGCTTTCTGACTGACCTAAACATGCGTCCAAAGCGATGATGAAGGGGTTTTTTAGTTTCGAGTTGATTTCCGCCACTTTTTCGGAAAGGTTTGCTGCGTGGATAGGGTCATCGAGCGTCCCAAAAACCGGAATTCCCGGGAAATCTCTAGACAACAGCGTTCCAGTTAGAGGTCCCAAGGAATCTCCTGTAGAACGATCTGTGCCGACACATACTATCGCTAGCCTTTTTCCAGTAGGGAGGAATTTGTCGCGTAAAAACTTCGTCAGCTGACTTGTGAGCTTTTCCTGGGCTGCTGGGTCTTTGTAATGTACCCGAAAGCGCTGGGTTTCTTGTCCCCCAAAGAACCACATGTAAATCTTCCTCTCTAGTTGGGATGGATAAATCACTCACAGTCAGTATATGTATTTGTCACAAAAATATTCCTAAAAAAATAAAAACCTGTACAATAAGTTAAATTATCATACAGGTCATAGGCATAATAATGGTGCGGCTACCAGGAATCGAACCTGGGCAACCGGCTCCGGAGGCCGGTGCTCTATCCCCTGAGCTATAGCCGCACATTGTTATTAAATTATAGCACAGGAATGGGAACGTAACAAGGGAGGCACCGCGCATTTCGCGCTTCTCCGGCAACCATGTTTTGAGAAAAACTCGCTGTTTTTGAGTGCTTTGCACCACAGAAGCCTGTTGAGTTTTCTTCTTGATTGGAAGCTCTCGGTGAGAGCAGCCGGCTAAGCATTTCTGCGAAATCCCGAAGGTGTTTTTGCAATATTAAGACTGGGATAATGCACTATCTGTGGTATAATATTTTCCATAATCAATGTGCCTTATAAAAAAGCGAGTTATAGTTTTTGAATAACATTCCGTTTTTGGTTAAAGGTAAATCTACAGTTAAACCATATCTGAAAAACAAAGCTGCATCAAGCATTCATTCACATAAGTACACTTACTAGAAGGGAGCATGTCTGATTGCTGACAAGTGGTATAGTTGGCCTACCTATGGTGGGCAAGACAACGATTTTCAATCTGCTTACGCAGTCGCACACTGAGCTATCCAACTTCTATACTGGTAAAGTGGCATCCAATGTTGGCATGGCTAAAGTGCCGGATAGACGTTTAGAAAAACTCAGAGAAATGTACAAGCCTAACAAGTACACTCCTGCGGTGATCAAAGTCACCGATGTCCCGGGCCTTGTTTCCGGGTCCAGTGAGGGTAAGGGAACGGGGAACAAGTTTTTAGCCGATGTCAGACAGGTGGATGCTTTAATACAGGTTATAAGAGCGTTCAACAGTTCGGTGCCCCATGTCGAAGGCTCGGTCGATCCGGTGAGAGATTACAATATTCTCACTACAGAGCTGATTCTTGCTGATCTCCAGGTTATGGAGTCTAGAAAAGAAAGACTCACCACAGGGAAGAAGAAAAAAGTGGAAAACTACGAGGCGGAACTGGAACTGACGGAAAAATGCATCGCTGTTCTTGAAGAAGCAAAACCGATCAGTTCACTCAGTCTCACTGATGAAGAAAGGCTCTTGATCCGCGACTTCGGTCTCCTTACGCAAAAGCCAATGCTGCTCGTTGTTAACGTAGATGAAGAGCAGTATAAGAGCGGTTCATACCCAGGGAAAGAAGAGCTTGAAGCTCTCGCTGAGGAGTACAACTACCCTCTGCTAGTAGTTTGCGGCCAGATCGAGATGGAGATCAATGACCTAGACGGGGAAGAAAGAGCGCTGTTCATTGAGGATTTAGGGATTAAAGAACCTGGAATCAACCTCATAGCCAGAGCAGCTTATGAGCTCCTTGGACTTATTTCCTTCTTCACTGTTGGCGAAGATGAAGTTAGAGCATGGACCATCAAGAAGGGCGTAAACGCCAAAGAAGCGGCCGGAGCAATTCATTCGGACATTTCCCGGGGATTCATCCGGGCCGAGGTCGTTTCATATGAGGATTTTATCAGAGCAGGTTCCGAAGCTAAGGCTAAAGAGTTAGGTGTGTTTCGTTTAGAAGGGAAAGACTATATCGTTTCCGATGGCGATATTATCAGTTTCAGATTTAACGTATAAGGTGAGATAGGAAGAGGAGGGCCTGGTCTAATGTTTATCAATGAGTTGGCTAAGTTTGATCCTGAAATTCTGGAAGTGCTCCAAAAAGAAGCACAGAGGGAAAACGATAAGCTTGAGTTGATTGCATCAGAGAACTTCGTGACGCCTGCAGTTTTGGCTGCACAAGGCTCGGTGTTAACCAATAAATACGCTGAAGGCTATCCCGGACGGCGCTACTACGGCGGTTGCGAATACGTTGACGTTGCCGAACAGCTGGCAATCGACAGGGCAAAAGAACTGTTTGGTGCTGAGCACGTCAATGTGCAGCCTCATTCAGGAGCTCAGGCTAACACCGCAGTGTACTTCGCAGTACTGAAACCTGGTGATACGGTGCTGGGCATGGACTTGACTCACGGAGGGCACCTGACCCACGGACATCCGATCAACTTCTCCGGTACCTACTTTAACTTCGTGCCTTATGGTGTAAGCAGAGAGACTGAGACCATCGATTACAACGAAGTGGAGATGCTGGCGCTGCAGCACAAACCGAAACTGATCGTGGCAGGGGCTAGTGCTTACCCCAGAGTCATCGACTTTGCCGCACTGAAAGCTATAGCTGACAAAGCAGGTGCGCTTTTAATGGTCGATATGGCGCATATCGCCGGACTTGTGGCAGCGGGACTGCATCCCTCTCCTGTACCGTATGCGGATTTTGTCACCACCACAACTCATAAGACTCTAAGGGGTCCAAGAGGTGGCATGATCCTCTGTAAAGAGCAATACGCCAAAGATATCGACAGAGCTGTTTTCCCCGGCATCCAGGGTGGACCTTTGATGCACGTTATCGCTGCAAAGGCCGTAGCTTTTAAAGAAGCTTTAGATCCAAGCTTTAAGAAGTATCAAGCAGCTATCCTGGATAACGCCAAAGCATTGGCAGAGGGACTGATCGAGGAAGGTTGGCGGCTGGTATCTGGTGGTACAGACAACCACTTGATGCTTGTTGACGTAAAAGCTAAAGGTATGACTGGTAAAGATGCAGAACATATCCTTGACAGTGTTGGCATCACCGTCAACAAGAACACAATTCCCTTCGATACAGAAAAGCCGTTTGTCACAAGCGGCATTAGACTAGGGACTCCTGCATTGACCACGAGAGGTATGGGGAAAGCTGAAATGAAGAAGATCGCCTCGATCATTGACATCGCTTTAGTGGAGAAGGATTTCGAAAAAGCCAAGTCAATGGTTCAAGAACTTACAGAAGCTTTTCCGTTGTATAAAGAGATACGTGCACTTTATAAGGGGGACAGCGTAAATGCATGATCTTAAAGAGATTAGGGACAACCCGGAGAAGTTTAGAACTGCTCTGAAACGAAGAGGCGAAGACGTTACCGTCATCGACACCATAATTGATTTAGATGAAGAAAGAAGAAAGATCATTGCCGAAGTAGAAGTCTTGAAAAGCCAGAGAAACAGCGAAAGCCAAAAAGTTGGAGAGTTGAAGAAAAAAGGTGAGGATGCATCTGCGATCATTGCTGCTATGAAGGAGCTTGGCGACAGGATCAAAGAGCTCGACGATGAGCAAAGAGTGATCGAAGAAAAGATCCAAGATGTTCTCCTCGGTATTCCTAACGTACCCCATCCAAGCATTCCCGACGGCAAAGACGACACCGAAAACGTGACCGTAAGCTTTTGGGGCGAGCCAACTAAGTTCGACTTCGAACCTAAAGCCCACTGGGATATCGGTACAGATTTGGGAATTATGGACTTCGACAGAGCCGGCAAGATCACAGGTTCGCGATTCACGATCTTGAAGAAGGAAGGTGCAAAGCTGGAAAGAGCACTGATCAGCTTCATGATCGATGTTCACACATCAGAACACGGCTATACAGAGGTCTATCCACCGTTTATGGTCAACACTGCCAGCATGACCGGTACAGGTCAGCTGCCGAAATTTGCAGAGGACGCATTTAAGGTCGACAAGACCGACTACTGGCTCGTTCCTACTGCAGAAGTACCAGTGACAAACATGTATCGAGACGAGATTCTTGACGTAGCGGATCTGCCGATCTATCACGTAGCTTATACCGCCTGCTTTAGAGCAGAAGCTGGATCGGCCGGCAGAGACACAAGAGGCCTAATTCGCCAGCATCAGTTTGACAAAGTAGAGCTGGTGAAGTTCGTTCTTCCGGAAAGCTCTTACGATGAGTTGGAGAAGCTCACTGCTAACGCAGCGAGGATCCTAGAGCTCTTGGGCCTTCCATACCGCAAAACCATGATGTGTACAGGCGACGTAGGATTTTCTGCAGCTAAGAAGTACGACCTTGAGGTTTGGATGCCAAGTTACAACAACTACGTAGAGATCTCGTCCTGTTCGAACTTCGAAGCCTTCCAGGCTCGCAGAGCTAACATTCGCTTCAGAAGAGAGAAGGGCGCAAAACCAGAGTTCGTCCACACTCTCAACGGTTCCGGTCTGGCAATTGGCAGAACTGCAGCGGCTATCTTGGAGAACTTCCAAACAGCAGACGGTTCTGTAATTATACCTGAAGTGCTCAGACCCTACATGGGTATAGACAAAATTTCAAGATAAAACAAAGACCCACTGAAAAGTGGGTCAATCTTTACATAGGAAGGGGGTTTTTGCGATGGGTAAAGAGATAGTGATCGATGTCAGAGGCCTGTACTTCGGCTATCTGAAAGAGCCCATTTTGCAAAACCTCTACTTCCAAGCACGCCAGGGTGAGAGAATTGCCATAGTGGGAGCTAACGGGAGCGGGAAAACGACGTTCTTGAAGCTTCTACTAGGACACCTCAAACCTTGGGAAGGCGAGATTAAGATCTTGGACAGAGAAATCGCGTCAACCCAAGACCGGGTTTTTTCCAGAAAGCATATCGCTTATGTACCGCAGGAGCGCATCGTGGGTAAGATGCCCATTTCTGTTTACGATGCAGTGCTTTTGGGTAGGTATGCTGTAGGTTTTGCGGGTATAAAAAAACCAACCCAGAAAGACCGAGAGTTGGCCTTGGAAGCTATAGAAGCGGTAGGATTGAAGGACTTTGTTAGGGCAGACGTTTCCACTCTTTCCGGAGGTCAGCTACAGAGGATGTCTATCGCTAGAGGCCTTGTACGTAAAGCGCCGATCATGTTTCTCGACGAGCCCATAGCCCACTTGGATAAGCTGGGAAAAGAAGATATTCCGCTGCTCTTGGAGAACATCCACTTAGAGAAGCAGTTCTGCATGATCGTGATTACCCATGAAAACATCAGCATGGATTTCGACAGGGTCTTTCACCTTGAAGCAGGACTGTTAAAGGAGATCTAGGGCTATGAGTATAGCGGCTTACTTCCACTATCCCATATTTCAAAGGGCTTTTTTGGCCTGCGTTTTGGCAGGAGGATTGGTTTCTCTGGTTGGCGTAGTGATCGTAGTTTTGAACCTTACGACCATTCGCTTCTCTCTGATGCATGCAGCGCTTTTAGGTTCTGCAGTGGCAATGGTTCTAGAGTTCCCCTCGGTATGGGGAGCCCTGATAGCGATTGCCCTTACTGCGTGGTTTGTGGGGCCTCTGTCTGACAAGTTAAAGGTGGACACCGGCCTTAGTGGAGCGTTGTTTATGACCGGCACATTAGCACTGGCGTTTTTCTTGTTTTACCAAGCGGGAGTGCCGGCGATGGAAGCGTTCGACGTCTTCTCTGGAAACATCCTGGCCTTAACGAGGGCAGATGTAGTTTCGCTATGTGCCGTTTCGCTTGTGATCTTGATTCTGGCAATCTGCTTTTACAGGGAGCTGCAGCTTGTACTCTACAATGAGGAACTAGCACAGACTCTGGGTATTCATAGCAAGCTGGTAAGGAACGTTATGCTGTTGATCTCTGGGATGGCAATAGGCGTCGTTATGCGCCTTGTAGGAGCGCTGCTTGTGGATGCCATCATTCTGCTTCCGGCGCTTGGAGCGCTGCAGATCGGAACGTCACTTGCTTCTGTTCTTGCAGTTACGTCTCTTTTAGGACTGATCACAACGGTCATGGGTCTTGTTTTTGCCCTGTTTTTCAACTGGCCTTTAGGCGTCACCATTACACTTACAGGCGTTGTTGTGCTGCTTTCAATCACTGTGTGGCGAAAACTATCAGAAAACGTAAAAAGAAGGTAGGTTAGAAACATGCGGACAAAACTTGTAGCATTGGTGTTGGTAGTTCTTTTAGGTTTGGCAGCAGGAGCCAGCGATCTTGAGATCGTTGCTTCCACCAGCTGGGTTGGAGCTATTGCAGGTGCAGCAGGTGCGAAAGACGTAACCGTGCTAGCTCCTATCGAACTCAGGCATCCACCAGAGTACGACTACAAACCTGAAGACATCGTCAGAGTTTTGAAAGCAGACTATGTACTGTGGGCCGGCTACGAACCCTTCATTAAAAAGATGATAGAAGCTGCACCTGAAATCGAGGGCAAACTGGTGCAAGTGAGAACAACCAACACACCTGAGTATCTAGTTTCCGAGACGAGAAAACTTGCGGGGCTCTTCGGCACTCAGGAAAAACAGGAACAATGGGAAAAGCTTTTCCTCAGCGAGATGGAGGACTTCAAGGAGCGGGCCGAACGTGCTAACGTTGCTGAGTGGAAAGTAGTTGTCAGTGTACACCAAAATGAGTTTATCACTTGGCTCGGGTTCAAACCTTTCAAGGTTATCGGCACAACACAGCTAACGCCTCTCGATGTTGTTGAGATACTAGAAGCAGAACCCGACATGATCATAGATAACTTTAACTCTGTAGATGGTAGACTCTTAAGCGACAACTCTGCCTACATCATCCTGTTCAACTTCCCCACAAAAGAGTACCCCGAGATTCTTGATGTGATTAGAGAAAACATCAGAAGGCTCGGGATCTAGGTACCTAGGAAAAATTCCAGAGTCTGGGCAAGGATCTCCGTCTTGGAGAGAGCATGAGATGGCAGGGCAATATACTCAAGGCCGGACTTTTCTGCAAGTTCTAGGTAGTGGTCTTGGCTTTTCATGTAGTGGTCCAGGATCTCTTGGAGGTCCTTCCCATAGCGCTGGATGTAGTTGAAAAAACCGGTGCCTTTACGCTCTTCAAGCCTGTCCATAAAAGCTTTTCTATCTACAGTAAGCAGTACCATTTTTGTACCGAGGCCCATCAACTTTTCATTGATGCTGGTCACGTCATTCCAGCTGAGATAAGGATAGTAGGCTGCATGGGTTAGGTGAAACCTTTCCAAAATGAAGAGCAGAGAGTTAGAAGAGAAACCGCGAAGCCTGAGAAGGTGTTCCTGCTTTAGGAGATGGTCGGTTATTTCCTGAAGCAGGTCGATATTGTCCTGCTTGTTCAATAAGCCTCTATTGTAGGACTTTTCAAGGACTCTCTGAGTTAGGTTTTCTCGATAGATGAGTTTACTAGGTTTGGCAAGCTGAGAAAAAGCGTCGCTCTTTTCAATGCCGCTTAGAAGTGAACTCTTCCCCGACAGCGGAATTCCTTCGATTACAAGTCCCAGAGCCATGCAAAAACCCCATTTCTAGCAGAATTATGAGAAGAAGTGCGGTTGCAAACGATTCTTTAGATGTGCTATAATAGCACCGTTGGAGAGGTGTCCGAGTGGTTGATGGTAGCGGTCTTGAAAACCGCCGTCCCGAAAGGGACCGTGGGTTCGAATCCCACCCTCTCCGCCATTTTATCATATCACATTGTCTTTTCGGGAACAGTATAATGCTGGAATGGCATGATAAGCTGTTGCCAAGGCATTCTTACTATGGTAATATAAATTTAGTCTGACGCGGAGGAATACCCAAGTAGGCTGAAGGGGCGGGTTTGCTAAACCTGTAGTAGGGCGTTAGCTCTAGCGAGGGTTCGAATCCCTCTTCCTCCGCCATTTTTGTCACTTTTGTAAAAGTGGCTTTTTTTATGCCCATTTTTAATGGAGGAAAAAAACGGAGCAAGTGGAAAGGATACATCAAGAACAAGTGTGAGGGGGTATCTGAATGAAGATATCTAAGACTTTGTTGTTGGTGTTGGTAATTGTTCTAATCTCCTCCTATGCACTAGCAGCCGAGTTCATCGGCGTACGTGCTCCAAAGAACATGAAAATCGATGGAAGACTCGACGAATGGGAAAATGCCAAACCGTATGGCGTGACCATTGACCGTTTGGACTATTTGGTTGCAGGCAATGCCAGCGAGTGGCTAGGACCACAGGATATCTCGGGCACCTTCTACGTGATGTATGATGACGAGTATCTCTACGTGGCAGCTGAGATCATTGACGATGAGCTCTATGTAGACTTCTTTGGCACTTATCTCTTCCAGTCAGATGGCATTCAAATCTTCATTTCCTGGGATGGCTATCCGACCGGAAGGACATCATACTCTACTCAAGACTTCCAGATCGGTTTTGCTCCAGGACTCGATGGCGGATATCCAGAGATGTGGATCTGGAACAACAGCTATAAGTTCTCAGATATCCAGTACGAATCCACCATCACCGATAAAGGTTATATCATCGAGATCGCCTTCCCAGCATACGAGATCGGAGTATTCCCAGAGAGAGGCATGTCTTTTGCCTTTGACGTTGGCTTTACAGACACCGATTATCCCGGTGTAGCTCAGCAGAACTACTTCATCTACTCAAAGTGGGGCGACGGTTGGGCTAATGTAAGCCGCTTCCTCGAACTCATGCTGCAGTAGGATAAACTCTTTTGACAAAATAGGCCTATATCTCATATTACTTTGGTAATATAAGATATAGGCTTTTTACTGTCTTTACAGCAGTTGTGTTTCCCAGTGGGGCTCTGTCATGTGGACACCAAAGTTGAGGTGGGATAAGTATTGCTTTATGTAATCATCGCTTTGGCTATCGTTGCAGCGGACATTTTGGTAAGTAAAGTTTGGCTTGAAAAAGCCAACTTCAAATCCAAGACTTTTGCAGCAAATCTTCTTAGGGCTGTAGTATCTTTAACACTTGCCTTCCTGCTCAAACTACCTTTTGGGTTTGTAGGAGCTAGTGGTGGACTAATCCCTTTTATACTTGCAGTTATTCTGTTTGTGATCAGCGGTTTTTCTTTGCGGACCGCTTTCTTGGAAAACGTCGTGGAGGGGTATCTACCTCTTCGGCGAATTCTGCTTAACCCGTTTTGGCCTACAGTACTGCTATTTGGTCTCGTTGTCCCTGTCGGTGAAGAGTTTTTGTTCCGAGGCGTAGTGCAAAACCTCTTGACTCGTGGTTTAGGTACTGTCGTTGGCAGTACACTCAGCGTCATCGTGTTTACCGGAGTGCACTACGGAAACGTGAAGAGCGGCTTCGAAACCAAAGAGCAGTTCATGAGGATGCTCCCGGGAAGAGTCCTCATTACCGCCATTTTAACCTGGCTGTATGCTGCCTCTGGAAGCATTTGGCTGGTAGTCTTCATTCATGCGCTCCAAGATCTTGGGACGTTTCTCCTTGCCCATTACTACACAAAAAAACTAGGTAGTCAGAAACTACCTAGTACTTTCACCTGTGAGGAATCTGGGACTGACATTGAGTCCTCTAGCTAAGATCTTGACAGTGGCATCATCAGGCTTGGAGCCTTTGAGATATTTGGTGATCTCGGTCTCTGGGATGCCGGTGATTTCGGAAAGATCTTCTATTCCCACACCTTTTAAATCCATGATCTCTGCCAGAGTAATGGCAAAGGACTTGGATTCAACAGGTTGTTCTTGAACAAGAGTCTCGTATGCTGCGGTTTTTTCATATGCAGCTGATGGAGTACCAGTAGGAGCAGCTTCAGCATAGTACTCGCTTCTTGCTGTTTCAATGAGGGCCGTAATGTCCTTAGAGTCAGAGTCTTCATCTTCATTCTGAGCTGCGGTCAAGAAGGACCATATCCAGTTACCAATGAGGAGGAACAATAAACCAAAAGCGATGCCTAAGTTGGATGGTGTACTCAGCCAAGCAGTCAGCCTTTGTCTTATTGAACCGTCAGCAAAAATCAGAGGATAGGACAATGCCAAGCTTACAATTAGTAGACCAACGTGTGCTAGAAAGTGAAAGATACCCCAGCCCATCTTTCCGGTATAAATCTGGCCTAAACCTGGGAGCAAAAACGAAAACACGGATGCCAGACCTGGGTCGCGTTTTTTCATACGAACGCTGCACGACTTCTCTGCAGCTACCCCCCTTCTAATCGGTGTGCGTGTGTGCATACTCGTTATTTCTCTTGATCCTGCGTCAAATCCTGCTTGCATTGATCTTGTGACCTAAAAGATCGGTTTTGGTTACATCGTCATTCAGCGGTTGTGGGGCACAGTTGGCTTTGCCGGAGGAAAAGGTGTCAATACCCGCTGAAAATGTCAGTGAGTAATCGAGACTATTACCCGATGAATATGTCAT
>LFSI01000043.1 GCA_001512545.1 Clostridia bacterium DTU065 | reverse complement strand
AGTCTCCTAAATGGATGGGCCCGGTGGTGTGGATTTTCTGCGCCCGGAATGACAGTGATACTCCTAGGTGTATGTTCTATGTGGGGATTGGTCGGCCTGACAATTGCCATAACGCTCTGTCTTATAGAAGGTATTGTCAGGAGAGTTGCAGAGTCTAACCTAAGGTTCATTCCCATAAAGCAATTTGTGGAACCATCACGCATTATTAANNTTCCCTGTCAATACTGTCTATTCTTGGGTGGGCTCTTTGTCAAAAGTATCTGTTCCTTACTGCAGTATTTCCGCTTTCATCGATATGGCTTGGGGCATGTACTGCAGCGTTTTCGGTGACGCTGCTTATCGAGTCGTTATGCCAGAAACCGCTTGATGTGCTCACACCAACCGATAGCGTCAAAGACGAATGAACTGTATCCGAAGTAGTTAATTGCCATGTTTGAAGGGCTCCTGCTTTCTAGGAAACCAGTTTAGACCATCATACGGAACCAACTACTCTTTCATCCTTTAGAGCATATTGCATACTTGCAGAACAGTATTGAAAGGACGTAAAAAATGGGAAGTTCATTTCAACGGGAGGATGTTGATTTCTACTCCAAGGGAACAAGATGCAGTGCGTGGCTGTATTTACCTGCCAGTGGTGAAAAGTGCCCAATAATTGTAATGGCCCACGGATTGGGTGGGACCCGTGAAATGCGCTTAGATGAATACGCTGAAAGATTTGCAGCAGCAGGATACGCTTGCTTTCTGTTTGACTACCGCAACTTTGGAGCAAGTGACGGCAATAAAAGGCAACTGATAAATGTAAGGATGCAGCTTGAAGATTGGGAAAGTGCTATAGAACATGTAAAAAAAGACAATCGCATTGATGGAGAGAGTCTTTTGCTCTTTGGCACTTCATTCAGCGGCGGCCATGTAATATGGTTGTCAGCGCACAGAAGTGATGTAAAAGCCACGATAGCTCAATGTCCATATACGGACACTATGGCCACAATAAAAGCCGTTTCTCTGGGTTACATCCTGAAAAAAGTACCTTGTGTTATTGCAGACTTGTTATCCTGCATAACAGGGTATCATCCCGTAATGCTGAAGCTCTCGACGTATAGGGGAGAGAATGCGCTTTTCGAAACCGATGAAGAAACCTCAAAGAGGTTTATCGGAGATGCTAAGTTCATCAACAAAGTTCCAGCAAGAACACTACTTGAATTTCTTAAGTATTCCCCTGGTAGGCATTTCGGGAGGATCCACAATCCGATCTGTGTTGCAGTATGTTCAAAAGACTCATTGGCTCCTGCAGAAAAGACCATTCAGCTTGCAGCAAAAGCTAAACACTCAACATGTAAAAAGTATGATTGTGGACATTTTGAGATTTACTTAAATCCGTATTTTGAGGAAGCCATCAATGATTATATCGACTTCTACAGACAATCATTCCAATCCTGACACTATCACAAAGCAGCTGCAACATGGTATACAGCAACTTGACACAAAAGCTGATTGCTTAGATAATTATAGTCAGTGGGCTAGAAGCGAATAAAAACACTGCTTAAGGGCCCAAAGCAAAACTCGACAAAGGTAAGGTATCTGCAGAAGATGTTCAACTAATTCACTTAACTAGGAAAAATATACTGTTGGGTAAGCCGTTGATTAACGGCTTTGTAAACATGCATTTTACCTGTGAGTGGATAGTATTGACTTTTGCAGATAGCTTTCGACAACTTGATTTGACTGTAGATTCTGTTGCCTAAGAGAGTACTATACTTTTCGCCTTTAGGCCATGGGCAATAGATGATGTAGTCCTTTGGGTTCCGTTAAGATCTGCAAGGATACTATCCTCTCCTATAGATTTAGGAGGGGTTTTTTATGTTGTTAGTAGAGTGCAGAAATCTAAAAAAATCATATGGAGATCGCCTTATTATAGATATCGAAAATCTATGTATATATGATCATGATCGCATTGGTATTGTGGGAGTAAATGGAGCGGGGAAAACAACTCTATTGAACCTTTTAAGCAAAAGAATCGAACCTGATGAAGGATGGGTGAAGCTTTATGGGAGATGTTCCTATATTTCCCAACTAGAGCCGCCGCAGGAAGCAATAATACAGCCAGAGATTGCTTCAAAATTTCAAGTTCACCAAACATATCGGGAGAGTATGAGTGGAGGAGAAAAAACCCGCTTTAAGCTGGCGGCCGGTCTAAGTCACAACAATGCCATTATTTTCGCAGACGAACCAACTAGTAATATGGATATAGAAGGGATTCAACTAGTGGAGAGCTCCTTAGCCAAATTCGCCGGGGCCTTAGTCCTGATCTCTCACGATCGAGACTTGCTAGATAGCCTTTGTACTAAAATAATCGAAATAGAAAGAGGAAAAATCAAAACCTACTCCGGCAACTACAGCAAATACATCAAGCAAAAGACTGAAGAGCAAAACCTAGCTCAATTTGAGTATGAGCAATATGTAAAGGAAAAGAAGAGATTAGAAAGGACTATCATATCTATTCGAGAAAAAGGGAAGTCCATGCGAAAGACTCCCCGAAGGATGGGCAACTCTGAGGCTAGACTTCACAAGATGGGCAATCAAAAAGCAAAAGCTAATTTGGATCGCGCCATCAAGAATGTAGAGTCAAGAATTAAGCATCTAGAAGTTAAGGAGAAACCTCCAGTAGAC
>LFSI01000050.1 GCA_001512545.1 Clostridia bacterium DTU065 | reverse complement strand
TGACATATTCATCGGGTAATAGTCTCGATTACTCACTGACATTTTCAGCGGGTATTGACAGAAGTGCTTGCAAACTTCTTGTTGGTTAGAAGTGCAGAAAAAGGTGTCAGCCTGCGTTTTCAGGGAAGACACCTTTTTTTCGTTGAAATACCAAGGATTTCTCCTAGTAGCTCTGGGCGAAGGGAGCCAGATTAAGCAGTCCACTTCCCTGCTTTTCCTTGGGCAGATCTAACTTTTTTGCACTCTCAAGCAGTGCTCTCACAGCATCGGAGCCGCGGTAGCCCATGCCGAGAAGGAGTGCTAATGCACCTGACACTTGGGGTGCAGCCATCGAGGTACCGCTCTCTCTGCGGTAGCTGTTGTTCAGGTACGTGGAAAGGATGTTTTCACCGTAAGCCAGGATGTTCAGTTCTGGCCCGTATGATGTGTAGCTAGAGAGCTTGCCATCGGAGTCAACGGACCCTACACTGACCACCTCAGAGAATTTGGCAGGATACAGAACTCCGGGGCTGCCGGTACCGCCGCTGTTGCCTGATGCAGCAACAAGAATAGTTGATGCAGCGACCGCTTTCCTGACGGCTCTCCGCAGAGCTTCGCTTTTTTCGGCAGTACCAAGGCTGAGGTTAACGATATTCATTCTGTGTTCCGTAGCCCAAGCAATGCCTTCGATAATATCCGAAACAAAACCACTGCCATATCGATCTAAAGCTTTAACAGCGTAGAGATCAGCATCGGGAGCCATGCCTAAGAGGCCCTGATCTCTGCCGCAGGCTGCAATGATACCAGCAACATGAGTCCCGTGACCGTTGTCATCGCGAAAGTTTTCAGTGTGGACTTCGCCTAAAGTTGAAATGCCGCCTTTGACCCTAAGATCAGAGTGTTCTGCTATGCCCGTATCTATAACCGCAATGGAAACGCCCTTACCTGTGGTCTTTTTCCAAAGATTTGGAGCGCCTGTGAGGGTTATGGTGTCGGGAGGTATCGCTCCGACAGCGGCTTGGTCCCTCCCAAAACCCAGGCAAGTAGCATAAACTTTGACGTCCTCTTCGATTTTCACGTCTCTTTCCAGAGTGAGAAGCTTTACGTCCTCTCCGTCTGCCGTTTCACATACCACGCCGCCTATAAATGGCAGCTCTTTGACTATTTTTATGCCAATAGAATGGGCCCTTTTGCAGCATTCTTCGAGACAGGAATCAGATTCGGTATATAGGATATGACGGCGAGATCTTCTCCTTTTTGGATGATCCCCGTTTTCAGACAAGGAGAAAAGTGCAATGAGAATGAGCAGAGCCATGAGAAAACTCATTACATATTCTCCTTTAACAGTTTATCCAGAGTTTCTTGCAGCAGGTTTGGGTCCATGTTTGGCAGTTGGTTTTTCAATATCTCTTTGAGCTTTTCGGGATCGTTTGTACCAACAAGCCGCATTGCATCTTCGGCTAACTTTTTTCTCTGCTCTGCAGGCATCTTCTCCAATCGAGCGCGGATCTGCTTGATAATGTCCTCGTTGATCAAATTGCTCATAAAAACGCCTCCTATAAGCTGCGTTAATCTATAATAGGCGTGAGAAACAAAAAAAGTGCCTATCTGCAGCTCACAAGAGGTCACAAAAAAAAAGGCCTATATCAGGCCTTTTTCTATAGCAGGTTGTTTAGCTTTGCGCTCAACTCTTGCTGTCTCGTATATCCTACTACCATGTCTACGGCTTTCCCGTCCTTGAACAGGATCATCGTTGGGATTCCTTGAATGTGGAATTTAGACGGTGTCATGGGGTTTTCATCGACGTTCATCTTGGCGATTTTTGCCCGTCCTTCGAACTCTTTTGCAAGGTTCTCGATGATCGGTGCCATCATGCGGCATGGTCCGCACCAAGGGGCCCAAAAATCTACCAGGGTAACACCACTTGCGATTTCTTTTTCAAAATTGAGATCTGTCAAATCTATAGGCATGGAAAAACCTCCTCAACCACTTTTTATGATTTAAGTATATGCCTATATGCTTAAATTGTCAAGCCCAAATCCTGTCTTATTTTTCGTCAATAAGTCTACAAAAATTATCGTTTAAAATCTCGTTGTGTGTATTAGAAACCAAACTGGGTATATTTAAAAGTACAAGGTACGGTTTTAAATTCGCGTGTCGCTAAAGGAAAAAAGTTTCTTGTAAAGAAATCTTTAACTAAGAAGAAAGAAAGGGTGGTGGCTGTGAACAAACCATTTATTGTCGTCCTCGGGAAACCTGGAGGCGGGAAGTCGAGTGTGCTCCGTCAGAGCTTTTCAGAGGTTCGCGATTCGGCCGCTTTCTTGGATGGCGACCATGATTTTGAACAGATGATGCACCTGGTTCATGAGTGCGGATTTCAGAGATCTAGTTATTTTTACTGCCCAGTTCCGGAAGAGTTGCCATCAATAGTGGAAGAAAGAACCGAACCGTTCATCTTCATCGACACGCCCAGGTTGACCGAGGACATTGTGACGAAGGTTGCTAAAGCAGCGAAGAACAAGAAAGTGGTCTTGGCTGTCACATCAACGGACGAATCACTACCTTCAGAACTGGAGCCCCTAGTTTCTGATGTTATTATACTGCGCGAAAATAAAGAAGAAGTTAAGAAAGCCATTGTGGAGCTGCTTGAGTCCTCGATGGAGAACGTGTGATGCCTACCTTTACGGAAGGCTTTTTCTGTCTATAAGAGCGGGAACTTGATCGAACCGGCAGGAAAGCCCAAGCTGCAGTGACAACACCAGAAATTGGTAGGAATACCTTCGATGATGAAAAAAGGCACTTGATCTTTGCAGCATCAAGTGCCTTTCCTGTCTCTGTATTAAACACTGCTTAGTAGGCAGTTTTTTCTGCTAGATAGGCTTTTAGTTCGTTAATGTGGATGCGCTCTTGCTCCATAGAGTCTCTGTCTCTTACAGTGACTGTCTGGTTTTCCAGGGTATCGAAATCGACGGTGATGCAGTAAGGTGTGCCGATCTCGTCGTGCCTGCGGTATCTCTTGCCGATGGAGCCAGACTCATCGTAGTCGACCATGAAGTCCTTCATCAAGCTGTGGTAGATTTCTGTGGCAGGCTCAGAGAGCTTCTTCGTAAGAGGAAGGACTGCTGCCTTAAACGGAGCAAGTACCGGGTGGAACTTAAGGACCGATCTTGTGGTTCCGTCGCTTAGTTCCTCTTCTTTGTAAGCGGAAGAAAGGACCATAAGCAGCAATCTATCTACGCCAACAGACGGCTCAACGACGTAAGGTACGTACTTTTCGTTGGTTTCTTGATCGAAGTAGTGGAAGTCTTCGCCGGAGTGCTCCATGTGCTGAGTGAGGTCGAAGTCGGTGCGATCGGCAATGCCCCACAGTTCGCCCCAACCAAATGGGAACCTGTACTCGATGTCCGAAGTAGCCACAGAGTAGTGGGACAGCTCTTCTTGAGAGTGGTCTCTGATTCTTAAGTCTTCTTCTGGTATTCCTAGACCAAGGAGCCAGTTGTAGCAGAAGCTCTTCCAGTACTCGAACCACTTGAGGTCTTCACCAGGCTTGCAGAAGAATTCCAACTCTGCCTGTTCGAACTCGCGAGTTCTGAAGATGAAGTTTCCAGGTGTGATCTCGTTGCGGAAGCTCTTACCGATTTGGCCAATCCCGAAAGGAAGTTTCTTCCTAGCAGCTCTCTGGACGTTCTTAAAGTTCACGAAGATTCCTTGAGCCGTTTCAGGACGGAGGTAGATTTCGTTTTTCGACTCTTCCGTTACACCCTGGAAGGTTTTGAACATGAGGTTGAACTGGCGAATGGGCGTGAAATCATGGCTCTTGCAGCTGGGACAGGGGATGGCTTTTTCTTCGATGTAGCTTTCCATCTTCTGATTAGACCAACCGTCTACCTGTATATCGATGTTTTGAGAACGGTTGTAGTCTTCGATGAGCTTATCTGCACGGAACCTTTCTTTACATTTGCGGCAGTCGATCAGCGGATCTGAGAAGCCGCCAACGTGACCTGACGCAACCCACGTTTTAGGATTCATGAGAATAGCGGCGTCCACACCTACGTTGTAGGGGGATTCTTGGATGAACTTCTTCCACCAAGCTTTTTTGATGTTGTTTTTAAGCTCGACTCCCAGCGGACCATAGTCCCAGGAGTTAGCCAGTCCGCCGTAGATTTCCGAACCTGGAAAGATAAAACCACGGGTCTTACATAGGTTTGTTAGACGCTCCATAGTCAGTGTCATGTCAAAACTCCTCTCAGTTATCAACAAATTCTTCAATATTGCAGTTAGCCGTTACTATTTGGGCAACTTTTTCCAGCATCACTTGGTCATCTGTTGTAAATCTTGCTTTAGAAGTGCTGTCGATGTCCAAGACCCCGATGACCCTGCCGTCTTTAAACAGGGGAACAACGATCTCAGAGTTTGACCGAGGATCGCAGGCGATATGCCCTGGAAATTCGTGAACATCGGGCACAATTATAGTCTCTTGTTTTATAAAAGCCGTGCCGCAGACACCTTTGCCGATGTCTATGCGGACGCAGGCTACTCTTCCTTGGAATGGACCAAGCATTAAGACGGAGCTTTTGAGAAGGTAGAAACCCACCCAGCTTACATTGGGCATCCTTTCAAAAAGCAGTGCAGCGGTGTTGGCCAGAGATGGTAGCCAGTGGCCGTCCCCCTTGACCAAGATCTCAATATCGTTTAAGAGCTGCTCTCTATCCAATTCGCTCAGAAAGGCGCTCTCGTTTTCACTATTCATAGCCACAGGCGACACCTCCATAAAGATGCTCCAGGAGGAAACCGCAAATCGTTTTGCAGTGGAACCTCCATTGTGATTTACACAACTTTACAAGCACTATTCTACCATATTTCTGCCTGCAGTTTTAGTTTTAGGTAGGAATTAAAGCCGTTCAACAAGAAATGCTACAATGCGATTTTACTATAGATCTTACAAAAATGAGAGGCGAGAAGCTGTGACTCGAAAACGAATGACAGTGCTCCTATTTCTGATCCTGCTAGTTGCTGTAGGTGTGAGAGCAGATCTACCCATGCTCTACAGCTCTTTGCAGAAGGATTTAAAGGAAGCACAACAATATTTCAATTATATGGAAAAAGCCTATGATAGTAAAGAGATTCTTGCTGCCAGAAAAGACCTGGACATGGCTGCAGAGCTTGCGGAGAAGGTGGAAGCAGAGGGTGAGGGTCTGTTTCGACAGTCCCGAATCAAGCTGGAAGAGTTTTGGGTAAATGTCAGCTATAGCCTTCCTGCCACTACCAAAATGGCTTATGTCAGTGCCGAGGAGCTTGGCAAAAAAGCTTTAGCTAGGGATATTAGTGGGTATTTATCAAGTATCAAGGAGCTGGGTTTCAACGGAATTATTGTTGAAACTATGACAGAAGACGGATATACACTCTATCCAACTAGAGACCAGGAGCAGCATCGGCTTCTCCAAGGGTCAGACGTGCTCAGGGAAGTGGGTAACCTTGCCAGGGAGTACGGACTCCAGCTCTTTCTGATTATGGATGTTGGCTTTGCAGCCAAAGGACAGCTGCCATTGATCGCTTCGAAGTATCCCGATTGGGTTGCGGTAAATGAGTACGGGGATATCTTCGACGACTACGACAAAGTTTATTTGAACATGTCCCATCCTGACGTGCGAAGGTACTACGTTGCCAGAGCCCAGGATCTTGCAGGCTACAACATCTCGGCTCTGATCCTTAGGCTGGATCTCCCTCGAAGGGACATGGAGATTAACGACTACTCCTACGACGTCTTCTCTCGCAACTATTTCCAGGAGAATTACAGCTACGATCCACTCAAGGTCAAGGATAGGCTGCGAGTGGACTGGGATGAGTGGAGAGCAGAACAGATCAACAGTTTGGTGGGGCAGATCTCCAGAGCAGTAACGACTAATTACCCAGGGGTAAAAGTCGGTGCAATGGTTATTGTCGACGATCTGTACTTGGACGAACTGAAGTTTGAAAAACTTCTCGATTGGAAAAGCTGGATAGAGAGGGATTATATAGATTACTTTCTCCCTCAGATCAATACTGCAAAAGAGTACGATCTCATGCTCAGACAGATGAGTGCTGTCCGGGACACATTCCTGCCTTATCCGGTGCTCACTCTCGGCGATGATATGACGCGAATTGAGTTTCTTCAAAGTATCAACAGACTGCTTCTTAGAGGAAGCCTAGTTTTCAAAGATCTGGATAAGCTGGATCAGTTCTCTGTAGATCTTTTGACAAAGATCCTGACAAAGAAAGAGTCAACTACGCTCCACGAAGATCCGTGGCGGGCTTTGATGCTAAACGTGGCTGAGATTGAGACTCAGGCACCTGCAAGTTGGGTCGCCGATATCAGGCAGCTTTCCGAGAAGCTGTCTAAGCTGGTTATGGCACCTACAGGCTCAGGCTACATCGAAGCTTTAGCCCATGTTCGGGACCACATTGAGTATCTCAAGGTCAAAGCTATTACCGACTCATCTGCCTTTGGCAATAGAATGGATCACGAGCTAATTGTGGCGAAAAACCTTCTCGAATTGGGAGCAAGTAGCCGTACTGCGCAGGGGAGAAAGTTGTACTAGGTCTCCCCTATAACTGGCAAAAAGTTTGTGGTAAAATAGCAGTGAGTCGTATAGACAAAGGAGGTAGGAACAGAGATGAAATCTAAGTATCCTTACATCCATCTGGCAAGAAGGAGCTTTAAGGATATTCTCAAAGATGATCTCGTGTACCTTGCATTAAGCATTATTCCTATCTTACTTTGGACTTTAGGTGTATATTTAGGCGTTTTACCGAAAAATATGTCTACCGGCTGGACGATATTGCTTGCGGCGATGCTCTTTGTTCTCACTTACGAGTTTGCCGAATCCCTAAATCGTCCGGAAGAACTCCAAGGTTTTGGATATGGAACTTATTCTAGGCTTATATGGGTTATTTATATCAGGATACTGTACATTGTGATGCAGATCTCTTTCAGACTGCAGCTCCCCGTTGAACGGATTGTTGCACGGTGGAGCAGAAATGCTAGAGCTCTGGCAAGAAGAGATACTGGCAAATGGATGTATCCTGTGGATGCCTACTTGAGACAAGAAGGCTACGAGATCACTAATGATTTGAGAGTAACTGAGTATCAGAACATGATTCAAAAAGCACTGAACATGCACTTTACTCCAGAAGATCACTACCGGCTGAGGGTTCTCCTCAGAGAACTGTGGCCGGAGTATGAACCGAAAGCTTCAATGAAGTGAAGCTGTAGAACCAAATTCACTCTGACCGTTTTGGCAGAGATGGGAGGTTAATTCAAAATGCAAAAAGGCCAATGGAACGTTTCTACGTCAGTGCGTAAGATTACCGTTGCAGGTCTTCTAGGAGGTATCGCCGTCGTGCTCGGCGCAACTTCACTAGGCTACATTCCAACACCATGGGGACTCAACATCACCCTCATGCATATCCCGGTTATATTGGGAGCGGTGCTAGAAGGCCCTTATGTCGGAATGGCAACGGGTTTGATCTTCGGCTTCTCCAGTTTCCTTACGCCGAGATCACCTGCTATGGCTGATCCTCTTGTTTCGGTCCTTCCGAGGCTTGTGATCGGCATTACCGCCTACCTTGCCTACAAGGCTACAGGTAGGGAATGGGTAGCGGCGATAGTTGGTACAGCTACAAACACCATTGGGGTACTGGGGATGATTCTGCTTCGCGGATATCTGCCACTGGATGTAGTGGTTAGAGTCGCATACACCAATGGGGTGCTGGAGATCATCGTGGCAACTCTTATTGTGCTGGCCATCGTGCCAACGCTTAAACGCCTACGCGATTAACAGGCAGGGGTGACCCCTGCCTCGTATTTTGTCTATTTTCGGGGAAGAAGGTGCTTATGATGCTACTTGTAGTTGATGTTGGCAACACTCATGCGGTACTGGGCATCTACAAAGAGAAGGACCTGATTGCATCTTGGCGGGTTGCAACAGACATCACTAAGACCAGCGATGAGATGGGCATTCTCGTAGGTGATCTGCTCCGCACAAAAGATATGAAGTTCCAAGATATAGACGCCGCAATAGTCTCGTCTGTAGTGCCGCCTCTTACTCCTAGCATCTTAGAGATGTGTAGACAGTATCTAGGTGTCGAGCCTCTTTCCATCGGACCGGGCTTGAAAACCGGTTTGAACATCCGCTATGAAAACCCCAAGGAAGTTGGCGCAGACAGAATTGTCAATGCGGTAGCTGGGCTGAACCTCTACGGTGGGCCCCTGATCATCGTGGATTTTGGAACTGCAACCACTTTCTGTGCTGTTAGCGAAAACTGGGAGTACCTCGGAGGCGTAATCTGTCCCGGGATAAACATCTCGGCAGAAGCGCTGTTCAGCCGGGCATCGAAGCTGCCCAAGGTGGAGGTGGCCCGTCCCGAACGGATTATCGGGAAAAATACACCTGCTAGCATCCAGTCCGGTCTCTACTACGGCTACGCCTGTCAGGTGGACGGGTTGGTGGACTTGATGAAAAGAGAACTGAACTGGCCGCATGCAAAAGTGGTTTTCACAGGCGGGCTCAGCGGTCTTTTAGCGTCAGCTTGCAAGTTTGTTGATATTGTAAACCCAGATCTTACTTTAGACGGATTGAGGATGATCTATGAACTCAACCAAAATGAAAGATAAAGAAACTGCGGTCCTGATCGCCGTAAGGACGGGGCTCGAGGATATTGCTGTAGACACATCCCTCGATGAGCTCGAAGACCTTGCGGAAACAGCAGGCGCAGTCACTGTTGGAAGAATGATTCAAAACCGGCCTGCACCTGACACACTGACCTACTTCGGCGAGGGCAAAGTCCAGGAGTTGGTAGACTTTGTGGTGGCAAACGAAATAGACCTCATCATAGCCGATGACGAGCTATCTCCTGTACAGGTCGATCAGCTTTCAGAGCTTTCAGGAGTCAAAGTGCTAGACCGCACTTCCCTAATACTGGACATCTTCGCCCAGCGAGCAAGGTCAAAAGAAGGCCAGCTCCAGGTGGAACTTGCCCAACTCAAGTACACGCTGCCCAGACTTAAAGGCAGTAGGAAAAATCTCTCCAGGCTTGGCGGCGGTATCGGCACCAGAGGGCCCGGCGAAACCAAACTAGAAGTAGACCGCAGGGTGCTCAGACACAAGATCGCCCAGCTCAGGCGGGAGATCGACGAGATCAGCAAGAACCGCGAAGTGCAGAGAAAAAAGCGCAGCGAAAATGAGGTTCCTCAAGTGGCTCTGGTAGGGTATACTAATGCAGGCAAGTCATCGCTTCTTAAAACCCTTACAGGATCGGATACCTATATTGAAGACCAGCTCTTTGCTACTTTGGATCCTCTAGTCCGCAGACTTGAGCTTCCGAACAAGATCCAAATACTACTGAGCGACACCGTAGGGTTTATCAGGAAACTCCCTCACGATCTTGTAGCAGCGTTTAGGGCAACTCTGGAAGAACTGAAGCATGCATCGTTGCTCCTGCACGTTGTAGATTCCACCGGCATCAAGTACGAAGCTCAGATCAAAGCTGTAGAATCCACGTTGAAGTCTATCGGCTGCAACACGCCAACTCTCCTGGTCTTCTCCAAGGCAGATTTGCTGTCAGCAGAAGAGCGGCAGTTCATCACCACTATGTACCCAAAAGCAGTGCTCTGTTCATCAAAGACCGGAGAAGGTTTAGATGTTTTGCTTGAAGAAATAATAAAAACCGCGAAACTAGGGAAGGTAGAGCTGAATCTGAAGCTAGCGTACAGCGATCTCCATCTTTTGGACCGCCTGTATAAAGACAGTGAAGTAAAAAACGTAGAGTATCAAGAAGAAGGTTTAAAGGTCACTGCTGTAGTCAATATGTCTTTAGCAGAGAGCCTTTTGCCGTATATTGTTGAGGAGGAATAAGAAATGAAAGTAGGTTGCAGTTCCTGGTCTTTTCACCGCACTTTTGCGAAAAAAGAGCTCACTTTTAAAGAGTGGATCCGTCTCTGTGCAGAGCACTACCGCTTGGACGGCGTAGAGCTTTTGGCACCTCATTTTGAATCGGACGAACCTGAGTACCTCTTGGAGATCAAGACTTTGTGTACCGAACTTGGTCTGACAATCTCCTGCGTTTCCGCTACAAACAACTTTACCGTAGCCAGCCAAGAAGAACTGGATCGTGAGATCGAGCACGTCAAGGGCTTTGTTGATGTTGCTTCTATCCTTGGCGCGCCACTGGTAAGGATTTTTGCAGGAGTTTCCAGCCAGCTCACTGACGATGAAGTCTGGGCTAATGTGGTTGCTGCTATCAGAGAGTGTGCCGAGTATGCACTTGAGCACGGAATCATGCTCGCTCTCGAGAACCACGGCGGTTTCATGGACGATCAGATCCTCCGCATCATCGAAGACGTAGATATGGAAAACTTCAAAGTTACCATGGACCTTGGTAATTTTGGCACAGATCCCAACATTATATACAAGGCAATGGAGAACGTTGCGCCGCATACTATATTTGTACACGCCAAATGTATGGAGTTTACAGAGGACTACCTCGAGAAGACTCTCGACTATAAGAGAATCATGAAGATCCTGGACGATGCAGGCTTCAACGGCTTTTTGTCCATCGAGTTTGAGGGACCGGGAGAGGAAAAAGAAGAGGTAGGAAAAGCTGTTGCTATGCTCCGCAACCTGACCGGTGCTATTCACAAGGAGCAGGTCGACAAGCTGGTTAAGTAATGGCTCAGCCCAAAGTGGCTGAGTAAAGAAAGGGGTGAACCGGATGGGCAAATTCTACTACGGTGGGCAAGCAGTTATGGAAGGCGTCATGATGCGCGGACCTAAAACCATCAGCATCGCCGTACGCAAGGAAGACAAATCGCTTATAGTTCACAAAGAAGATGTCACGTCAATCGGCGAAAGGTTTCCCATTCTCAAAAAACCATTTATCAGAGGCACGGTTTCTTTGGTGGAGTCCCTGGTCATCGGGATGAAAGCCCTGACCTTCTCGGCCAATCAGTTCGCTTCAGAAGATGAGCAGGAAGAGCTCTCCCCAAAAGAAATGGTCCTCACACTAGGTCTTTCCTTCGGTCTTGCCATACTACTTTTTGTTGTCCTGCCGGCCTTTCTTACTCGGCTGATTGGGCAGTATATGCAGAGTACTCTGCTGATCAACTTCGTAGAAGGGCTCATTAAGCTGGTGCTTTTCCTTCTATATATTGTCGGGATTTCGTTTTTGTCCGACATTAAAAGGTTTTTCCAGTATCACGGTGCAGAGCACAAAGTGATCAACGCTTACGAGGCAGGGGAAGAACTTACCGTAGAAAACGTCAGGAAGCATTCCCGCTTTCACATGAGGTGCGGCACTAACTTTATCACCATCGTTCTAATCCTCAATATCTTCATCTTCACCCTGGTTACCGGGGGAGCACGTCTGGCGTTTTTCCCAAGGGTAGGAGCGCATCTACTCCTGATTCCCGTTGTTGCGGGAGTCTCCTATGAGGTTCTGAGATTCCTCGGCAAGGAAGATGCGCCGAATTGGGCAAAAGCCCTTGCACGCCCGGGCCTTGCAACACAAATCATAACCACCAGGGAGCCTGATGATAGCCAGATTGAAACTGCCATACTTGCCCTAAAAGAAGTAATGGGAGCAGATCAATCCTCAAATGAAAAGGCTATAGTATAGATTACGACGAAACTCATCTAACCGCGGCCTTCTGGCTGCGGTTAATTTCCGAATGGAGGGAGTGAAACCATGCTAGATAAGTTGGAAGCGATTGAGCAACTCTACAACGAACTAACGGAAAAAATGGCCGACCCCAAACTGGCCCAGGACAGGCAGGAGTACCAAAAGGTAGGCAAAAGGCGCTCGGAGCTCGAGGAGATAGTCGAAGCTTACCACCGCTACAAAGACATCCAAAACCAGATCGAGGGCGCCAAAGAACTTCTGCGGGAAACCACCGATCCGGAGTTGAGAGAGCTGGCCGAAGTAGAACTTGAAGAACTAGAGGAGACTTTGGCAAGCACTGAAAGCGAACTGAAGATGCTCCTGCTCCCGAAGGATCCCAACGATGAGAAAAACGTTATTGTGGAGATCCGCGCAGGTACAGGCGGTGACGAAGCAGCTCTGTTTGCCGGAAACCTCTACCGCATGTACAGCCATTACGCCGAAGGCCGCCGCTGGAAGCTAGAGGTTTTAAGCGGCAACGCTACCGAGCTTGGCGGATTCAAAGAGATCATCTTTATGATCGAAGGTAAAGGTGCCTACAGCCGCTTGAAGTATGAAAGCGGCGTGCACCGAGTGCAGCGAGTTCCGGAAACTGAGTCGGGAGGACGCATCCACACTTCAACTGCCACAGTAGCGGTGCTTCCTGAAGCAGAAGAAGTGGATGTCTATATTGATCCTAACGACATCAAAATCGACGTGTACCGCTCTTCAGGTCCGGGAGGACAGTCGGTAAACACCACAGACTCTGCTGTGCGCATTACGCACATTCCCACTGGGTTGGTTGTTTCTTGTCAGGATGAAAAATCCCAGCATAAAAACAGAGACAAGGCTATGAAGATTCTCAGAGCCAGGCTCAAAGAGATGGCTGAGATGGAAGCCCGTTCCAAAGAAGCCCAGGAGAGGAAGAGCCAGATAGGTACAGGAGATCGCAGCGAAAGAATCCGTACCTACAACTTCCCACAGGGACGCGTCACCGACCACAGAATCAACTTGACTCTATACCGAATTGAAGAAATACTAAACGGCGACTTAGATGAAATCATCGATGCACTATCTCTAGCTGATCAAGAAGAGCGGCTAAAGGAGATGGAGTAAAATGCCTCAACTGCTGGAGATTCTTAACTCAGCGGGAGAGTATTTGCAGAAAAAGGGCAGTCCTTCACCGAGGCTGGACGCAGAGGTGCTCCTTGCGGACATCTTGGGTATGCAGCGGATCGATCTCTATGCAAAGTTCGACAGGCCTTTGGACCAAAAGGAACTGGCTCTCTACCGCAAGGCCATTGCCAGGCGGGCAAACATGGAACCTGTGGCCTACATTATCGGCCGCAAGGAGTTCTACTCTCGAGAGTTTACGGTAACTCCCGATGTTCTCATACCGAGACCTGACACCGAGGTCATCGTTGAGAAAGTCATCAGCTACGCCAAGTCTTTTGGCATCGAATCTCCGGAGATTCTGGACCTGTGTACCGGGTCCGGGGCAATCGCCATCACCCTCAAGCTGGAGATTCCGTCAAGCCAAGTTACTGCAACGGAGATCAGCGAGAAGGCTCTGGAGATCGCCAGGAAAAACGCGGCAAAACTCGGTGCAGACGTAAGTTTTGTTCAGGGAGACCTGTATGCTGGTATAGACAAGCAGTTTGACATTATCGTATCCAACCCGCCTTATATCAAGTCTCAGGATATCGAAAAACTTGAGGTCAACGTTTCGGCATATGAACCTAGAATGGCGCTAGACGGAGGCCAGGACGGGCTGGATTTTTACAGGAGAATTATCAGTGAAAGCGGCAAGTACCTAAAGAGAGCCGGAGCAGTCTTTTTGGAGATCGGCGACGATCAGGCAGGACAGGTGGCTTCTCTTGCGGAGAAGGAGAAGATCTTCGCACCAGCGATGGTCATCAAGGATCTTGCCGGCAGAAATCGCGGTGTGTATTTGAAGCGAGTTAAGTAGCTTCGTTGAATTGAAAGGAGATCCTCTTTTCATGGAAACCAAGGTGTTCACAAAAGACCAACTGGAAGAAGCAGCTTCTTTGTTAAAGCAAGGCCATTTAGTAGCGTTTCCCACTGAGACTGTCTATGGACTCGGGGCAGACGCTCTAAACGAGGAGGCAGTACTGAAGATCTTTGCTGCCAAAGGCCGACCAGCAGACAACCCCCTTATTGTCCATGTAAAAGAGGCTGGAGATGTGGAAGAAATCGCCCACACCAACAAGGAGTTCTACCTCCTAGCCGAGGCTTTTTGGCCGGGGCCGCTGACTATGGTGCTACCGAGAAAGGACGTAGTGCCGGATGTGACAACAGGAGGACTGGATACGGTAGCTGTAAGGTGTCCGAAAAACGCCATAGCCTTGGAGCTCATCAAAAGAACCGGAAGACCTCTTGCAGCTCCTTCCGCAAACCGTTCCGGAAGACCGTCTCCCACCGAAGCAGCCCACGTTCTCGAGGACATGAACGGGATCATTGCAGGAGTCGTGGACGGTGGTCACACCGGACTCGGCCTGGAGTCTACGGTTTTGGATCTCACGTCGGAAAGACCCCAAATCCTCCGTCCAGGAGGGGTGACTTTGGAGATGCTAAAAGGCGTCTTGCCAAACGCCGAGAGCGGTAAGGTGGCAAAAGGCGAGAAGGTCAAGTCGCCAGGGCTCAAGTACAAACACTATGCTCCCAAAGCACCTCTTTACAGGGTGCTAGGTACTCCGGAGGAGCAGTTTGAGCTGATTTTAGATCAGATCAAAAACCACCCGGAAAAGCGTATCGGGGTCATGAGTACCGAGGAGTTTTTTGCCAGGTATCCAACCGACTACAAAATCTCCTTGGGAAGCCGCAGCAATCCCCTGGAAATTGCTACAAACCTTTACTCTGCACTCCGGTATTTCGATAGCTTAGATGTGGAGTTTATTCTTTCCGAAACCATCTCCGGAGAGGGTTTAGAAGTGGCAATAAATGACAGGCTGAACAGGGCTAGCGGGGGTAAAACCCTAGAAGATTTTTTGAAGGACATTAGAGGCTAAAGAGAGAAAGCAAGGAGTGGTACTTTTTGCAGGTGCTGTTCGTATGCACAGGTAATACTTGCAGGTCTCCCATGGCAGAAGCGCTTCTCTTGTCGGAACTGGCCAAAGACCCGAATCTTGACTGTATCAAGGTCAAGAGTGCTGGTACTTTTGCAAGTGAAGGCAGCGGAGCGTCTCCAGGAAGCATTAATGCTCTAAAGGCCAGAAACATTGACCTTACAGGTCACAAAGCGAGGCAGCTCACTCAAGCTCTCCTTGACGAAAGCGACCTTGTCCTAACGATGACAGAGCACCATGCCGAGTTTATCAGGAAGAACTTCAAGTCCGGCAAAGTCCACACCCTGAAAGGATTTGTGGGCGAAAGTGGCGATGTCCTTGATCCTTTTGGACAAGGGGATAGGGTTTATGAAGAGACTGCTCAAGAGATCGAAAGGCTGATCAAAAAGCTCGTAAAACAACTGAAAGAGGACGATGATAGATGCAAGACAAAATAGCTTTAGGATCCGACCACGGCGGCTTCGAACTCAAGGAAATCATAAAAAAATTCCTTGAGGGCAAGGGAATCCCCTATGAAGACTACGGCTGCTACAGCCTCGAGTCAGTGGATTATCCCGATATTGCCTTTACAGTGGCAGAAGCTGTGGCAGCAGGCAAGCATCCTTTTGGTATCTTGGTCTGTGGGACAGGCATTGGCATGAGCATTGCAGCCAACAAAGTCAAGGGCATTCGTGCTGCACTTGCAGGGGACTGCTACTCTGCCAGAATGGCTAGAGAACACAACAACAGTAACATTTTGGTTCTCGGCGGCAGAGTGGTAGGTCAAGAGCTTGCTCTTGAGATCGTCAATGCATATTTAAATGCCGAGTTTACCGCAGGCAGACACCAAGGAAGAATCAATAAGATTTGCCAGAGAGAAGGCTGTTAGTCTAAGTAGAAGGGGAGAACATTATGGGAGAACTATTTGTTTTTGACCATCCATTGATCCAACACAAACTGTCGATAATCAGGGATGTTAACACAGGATGCAAAGAGTTTAGAGAGTTAGTTAATGAAGTCTCAATGCTAATGGCGTATGAAGTAACCAAAGATATGGCACTAGAGGCCTGCGAAGTGCAGACCCCTGTAGCCAAGGCCAAATGTTATCATCTTGCAGGTCCGCAGCTGGCAGTAGTGCCTATTCTTCGCGCAGGTCTTGGCATGGTGGAAGGGATTTTAGATCTAATTCCCACAGCCAGAGTGGGCCATATTGGCGTCTATCGCGATCCGGAGACCCTTCAGCCAGTTGAATACTACTGCAAACTACCAAACGACATCGAAGAAAGACTGATCATTGTAACCGACCCCATGCTTGCTACAGGCGGATCGGCTATTGCTGCCATTAACTTCATCAAGGCCAGAGGTGGCAAGAACATCAGACTGATGGGTTTGATCGCAGCACCTGAAGGCATTGAGGCCATTCAAAAAGCTCATCCCGATGTAAACATTTACGTCGCAGGTCTGGACTCCCATCTCAATGATCATGGATACATCGTGCCTGGACTGGGTGATGCCGGAGACAGACTCTTCGGAACAAAGTAGGTGACACCATGAGACCCTCATGGGATGACTACTTTATGGATATTGCTGAGCTTGTGGCCAGCCGCTCCACATGCCTGCGCAGGCAGGTAGGAGCGGTCATTGTTAAGGATAGGCGTATCATCAGCACCGGATACAACGGTGCTCCCCGGGGAGTTTCCCACTGCCTTGACGTGGGATGCCTCCGGGAGCAGCTGGGTGTGCCCTCTGGTGAGCGCCACGAGCTTTGCAGAGCAGTTCATGCAGAGCAAAATGCCATTATTCAAGCAGCACTCCATGGGGTTTCCACCAATGGAGCTACGCTGTACTGCACCACACAGCCCTGCGTGCTCTGTGCAAAGATGCTGCTCAATGCAGGGATCAAGGAGATTTTTTTCAGAGGTTCTTACCCAGATGAACTGGCACTTTCTCTTCTCCAGGAGGGAGATGTCAAGATCAACCTACTAAAATAGAGGTGACATCTAATGTGGCAAGGACTAAAAGCTTTCGCTGTAGCGTTTTTAACCACGCTGATTGCAACACCCTTGGTCATACGGCTTGCACTCAAAATGGGTTGGGTGGACAAACCTTTGCCACGCCGCATCAATAAATACCCCGTTCCAACTCTAGGGGGACTGGCGATTTTCGTCGGCTTTCTGGCAGCAAGTGTGTTGAGCTGGCCGGTTGCCAATTTTCGCCATTTGCCGTCTCTCTACTTGAGCGGTGCGCTGTTTTTTTTGCTGGGCGCGATAGATGATATTTACGACCTCAGTGCCAAGTTGAAGTTCTGGGTAATGCTTGGGATTTCCGTTCTGTACGTCCTAACGGGCCCAAGAATCCAACACCTCACCAATCCCTCTGGGGGCACTATCGACCTGGGGATTTTAGCGATTCCGCTGTCTGTGATGTGGCTCGTAGGAACGGCGAACTTGGTGAACCTCATTGACGGGTTGGATGGGCTTGCTACAGGAACGGTAGCCATTACAGCTCTAACCTGCATCTTTCTCAGCAGTCAGAAGCTTGATTGGTTCATCTTGGTTTTGAACTGCGGGCTCCTCGGTGCGTGTTTGGGATTTCTCCCCTACAACTTCAATCCGGCTAAAGTTTTCATGGGCGACTCGGGAGCGCTCTTCCTCGGGTTTGTTGTAGGAGCACTTGCCATCGAAGGATCCTTAAAGGGTGCTGCTACTGTCACGTTAGCAGTTCCCCTCCTTGCTTTGGGGCTGCCGATTTTGGACACGATTTTTTCCATTTTCCGCAGGGCAAAGACGAAAAAGCCCATCTACCAAGCTGATGGAGATCATCTTCACCACCGTATGCTCCACCTAGGTCTCGGGCAGAAAAAGGTCGTGCTCATTTTGTATCTTGTGAACGTGCTGTTTGCTATCGGTGCGTTTCTGGTCTTCAACGTCAGTCCGGAAATTGGTTTTATCTATACGCTCATTGTGGTTTGCGTCATAACCATTAAAGCAGCCAGACAAGGGGTGCTGAAAGTTGGCAAGAAAGATCAAGACTCTGATAGTGTTAGGGACAAGACCGGAAGCAATCAAAGTAGCCAAAGTTATCAAGACGCTGAAAGCGGATCCTAATTTCGCTGTAACAGTTGTATCCACAGGGCAGCACCGGGAGATGCTTGATCAGGTTCTCGAGCTTTTTGCCATCACGCCCGATGTGGATCTTGGCATCATGAAGCCCAGTCAAACTCTGACGGATATCACGCGAAACGTCTTAGGAGGTTTGGAGGAAGTTTTTCGGAAGATCCAGCCCGATATTGTGCTGGTCCACGGAGATACTTCAACGGCTTTTTCTTCAGCTCTCAGTGCTTTCTACCACGGCCTGAAAGTGGGGCATATCGAAGCAGGCCTCCGCAGCTTTACCAGACGGGAGCCGTTTCCCGAAGAGATAAACCGTAGACTCATCTCTCAGTTAGCAGATCTCCATTTCGCACCGACACCGGTAAACAAAGCCAATCTGATTCTTGAGGGAACCAGCGCCGAATCGATCTACGTCACGGGAAACACGGTCATTGACTCTCTCTTAGAGATGGTAGAGGAAGGTTACAACTTTCAAAACCCGGTTCTGCAAAGCTTGGATTTTTCCAAAAGGACTCTTTTAGCGGAGATTCACAGAAGAGAGAACCTGGAAAAATTGGAAGAGATCTACTCAGGTCTCCTGGAGATTGTGGAGCGGTTTGCAGACGTGCAGCTGATTTACTCGGTGCATCCAAATCCCAGGGTAAAAGAAGCCGCTGTAAAAGTCCTCGGAGGTAAGCCTCGCATTCACCTGATCGATCCCCCTGCTTACAAAGAGTGGGTCAACCTTATGAAACGCTCTTACCTGATCCTCACAGACTCAGGGGGCCTGCAGGAGGAAGCACCGTCTTTAGGCGTCCCCGTACTGGTGATTCGGGATGTTACCGAAAGGACCGAAGGGGTAAGGGCTGGGACACTGCGCCTGATTGGTTCGGAGAAGGAGTCTGTAGTTAGAAATGCTGCAGAGCTCCTCACAAGCGGTGCAGCCTATGAAAGCATGAGAAATTCGCAAAATCCCTACGGCGACGGTAATGCCAGCCTTAGGATTAAAGAAGCCCTTCTGCACTGTTTTCTTCAAGCAAAAAAACCTCAGGACTACATAGCTCTGTAAGTTAAAAAGACCGCAACTTGGACAAACTAGTCTAGGAGGTGGTCTTTGTGTTACTCAAAGTTAGAAGACAGTTGATGCTCATGTGGAATCGAGGTGGGCTGGTTATAACGTTTATCTTACTAATACTTCTGGCCATAGCGTTAGACAAACCCCAAGTGCCTGTAGAGGACGCTCCACTTGGCGACGCTCTTACCCAAGAAGTAGGAGATGCCGTGTATGTTCTTGCCAGCAGTGTTCCCAAAAATAGCTTCGGGTGGACCGAATTCCCAAGCACTTCAACCTGGCGCTTCTCTTCGTCTTTAACATATCAGCTAGAGCCAGGGACGGAAGTAGCCGCACCGCAGGCTGGGGATGTTAGTGCCTTTGGCGAAAAAATCACCATCGACCACGGGCAGGGATACAGGAGCGAAATCTGGCCCATTAGAGCATACTTGTATTCTGGGAGTGTTGAGAAAGGCGAGCCTATCGGGGCTGCATACGGAACGGAAATCAATTGGAAAATGACGCATTACGGGGAACCTGTGGATCCTCTGGGAGTACAAATAGTACAGCCATAGCATATTACCCCCTGACCTTTCATATAAATTACTAACTGAAGGGCAGGGGGTTTTGTTAATGAAGGACTACATACGCACAAGAGTTTTAGATATTGCAGCGTATCTTTTGAGTACAGGTCACACTGTTAGGCAGGCTGCCGAAGTTTTTCATGTGAGTAAAAGCACAGTTCACAAAGACGTAACTGAGCGCCTGGAAAAGATTAACAAAGAGCTCTATGAAGAGGTCTCCAAGGTGCTCGCCCACAACAAGTCGGAACGTCATATTCGTGGTGGAGAAGCGACTAAGAGAAAGTACATTAGCCAGAGGAAGCAGAAGACCCGGATGTAGCCGTTTCAAACTAGGCGTTTTGGGTAAATTATTCGGTAATTAAATCAAAATTAGATTTTTATAGTCCCTTGACTAGGTCTTTATACCTATAATGAAATGGGAGGAAGGAAAAGGAATCTAACTGATGGAAAACTTTTTTACAATAAACATACCGATTTTTGTAGATTTTCGGGAGGTGGGATGTTGCTCCGGGGATTGTATATAGCTGCTTCTGGAATGGTTGCCGATGAAGTAAGACATGCCGTTGTCAGCAACAACCTGGCAAACGCAAACACCGTAGGTTACAAAAAAGATGTAGTCATCGGACAAACCTTTGCAGAGGTATTAATGAATGTACAGCACAAAGAACAAACAAAGCCGGTAGGCCGCCTTCCGCTTGGGGCTGGGGTCGTTGACATACCGATTAAGATGACCCCTGGAATGATCGAAAACACTGGAAGCGTGTTCGACCTCGCACTCAACGGCGACGGGTTTTTCGTCCTTGAGACGCCTCAAGGCACTAGAATCACGCGCCAGGGCAACTTCATGCTCGATGGCGAAGGATATCTGCAGAATCTAACCGGCGATAGGGTGCTTGGCGAGGCCGGCCCCATCAGACTGGACCCGAACTTGGGAGATGTTGAAGTCAAAAGCGATGGCAGCATCTTTCAAGGCGGTCAATTTGTGGACAGGCTCAGCATTATCAACTTCGAATCTACTGCACTGGTAAAAGAAGGAAACAGCAGATTTGTGGTTAGAGAAGATGCTCAGCCGATTGACGCCGACGCTGAAGTAGTGCAGGGTGCACTGGAGAGGTCGAACGTCAACGTTATTGAAGAGATGGTCAATATGATTACCTTAATGCGCACTTACGAAACTGAGCAGAAGCTTATTCAAGCGCAGAACGAGAGCTTAGAGAGACTAATCAATGACATGGGTGCCAATATTTAGATGATAAGTAATTCATAAGGAAAGAAGGGTTAGCCTATGATGCGTTCTTTGTGGACTGCAGGATCGGGCATGATCGCTCAGCAGCTCAATATTGACAATATCGCTAACAACCTTGCTAACGTAAATACAACCGGCTACAAAAAGAGCCGTATTGATTTCCAGGACCTCTTGTATCAAACAACTCGCGCTGCCGGTACACCTGTTATTCAAGGAGCTCAGGTACCTACCGGTATTCAGATCGGACACGGTGTAAGACCTGTCTCTACCCAGAAGATCTTTACCCAGGGCGAGTTTAAACCTACAGATGGTCCGTTGGATATCCTCATTGAGGGCGAAGGTTTCTTCCAAGTACTTCTGCCCGATGGATCGGTAGCATACACCCGCGACGGTGCATTCAAGAGAGACGGCGAGGGTAAAGTGGTTAACTCCGACGGCTTCCCTCTTGCTCCGGAGTTGGAAATCCCAGAGGACGCTACCGATATCTCCATCAGCACAGATGGCAACATCTCCATTAGAATCAAAGGCAGCGACACACCTCAGAGTATTGGGCAGATCGAACTGGTGAAGTTCGTTAACGCTGCAGGTCTAAAGAGCATTGGCCGCAACCTGTACAAGGCAACTGCAGCTTCAGGCGAACCGATTTTAGGCATACCTGGTCTGGACGGTTTTGGCACCATAGCCCACGGCTATTTGGAAATGAGCAACGTGCAAGTTGTTGAAGAAATGGTAAGCATGATCGTGGCTCAGAGGGCATATGAGGTTAACTCAAAGGCCATCCAAGCCGCAGACGAAATGCTCCAGACCGCCAATAATCTACGTCGATAGGTGTGCCTCTAGATGTTAAGGCATAGTTGTTGGACGGGGCACATACCCCGTCCAATTTGGATTCTAGCACTTATCTTAGTTCTAACTGGTGCTTCTTTTGCCCTCACTCTGAAAGAGACGGCAGAGGTTACCGGAGACCAGATCTACATGAAAGACATTATCGAAGAGGCGGACGATCAGCCATGGGCTGAGATCTCGGTGCTTGCCGCTCCTGCCAAAGGGAGTAAAAGGCCTGTTTACAAAACCTTTGTGGTTACCGTCCTCAGGCATAACGGTTTCCTCGAAGAAGCTCAAAGCTTAGACGGACCGAACAAAGTAGACGTCCTGCGCCTGGCAGAACCAAAAACCGAAGAAGCGGTAATTCGAGAAGTCGATCACAGCTGGATTTGGGATGAGGTTAAAGAGGAGATCAGCGCTTATATCTCCAGGTTGGTTCCTGAGGGTTTTGCGGTGCGCCTTACTTTGGTAAGCTTCCCACAGATAGCAGAGAAAGAGAACGTAGTGGATCTCAGCGTGGACTTTGGGGCTTTCAGGAACACATTTTACGGCCGCATGGTCGTGCCGGTGCACCTTGTGTTTGAAAGCGGTTCCACCAGGCGCATCCTCATCTCTGTGGACATTGCTTTTGAGGGAGAGGTCCTGGTTGCAAAGATGGAGCTCAGACCCAAAGATCAGCTGGATGAGCTGCGGGTGAAAAAAGAAGTTCAGGTTTTTACGCTGAACCCTAACGACTGCTTTTTCCCAAGCTATGAACTGGAAAAATACCAGGCCAAGAACTTACTGCGTCCGGGAGACATCATTCTAAAAAGCAGTATAGAAATGGTTCCGGTAAAGCTGAAGGGAGAAACAACCAAACTCTACTACAAGTCCGGAAGCATCTATGTAGAGATCAGTGTAGTGCTCCTGGAGGATGCGGTTGTGGGGAAAATGGTTAGAGCAAGGAACCTAGCCAGCAATGCGGAGGTTCAGGGCGTAGTTCAGGAAGATGGAACTTTAGCGCTGAAGCTTTAAGTTAAAATACACGGTGGTGAAGTGTGATGAGAGTATCCTTCCCTAACAAGCGGTCAACTGCAAGGCTATTTTTGGTCTTTTTGATCTGCTTTTCACTGGCAGTGTTTGCCTCAAGTGAATCTCTGTGGAAGCTCAGCAACTACAGTTTTTTCAAAAATACTAAAGAGTACGCAATCGGCGACCTGATCACAGTCGTTGTTAGCGAGAGAACAGAGGCCAGCCAGAATGCATCGTCCAGCGGCTCCAAAGACGGTTCGGTTGCAGTGAATCCCGGCGGAGGACTGTTGAACTTCATTCCGCTGATCAGTGCCTCTGGAGAACTGGAGCACAGCGCTTCAGGTTCTATGTCAAAAGACAACATGTTTCAAACCAGCATCACCACGAAGATTGTGGAGATTCTGCCTAACGATATCTTCAAGATTGAGGGCAGACGGATCATCAAGATCGATGGCGAAGAGCAGGAGATAGTTCTTTCTGGTTATATCCGCAAAGAGGATATCTCCACCAACAACACCATTCTCTCTATCTATCTTGCAGATGCCCAAATCGAACTGATCGGAAGCGGCGCAATTAACAACAAAACCAATCCAGGTCTAATCAGCAGAGTGTTAGAATGGCTATTCTAGGGGGTTTTTGTCTTGAACAGGGCACGTAAACTAGCTCCGATTCTTCTGGTACTGTGCCTTTTGTCCAGTCTGGTTCTAGGTCAGACTGAAGGCCAGCCTGAAGCGCGCATCAAAGAACTGGCGGGAATTGTAGGAGTTCGCTCCAACGTTTTGACGGGACTGGGAGTGGTTGTCGGCTTGAACGGTACCGGCGACTCATCACGGTACGTCGCAGGCTCTGCCATTATGGCAGCTACTCTCCAGAAATACGGGTTGGAGATCAGCTCAAGGGATCTTGCCAGCAGGAATATTGCCGTGGTGACGGTAACTGCGGTACTACCTCCCTTTGCCAGAGAAGGCGACATGATCGACGTGCAGGTTGCATCTATTGGTGATGCCAAAAACCTGCAAGGCGGCTACTTGATGCTAACACCGCTGCTTGCAGGAGATACCATCTATGCACTAGCCCAAGGGTCTGTGTCTACTGGCGGGTACTCGGTGTCGAGCGGAAGCAGTCTTTCCTCTAGAAACCAGAGCGTTGTGGGGCGAGTTCCCAACGGCGCTATTGTTGAGCAGTCTGTAGACGTGAACTATGATTTTGGCGACACTATTACTTTGAGCCTGTTCAACAAAGACTTCACGACTGCAAGCAGGATCGCATACGTGATCAACGAGAGTGTCGGTGGAGGCGCTGTGCCGAAAGACGCAGGTACCGTAGAGGTTAGGATACCAGAAGCCTACAGAGACGATCCGGTAGCTTTTGTTTCTCTGATCGAAAACCTCCGGGTTGTTCCGGACTCAGTGGCCAAAGTAGTCATCAACGAGAGAACGGGCACTGTGGTCTTCGGTGAAGACGTTAAGATCAGTTCTGTAGCTGTTGCCTCAGGCGGACTAAAGGTGGAGGTAAGGGCTCAAACCAATGTTTCCCAACCCCTTCCCCTTAGCGATGGGCAGACAGTGGCCTACCAAAACAGCGACATCTTCGCCGAAGAAGAAACAGCAGGCACATTTGTTCTGGAGTCAACTACCTCTGTTGGGGACCTAGTTGAAGCTCTGAATGCTATCGGTGCAACGCCAAGAGACATCATTTCTATTCTTCAAGCTATGAAGGAAGCAGGTGCCCTTCACGGCGTTTTGGAGATAATGTGAGGGTTGCTTTATGGAGATAACTAGTTCGAAAAACATTAGCATGGTTTCGATATTGAGCAAATCAGTGTCTCTTGGGGGCAAGCAGTACACTGATGAAGATCTGATGAATGCGTGCAGGGAGTTTGAAACCCTGTTTACCCAAGAACTCCTCAAAACCATGTGGGCTACCGTACCCGAGTCGGAACTGATCAAAGAAAGCCAGGCGTCAAAGATCTGGAAGGACATGTACATCGAGCAGCTGGCAAAGGTCAGTTCCCAGGGGCGAGGTCTCGGAGTTGCCGAGACTCTATACAACCAGCTTAGAGCCAGTCAAACCTACAAAAAACCCTAGCTTCAGCTAGGGTTTTTCGCTGTTCTGGAAAGATGTTTGTTTGCCAGTAAAGGAGGAAAGGGAATACTAGTAAAAGAAATACACAAGTATTAACTAGACTGGTATTTTTCGCTGTAAACAGGGTTTTTGGCCAGTTCTCATTGTTCATGTAGCGTTGAGTTACTAGGCTGGCTTGTTTGATAGTAGAAAGAGGAAAGATTTGTCCAATGCTTTTTGGTAAATGAGGTGTTTGAATTGAAAAGATGGAGAGTACTGTTTTTATTTTTGCTTATAACAATCACGATTTTTGGGGCGAATTTTCCTCTTGAGGATGTTAAGCCCGGTCTTACCGGTGTAGGAAAGACGGTTTTCTACGGCACAGAAATCGAGGAGTTTCCTGTGGAGATCATCGGAGTTATTCCCGGTGAAGGTTTGGTGGAAAACTATATTATGATTAAAGTTGGAGGTAAAGCCCTAGAGCTTGGTGGCGTGTCTGAAGGAATGAGCGGGAGCCCGGTGTATATCGACGGTTTGCTCCTTGGCGCTATCAGTCACGGTTTCGATGATATCGGCCATGCTTACGGTCTTGTTACCCCAATTGAGTATATGGAACAGATTCTGACGATATCTCGGGGCATCAAGCCGGAGATACGGAAGATCGACTCCATAACTGCAAAGCCCTTAAGCGGGCGTCTTTTTGCCAGCGGTTTCGGAAGGAGAAGCCAGGAGTTTCTTTCAAAGCAGCTAGGCACACCGCTGTACATTACCGTTGGACCCTTCAGTGGCACTAATCCTTTTATACCTCAGGACATGGCTCCCGGATCGGCTTTAGGCGTGCAGCTGGTGTCTGGTGACGTCTCTGTGGGCAGCTACGGAACCCTAACAAAAATCTACGACGATGGCCGATTTTTAGGCTTCGGCCATACTATTTTGAACCGGGGAAGCACGTCTTTCCTGGCTACATCAGTTTTCGTTCACGCAACTTTGCAGGGGCAGCCAACCTCATACAAGCTTGCCAGTTTAACCGGTCCTGTAGGCACCATCACTGAAGACCGCGGAGCAGGCATCTTGGGATCGTTTGGGAAGATGCCGAACATGGTGCCTGTGCGAGTTGTGGTCAGAGATGAAGATCTAGGTAGAACTGTGGTCACCAGAGCGGAAGTCATCCCCGACAACACCCTCTTCGGGCGGCTGGCTGCAAGCACGGTCCTCGAAGGCTTCGACCGAGGTCTCGACAGAGTGGGAGCCGGCACATCTAAAGTGCGGTTCACCGTAAAAGGTGAAGGGCTTCCCTATCCGGTGGTACGCACCAACTACTTCTACACCTACTCTGAT
The DNA here is from genome assembly GCA_001512545.1 of Clostridia bacterium DTU065. GTDB lineage: Bacteria > Bacillota > DTU065 > DTU065 > DTU065 > DTU065. The sequence continues at coordinate 41,638 of LFSI01000050.1, read as the reverse complement.
ATTGCAGCCCTAAGTTTGAACGAAATTGCAGAGGTGCTAGATCTCCTGCTCTACAATGACTACTATGACATCAAGATCTCCGAGGTCTTTGTGGAAGCAGATTTTACCGAGGAGAAGCATACTGCAGTAATCGTCAGCGCAACTCCTACCAAGAAGCAGGTATATCCCGGCGAAGAGCTGCAGATTGAAGTTCAGATTCGACCGTTCAGAGGCGAGTACCAGACTCTCAATGTGGTGCTCCCGATACCGGAAGACCTGCCTGCAGGAAGAGTCCAAGTTATGGTTCGCCCGGGGATGTCTATTGCCATCTACGGAGAACCGGCGCCTTCGGTAACCGAAAAGCTGGAATTGCAGTCAGAAGAACGCGTAGGGCTCCCTGTAAGCCAGGAAGCTTTGGACTGGGAAAAAGTACTTCAAGAGTTTATGAATAGAGAGAAGAATAATCAAATAGTGGTAGAGTTTTACCCTCCATACAGCGATATCATCAGCGACGAGATCTCTACAGATGAGGCTCTTTCGCCTATTCAAGTAAGGCTGGATACCGAGTATGTTATGGAAGGGGATGCAGCTTGGGAACTGGAGATTCTGGAAAAACCGAAGGATTCCCAGGCTGATTAGCTCCCTCGCACTTAAGGAGGTGAATCCGGTCGCAGCCGGTAGGACATGGCACTAAAAACTCCAACTAAATACGTTCATCCTGCGGTCAAGGCCGTGTTCATCACTTTAGGTATTGTTCTGGCTTTGCTGATTCTGGTCAACGCCGGGCTGATTGTAGCGTTCAATCAGAGCTCAATCAGCGACACCTTAAGGTGGCAGATTATCACCACTTTGGAAGAGCTTACAGGTCGCCATGTGGATATTGGTGCAATCGGTCCGGACATCTTTAACCGCATTGTCATCGAGGACCTGGTGATAGGTCCTTCGCTGCAGGAAGGTATAGATGAAGGTCTTAAAGATACAAACCAAGACTTTTTCACCGTAGGCAGAATCACCATCGAATACAATCTTTTAGAACTTATCAAAAACAACTTCGATTATCTCAAAGCAGTAGAGGCCGTAGTCCTTTACAAACCCACCGTCAGCTTTGAGTTTGTTGAGGAGCTGGGTAGGTGGAACTTTGACGATCTATTCAGCAGGTCACAAGGACCTGTATCTTTTTCCATTCCCGAGGGTTTGCCGGTTTCGGCAACTCAGGGAACTGCGAAAGTTTTGGGATTTCCCCTGTTTTCCCGTGATGAGGACATTGAAGGCCGCAAGTTGGCTTTAAACGCAGAAGTCGTTTCAGGGAACAAAATCCGTATTGAAATCGATGGGGAGGTCTCCTTCCCTGTGGAAGGGTGGAGAGCGTCCCAATGGCCCGATCAGTGGCTTCCGCAAGGCAAAACCCACACGGCGTTTTACCCTGTAAGAGGCACAGGTGAGATTGATTTAACAAATGGAACTTGGAGTGTCAAGCTGACAGCCACCAATGTGGAACTGACTGATTTCAACTATTGGCTTCCACCAAACCTCGGCGTGGATATTCACAGAGGTAAGGGTGACCTGGAACTGAACCTGGTCTTCAACCAGGGATTTGTGGACTTTAGCGGCATTTTGCAGGTAAAAAATGCAGGGCTAAACTATTTCTTAGTGCCTTTTGCCATAGAGCGAGCATCGGGGACCATACGTTTCGACAGTCAAGGAATCCAAAGCATTGAAGCTGTGGGATACGGAGGGGACACTACCGTTACTGCCACCGGTTATACTGCAGGCGGCTGGAATGACCCCCGCGTGTACGTAGAGATGCACACCGAAAAGGGGAACCTCAAACCCTTTGCGGGCTATCTGAAAGAAGGCTTCTACAGGCAGATCGCCAAGATCAAAGACGGCGAACTTCCGCCTGTTGCTCAATACGAACTTCCGGCTTCAAAGCCATCCCTCCTGTGGTTGGAGGAGTTTTCGGTAGACGGGTTCTTCGATGGTGAACTGGTCCTTTCGGGATACCTTTCCCAGCTGGTGTTTGAGGCCAGAGCCAAGATCTATGAAACCACAATTGAACATCCTCAGCTGTATTTACCACTAAAGAATGTAAGTGGTTTTTTGGTCTATGAAGATGGTAATGTCACAATCGACTCGTTTACCGGGAACCTTGACAGTGGAATAGTGAATATCGCCGGAAGTGTGGAGGATTTCTTCGGCAGGCCATACCTCAACCTAAAGGTTGGTGCCAAAAACCTGAACATCAAACAACCGGCTGAAAGTTACCTCAACCTGAAAGTCGAAGGTCTTGCAGGTTTGCAAATGGATCTTGCTGGATTCTTAGATCAATCGTTTGCGCTCTTTGAAGCCACGATATCTCCCGGGTCTGTAGAGGGCTTTAACCACGAAGGCTTTACTGCAGCAGGCCGCGTTGCAAACGGTATTTTGGAGATCGACGACCTCAAGGGCAGCATTATGGGTTCAAGCGTCCTGGCGACAGGCGCTCTGATCCTTCCTGAAGATATCGCTAGTGTCCTCTATCCGCACCAGACCCTGAAAGGAGACAGCTTCCTTGAGGTCAATATTCAAGGTCTGGCTCCGAGAGAAGCTGCAAATGCGCTGCCAGCGCTTTTAGAAAAGCTTCCTATCGATCCTTCGAGGATCGAAGGGGAAGTGGACATTTCGCTCCTTGCTCGGGTCTCAGATTGGAATCTCGACGAAGCTGATGTAGTGGGCAATGTAGAGTCCAGAAGCCTGGCCTATGACGACATCCGGGCATTCAACATCAGCGGCGGATTTTTCATGAAGAAGGACCACATCGGCATTGAAAGCATTCAAGCAGAAATCGCACCTGCTACCGTCCTAGTCTCGGGTACGGTCCCGCTGGTGACAGGGCGCGATCTGGATTTGAACCTTAAGGTAAACACTTTTGAGCCCGCTTCTTTGGCAGCTCTATACCCCATTCTGAACGATGTAGGCGGAAGAATCGACCTCAATCTTCAGGTGGGAGGATCTTTAGAAGCTCCTCTTCTCACCGGAAGTGTAGATTGGCTGAATCCGAGCTTCCGGGAAGTGCGCTTGAAGCGCATCTTCGGAACTATGAAGGGCAACCCTGACCTTGAGGTTATAGATTTAACCAGTATGTCGGTGGAGACTTTAAGCGGGAAGACCCACAGCGTCTCTGGCCATATCAACACTAAAAACCAGCTCAGTGCAGGTCTACGGGTCAGCGTCAAGGACCAGGAAATTTCAGAGTTCTTGGAACCCTTTGATCTGGAGCAGTATGCATCTGGTCCGGTGTCATTCGACCTTACCTTGGACGGGACTTTTGACAACCCCTTCCTCAAGCTCGAACTTTACCAAGGCCCATCGAACATCTACGGCTTTGCAGCAAGGGACATTAACCTTACTGCTAGCTACCAAAATGGACTGGTGCTCATCACCAGAGCAAGAGGGCAGGTCGATGAAGGCAGCTTTTCCATCTTCGGCACTGCCGATCTAAACAAGCTGAGCGCGGACCTGCAGATCAATGTTGAGAGATTCCCTGTAGCTGCCCTGCCGATTCCTGATGAGTACAGGGAGTATGTGGCGGGCGGACTTTTAAGCTACAGAGGGAAAGCCAGCGGTACTTTAGCTTCGCCGGAGATCAGGGGAGAAGCGGTGATTAGAGACGGCGTCTTCCTGGGCGAACGTGTCGACCGACTAGGTGTTCTCTTTGAGATTAAGGGAGGGGACCTGTCTATAACCAACTCCGAAATCAAGTGGGGTCAGGGAACCTTAGTGGGAAATGCAGGTCTAAATCTCGATTCAGGCCAGATCTCAGGAGAAGTAGTGGCAGTACGTGCTGATATTAGCAAGATAGCATCGCTTGCCGGTATAGGTCTCCCAGAGAATATCTGGGCCAACTTCACAGCAAAGCTATCGGGCACTCTGGACGATCCTGCTCTTTATGTAGACATCAACAGGGCATCTATCGTTCTGGCGGACATTGAACCGGTGCTGGTTGCCAAAGTGAAGTACGAAGACGGCTTGGTTCAGATTACTGATGCCAATCTCAGAGTCAACGGGTCTACTGTTTATCTCGTTGGCCACCTGAACGTAGACGGCAGCGTAAATCTGACCATGCAGGGTGAGAACATCTATCTGGAAAACTACAAAAGGGCATTGGGAATCACTGACGACATTGCAGGAAACATCCAGTTTAAGACCAATCTCAACGGAACAATGGAGAACCTCAAAGGCCAGTTGGAACTGGAAGCTACCGACATGCGGTATGGTCAGATCAAGCTGAGCGGCCTTTTAGGATCGTTCTCAGTTGACGGCAAAGGCCTGAGGATCAACGAGTTCTACGCGACACTAGAAGGTAACGAACTGAGTGTGTCAGGCACGATTCCCTGGCCAAAGCATATAGAGTTTATCGGCAACTTACCTTTCATTGCGAAAGATGAAGAGCTGCCCCTGTTGCTCTCTATCCGCTCCCCACAGAGCGACCTCAGGTCTCTCAACGATTTGGTAAGAGGGCTGACTTTCCAAAAAGGACAACTAAAAGTCAATGTAGATGTCACGGGCAGCTGGAAGAATCCGAACTTCAGCGGTTACATTAACCTGCAGGATACGGCACTTATGTTCGAGCCCTATCCTACTCCCGTAACCAACCTTCAAGGTAGCATTGTCTTCAGCGGAAACCGCGCAGAAGTCGAAAACATCAGCGCCGTCATCGGCACTGGTACAGCCAAAATCGACGGTGTAGTCTACCTGGAAAACGTCCAACCTGAGTTCTCCTTCAACTACGATCTGAGCAAAGTCCCGTACCGGACAGATCTTGTAAGGACCGTAGTTACAGGCAAAGGTAGATTTAACGGAACTCTGAAAGAACCTGTTCTAAGCGGCCACATCGAGCTGGAGAGTACCGAAGTGGACCTGGCAAACTTGAATTTGGATGCTTCTCCTCTTCCGAGCTTACCGATAACGCTCGATCTCAACATCGATCACAAGGGTGAGTTCAGAGTAAGAGGCCTCGGTATTGATGTTAGGGGCGTAGGGTCTGTACAGGTAACAGGACCTATGAGCAACTTCGGCGTCGACGGCAGGGTTGAGGCCACAGAAGGTAGAGTGGTCTATCTGGACAACGAGTTTGAGATCACCAGAGCTCAACTCATCTTCCAGCGTTACAGAGGCATCATGCCGCAGATATCTGCTGAAGCCAGAAACACTCTCCCCGATGCAACCGTTATCGTTCAGATTAACGGAACGTTGGGCGATCTGCGCACAACGCTAACTTCCGACCCACCGATGAGCGAGACGGACATCGTCCGGAAGCTCACCCAACACCGCTTCGGGTCTTTTGCAGGCGGTAACATCCAGGAAGCTCTGACGGAAGAAGTGCTCAGAATCGTCACTAACCAGATTGAGCAGACGGTTCTCAGCGAAGTTGAAGATGTGGTGAAAGAAACGTTCAAACTGGACGAGTTCAGACTGCAGCCGGACATCCTCCGCCGCAGCATGAAGTTCCAGGCAGGAAAGTACCTGTTCGAAAACCTCTACGTAAGTTACTCAAGGACTTTCGAACTCAAACCTAGTGAAATAGTCAAACTCGAATACCAGCTCGGCGATAGAACAAAGCTGACAACATCTCTAGACAATAAGGGAGATTTCCGGTTAGGTATCGAATTTGGCATAAGTTTCTAAAGGGGTTGGGAGGTCAGCTTGCTGACTTCCCATATTTACGCGCGGAATAAAGGCAAAAAGTTACAGCAATACTAAAAAGTAAATGTCGATTAGATAAATGGAGGTAACCCCACAAACTGCGGCAGTCTAAGATGAAGGATTTAGATTTTCGGTCGAGAATACAAGTTAAGAATCTCTTTGATTAGGTTTGGGAGGCGCGTTAATGAAAAAGAAATCTTCGATGTTATGTTTCATGCTTATGATATTAATCCTATCACTCCAGGCCCCATTGGCCGCTGGCAGTGATGTTGCTGCTATAGTAACCTCTATTGGAGTATCGGGGAATAGGGAAGTCTCCACTTCGGAGATCTTGGCGGTGATCAAAGCCACTCAGGTTGGCGAACCCCTCGATGAACAAAAGCTGATGCAGGACATGCAGGCTATTACCGAAATGGGCTACTTCAGCCTCGTTGAAGTTGAACCTTCCTTTTATCTAGGGGGAATGAGGGTCGTCTTTAAAGTCCATGAAAACCCGGTGATCTCCGGTGTAGAGGTGGAGTTGGATACCGATGAGGTTCCAGAGGAAGCCTTGCTCGAGGCCATGAACATTCCTATTGGGAAGATTTTCAACGCTAACATCCTCACGCCAGAGCGCATGCAGGAAGTTATTGATGAAATCGTTGTGAAGTACGGTTTGTTCCTGCAGCCTACAGAAGTCAACATCGACGAAGACAATGTCTTTAAGATCTCCTTCAAGACCAATCGGATCGCAGACGTTAAGGTTACCGGCCTGGACAAGACCAAGGAGCACGTCGTCAGAAGGTACGTCAACATTAAGGCAGGAGACGCACTGAAAAGTACAGAGCTCGAGAAGCTTTACGGTAAGCTCTACAACACGGGCTACTTCGATTCTGTAAACATCTACTTCGAGCCTACAGATAACCCCCTTGAACCGATTATGGTTATCGATGTCACCGAGCGCAAGTCCGGTGAGGTTATCGGAGGATTGGGTTACAGCTCGCTAGATGGTGTTGTAGGGTACCTGCAGTATCAGGAAGACAACTTCCTAGGGTACGGACAGCAGGTTGCTACGCGACTTGAGCTCGGACGCAATAAGCGGATGTTCGGTTTGAGCTTCTACGAACCATTCCTTGGTTCTAGCGCAACCTCCCTTGGCCTAGAAGCTACGATCTCTCATAGTAAGACCGAACTTGGTGAAAACCTATTCGTCGAAAACAACCGTAAAGGGATCAATCTCTCCATAGGCAGACCTTTGACTGAGTATTTGAGGTTATCATTAACTGGTACAATAGATAACAACTTGGAAACACTGTCACAAACTAACCAGACAACGGACTGGAAAACCAGAAGTGTAGGGTTTATACTTAGTTATGACAATGCGAACCATTTCCTTTTCCCAAGTAAAGGCCAAAGAGTCAGTCTAACTGGCGATTTTGGCGGCAAGATTATCGGCGGAAACTACACCTACCAAAAATACGAGCTCGATGTAGCGAAGTATATAGGCCTCGACAAAGAGGGCAAGCATGTCCTAGCGCTTCACGCTCAGGGAGGCGTTATTAAGACTCCAGATGCGAGACTGCCAGAGCACATGAAGTACTTCCTCGGTGGACCAGACACAGTCCGCGGCTACAGGTGGGGAGCGTTCCAAGGTAACAGCCTCCTCCTTGCCAATGTGGAGTACAGGTATCTGATTTCAGATGCAATCCAGCTGGTAGGATTTGCGGACTTAGGTGAAATCGCCGACGAAGGGGTAAAAGCCGACAATCTCAAGTTCGGATTTGGACCAGGCATCAGAATCAACACACCTATCGGTCCGATCCGCCTCGACTTTGGCTTTTCGAGAGAGAACGGTAAATGGCAGTCCCAGTTTCATTTTAGTCTAGGACAAGCATTTTAATAAGGAAAGGTGATTGAAAATGAATCGTATTAAGAAATTGCGCCCGGTCATCGTAGTAGCAGTAGCACTGGTAGCTCTTGTGGCTATCGCCTTTGTCAGTGGAGCACTCGATAGCAATGCCAACGGTCCAATAGGTTACGTTGATGGTATGAGACTACTTTCAGAATACAGGGCATTCGCCGAGCTGAACGAGCTTTACGATGCTGAAGTAGCTAAGCTGCAGGCCGAGTTTGATGAAGAATCCAAGAACATGACCACCGCAGAAAAAGAAGTTCTTTTCGCTAAATACCAAGAAGAGCTCAACAAGCGCATGGCCGACCTCAACTTCGATCACAGATATCAACTAGCACAGGTCGAACTGCTTGGCTCAATTAGCAAGGTCGCAAAAGAAAAAGGCTTTAGCACAGTTATTGATGCCAGTGTAGTTTACTACGGCAACCCTGCTCTTGACATTACAGATGCGGTGTTAGCAGAAGGCAACAAGTAAGACAGCAAGGAGGGATGGGCCTAGCCCATCCTTTTTAAATCAGCAGGATTAAGCTGAAAAAGGATGGAAATCACAGAGAAAGGAGGTTGTAGAGTGAGATCAGGTAATCAGCGCTTCAGTTTCGGGTTTGTCATCACCCTTTTTATTTTAGGGTGCATTGTGGGATTTCTTTCCAATTACAAAGACGTCTTCCAAGAAACGCTGTCGGAGTTTGCTGAACCGGACGATCGGCAGGCTGCAGACGTAATCATCAACGTCCCGGATCCTGCTCCCAAGCAAAAAGCCGTAGCGCTGAAGCAGAAGGTTATTGCTGAGCATCCCCTGTATGCGGAAGTGGAGAGGCTCGAGCGGGAAATTCTTGCCAGATCCCTGGAGCAGACCGCATATGACACGGTCTTTCAGAACTGGCAGACAGGAAAAAACACGGGCAACCCCCAAGAGTACCTGCAGAACCAGGCCAGTCTGGTTATTGACTCCCTAAACAAAACTACTAAAGATCTTCTGGCAAGAAATGCTGAAGACAAAGAGCTAGAAAAGCAAACCCTGCTTGTCCGACACGAAACTAGTCTTAGGGAAAAGCGGGAAAAAATAAACAGAGAGTACTATGCAAAAGTCGCTGCTGCTAGGGAAGTGTACTTGAAGGACGTCGACGAGCTGAGGCAGAGGCTGCAGAGCCTAGATGTGCCTGCGCGCTACTCCATTAAAGTGGATATCGGAGTTACTCCCAGGACTTCCGAACTGATGACCGAAGGCGGAGACAACGGAGAAACCCGGCAGTCTATACTGGATGACTTGGCGCAGAGAGACTTTCAGTGGGAAAATGAGTTGAATGAGATCAACCTCGAGCGCGAGCGCAGGCTTGTGGAACTAGAAAGTCAAGAACAAGAACGCCTGGAGAAGGAACTAGAAGAGCTTGAGGCCAGATACAGGCTCCAAGAGGAGACCATCAAAGAACAGATGGCCGAAGCAGCTCAAGGGGTTGAAGTCCGCAGAAACAATATGTCTGAGACTTTTTCCCATCTGGAAAGCCAGACGTTAACCCAAAACAACCTCCTGATTTCGTCGTACAGGCAGCTCCAAGAGAAGCAGCTAAACGATCTGATCGTCAGAAAAGACAACCTCCTAAGGAACATCGAAAGCGAATGCAGTCAGACTCTTCGCCTTTTGGCGATGAGGGATGGCTACGAACCCGGTGGACTTGTGGAGACCGTACCTGAAGGTGCAGTTGATATCACGGACATGATCCTTGATGCGCATAGAAAAACAGAGTAAGAAGCTAGGGGGGCAGTTTCGTTGAAGTTATCACAAAAAAAGCCCCCAATCACGCTGGGAGAGTTCCACCGAATGATTGGGGGAGAGCTTATCGGAGACCCTGAGGTGCTGATCAGCCATACAGCACCTATTGAAACTGCAGGAGAAGGAGCAATGACCCTTGTGGCCGGACGCTCCGCCAAGGAAAAGGCCAAGGATAATCTCGCTGCAGCTTACATCATCGAGAGGAAGTTTGCAGATGACCTCGAGGTAAACGGCATCATCGTCGATGACGGACGCGAGGCCTTTGCTGTTGTCTTGGGGTATTTCCAGAGAAAGGTCATCCACACCGGAACCGTAAGCAGTAAAGCTGTAGTAGAGCTGGGGGCAAAGATTGGCAATAACGTCACCATTTACGACTTTGCCTACATTGCTGCCGATGCAGAGATCGGTGATGGAACAGTGATCTTTCCCCACGTTTTTGTTGGGCCTGGTAGCAAGGTTGGCAGAGATTGCGTGATCTATCCGCAGGTGGTAATCAGAGAGAACGTCACCATTGGCGACCGCGCCATCATTCATTCAGGCGTGATCATTGGCGTCGACGGATTTGGCTTCACCCTCACCGAAGAAGGTTGGAAAAAGGTGCCACAAATCGGAGGAGTAGTTATAGGCAACGATGTCGAATTATTCTCTAACACCTCTATTGCTTCAGGAGCTGCGGGGCCAACTGTAATTGCAGACGGCGTAAAAGTGGGCGATATGACCCACGTAGGTCACAACTCTGTCATTGGTAGAGACAGCATCATGGCAGGACAGATCGGCATCAGCGGCAGCACTGTTATCGGCAAGCGAGTGATGGTTGGCGGCCAAGTTATGTTTGCCGGGCACCAGACCATCGGGGATGGAGCCGGTATCATGAGCAAAGCCCTTGTGGATGGCGATATCGAACCTGGAGCAATCGTCAGCGGCATCCCTGCACGGGATAACAAGAAAGAACTCCGCATCAAAGCCAGCATGCAGGACCTGCCGGAACTCCGCAAGCAGGTGAAAGAACTGGCGAAAAAACTGGATGAGGTTTTGGCGAAGCAAAAGGAGAATTAGAGATAGTGAAGCGAATTATTCTAGGACTCCTAGTTTTCTGCCTCTTGGCAGAGGTAGTGTGTGCTTTCAGCTACACCGGGTCGCAAGGGTTGTTAACCCTTCCCACTGCCAACATGCGCAGAAACGGAAGCGGGAGCATCGGTCTCAACTACGCCGAAAACGATATCTCCGGGGCCTTGGCGGCCACGTTTTTAGAGAATTTAGAGCTGGGCATAGCTGCAGGAAGCCGCGATCCAGTTTATGGTTTTTTCAAATGGCGCCTCTCAGAGGAAACCTTGGATAGACCCGCTTTTGCAGTTGGTGCATCTGGATCTAGTTTCTATGCAGTACTCAGCAAGAACTTACTGCCAAACGGTCTTAAAGCCCACATCGGTATGGGTAGCGGCGAGTACAAGGGAGTATTTGGAGGAATTTCCTACGTGGTTAATCCCGTGTCCATTTCACCGAGAAAGCTTCCCGTACCAATTGTAACTTTGCTTCTCGAACTTAAAGATAACAGCCGGGAACAGGAAGGCTCCTTTGTCTTGAACTTCGGAGGCCGGCTCCAACTTAACGACTATTTCAGTGTTGATATTGGCCTGCTAGACATGAAAACACTTGCAATCGGTGCCTATCTCACCACTGCTTTTTAAAAGGAGATGGAGAGATTGAAGAAAACAATAATCGGCTTTTTTTGCTTGATACTCATTGCTGCACCCTGCCTCGGGGCAGAACTGATGCAAATGGGCGGCGCGGGTATTGGAGCGCTTACTGGGCTTGATGCGGTGCTGTATAATCCTGCAGCTCTTGTAAATCTAACCCAGCGGTACGTTGGCGGAAGTTACATCTTCGACGGCGGTAGCCTCACTGCTATAGGTTACTTGGAACCAGGCTTCTCCGAGCGGTACAATCCGAGTATTTCGCCTTACAGGCTTGCAGGGGGAATAACCTGGGTTAGGGATCCAGCAGACACCCATAGAAACAGATACTACTATTCGGTAGCTCTCTGCACCGAACCGGTCTTTGGCGGTGTGAACCTCATCTACAAACAGGAAAAAGGCAAAACCGGTGCTTTCAGAATGGATGTGGCAGTAGGTGCACGCTTTTTCGAAAGGCTTACCACCACGCTGTCGGTAGAAAACCTGATCGGCTGGACCATTGGCAAAGAGGCGGCCTATAAAGGCAGTCCGAACATTCGGCTAGGTGCAAGCTATGCTCTGCCCAGCGGGTTTCTCGCAAGCATAGACGCCTCAACCAAGCTGCAGCAAGCTGCAGATATCAGTCTTGGGGCAGCTTACAGGTTCAGATCGTTTGCAGTCAAAGGCGGCGTCACTCTAACCGTCGATACGCAGACCACAAAGGTTACACCTAAGCCGGGGTTGGGCTTCTCTTACACCAGCGTTAGAGATGAAACTAGTGCTTTTGACCTGGACCTAGCACTGAGTTATGTTGAAGGCAGAATCGCACACAGTGCAAGTTTTGGCTATAGATTCCACTGAGCCTTAGCGCAGATGTAAAGAGGCGCCTGGTAAGGCGCCGTTTTTTAACACTTAAGGCAAAAGAGGTGTTACGGTGAGGTATTCGATTTTTAGACGCTACATCGTCAAAGAGTTTCTTGCGCCATTTGTTATGGGTGTTATGGGCATGACTGTAATACTTCTCAGCGATCTCCTCTTTGAACTTATGGATTATTTAATAACCCGCAGGACTCCTTTGGGGGTCGTGTTGAAGCTGATTTGGTATAAGCTGCCGGACATTATCATTCTCACACTTCCAGTGGCTGTTCTGCTTGCGATCTTTATGTCTGTAGGGCGGCTGGTTAGAGACTCCGAGATGACCGTCATGCGGACATCGGGGGTAAGCTTTTTTGCTCTAGTTCTGCCCCTCTTGGTTCTGGGGATTGTCATTAGCGGCATCGCCTTCCTCTTCAGCGACTACATAGCACCAAGCGCCAACAATAAGTTTGAGCAGCTTTTTCGCACCGTAATCTTCAGGGAAAACATTCCTGAAATCGATCAAAATGTCTTTTTCAAAGGAACAGGCGACTATTACTTCTACGTTCGGTCCATCGACCGTACCAATGGAACTATGAAAGACGTAATGGTCTACAAAGTCAACTTTTCCCGAGTTCCAGACTTAATCACTGCCAAAGAAGCAGTGTATGAAAACATGACTCTCGTTTTAAGGGATGGTATCTCCAGGGAGTTTGACAGCGCCGGTTTTGTGACCAGCGAAAAGAAGTTTGGCGAAGTTGCCATCAACATCGGCAAAGACCTGGACACCCTTTTCGGTTCGATAAAGAGCACTTCGGAGATGACCAGAAAGGAACTGGCCGAGCAGATCGCCATCTTCAGAAGGTCAGGAGTCAATGTCAACGAACTAATTGTGGATTACCACCGTAAACTGTCAGTGCCTCTGGTTAGTTTAGTGTTCGTGCTTTTAGGAGCTCCGCTCAGCGTCAAGTTCGGCAGAGGCGGAATCTTTCTCGGGGTGGGGCTGGCAATCGGTATCGCTTTGCTCTACTACGTTGCAGGCGCCTTCTGCAGAACTTTAGGGGCAGAAGGGATTATTACGCCGTTTCTAGGAGCCTGGCTCCCTACAGGGGTCTTTCTCGTTGTAGGGGTAAGTCTGCTGCTTTTGGTTGAACGGGTATGAGGAGGGTAAATGTGAAGGCAAAAAAGATCGTCAGCATACTCTTTGTACTGTTCTTCGCTGTAGCTGCGGTGCAAGCTGAAACCTCCGCACTTACTCCCCAACCTGCAGATTCCACCCCGGCGGTGCAGACCGAAAGCGAGGTCAAAGAACCCGAAGAAGTTAAAATCAAAGCCAGTGAGGGGATCTCAGGCGACAAAAGTGCCGTGAACCTTTCAGGCGATGTAATCATAGAAGGAACCGACTTTATTGCCAGAGGCAGTGAAGCGGAAGTCGATCTTGTAGAGGGTATTGTGCGCTTCACAGGAGGAGTTACTGTAGATCAAAAAGACAGGCAGTTTGTAGGTGAAGAGCTAGTCTACAACTACAAGACCAAGGCCGGAACTATCGTGGGAGTTTCGGGGAACATCGAAAACGAAAAGCTTAAAGGCGACCTGTATATCTACGGTCAGGAGATGCGCTTTGAAGACGATTACATCCATATTACAGGGGGGAAAATCACCACCTGCGATCTGGGCGATCCCCACTACCACATCGCCGCAAAGGAGATCGAGATCTATCAGGACGATAGGCTGGTGCTGCGCCACCTTTTCTACAAAGAAGGGAACCTGCCCCTTTTGTACTTTCCTTACTATACCATCTCCCTAAAGGAAAGAACCAACTACCTCAAGTTTCCTAAAATCGGTTCCTCCTCTAAAGAAGGTTTCTATATCAAGTTCACTTATGTATATACACTGAATGATGCCAATAAGGGAGAGATCTACCTGGACTTCATGGAGAAGCTCGGCATTGGTCAGGGGGTAAGCCATAACTTCGCTAAAGACAAAACCGGTTTAAGCGGCAAGTACTACCTGATCTACTCGCCCAGGGAAAACGCTCTGAAGCTTGCGGATCTGTCCGGTTCAGCAAAGACCGAAGTAGGTGCTTTTCAGCTGAATGCTAACGGGTCTTACAAAGACGATCTCACAGAGTTTTCACCCAAGCACCTGCGGAGCTCGTCGCTGTCTGCAACTTACAGAGGAGACGTCTACTCGGGAAGCTTGCGCGCAAGTTATTCAAGCGAAGCTACTACAAGTCCGGTGAAAAAAGAGTTTAAACTCGAAAGCGGCAACACGCTCAGACTCAGCCGGGAATGGCGTCTGACGTTAAACGGCAGCCTGATCCAGACGCAAAAAGCAGTGGCTCCATGGCAGACCACTGTAAACTACGACAGTACTTTGAACTACACCGGGCAGAGACTCCAGGGCACCCTTAGATTCCAACTTGAGGACCGCAGCCAGGAACAGGACACCTCGTATACCAAGCTGTTGCGTCAGCCTGAGCTGATCCTCAGAAGCCGGGGGCTGAAAATTTTCGACTGGCCGCTTACTCTGGAGACTGTGGTGGGTAACTACAAGGAGCAGCCAAGCAACGTAACCAGTAATAAGCTTGGGCTTAAAGGCACTTTGGGAAGAAAAACCTATAAGCTCACAAAAACGCTGGAGTTCAGCACCCTTTTTGAACTGCAAGGAACAACCTATGACATCAAGGACTTCGATCCCTATGTTCTCTCCTGGAGGGGTAACTTAGGACTTTCCTTCAAACCGGTGCAGAACTGGACCTTCAGCACCGACTACACCAAAAGAAACGCCTACGGCAACTCGCCGTTTAGCTTTGATAAAATCTCCGACACCCACACTGTGGATTTCAGGATCTACAACACCTACGGCTTTATCTCCAATGAAGCTAAAACAGGGTATGATCTGTTGAAGTCTACACTGAAAAACCTGGACTTAGTTCACAGGTTCACTTTCCGATCTCTGACCGCATCATTTGAGCATTCATACAAGCTCAAACCCTTCGAACCGGTGAAGTATGCAGGCAGTCTGAACATCAAACCTAACGGCAGCATCAACCTCCAAGGTCGCGTCAATTATGCCAAAGAGAGCGGCCAGTGGAAGCTCAAGCAGCTTAACGGTCAGGGACAGGTGGACATCGGTCCCTTCCGGCTGCAGGGACAGGCGGCATTCAACGTTACAACGAACAAGTATTCCACACTCCAGGCAACCTTTGGCATCGATATGCACTGCAGGAGAATCGACTTTACCTACGATCACGTCAACAAAGCAGTGTGGTTTGAGTTTAGGATTTATGCCATTGGCGACAAACCGATGCGCCTTAAAGTGAGCGACTCGGGCTTGGATTTCAGCAGCGATATGCTCACCGCCCTCAGTTCGGGCAATTAGAAAGGAGGTAGAGGCTTGAAAAAGTATCTGTGGTTATTAATTGCACTGGCCCTTTGTCTTTCAGGATGCAGGGAAAGTGCTGAGAAAAAAACGACCAGAGAGCCTCTTCCTTCAGAGTATAAGCAGGTCGTGGAAAACATGAGCGTTGTTGAACGCAGAGGAGGCCTGCCTATCTTCAGTCTGAATGCAGGAACCGTAATTGAGTTCGATAACTACTACGAGTTCCAAAGGCTGAGCGAAGTGATCACCTATAGGGAAGGTCAGGCTGAATTGAAGCTCCGCACAAAGCTTGCCAACTGGCATTACCGGCAGGGACTTCTCGAGGCCATCGGCGATGTTGCGATCTTTGGGTTTACAGAGGATTTCATGCTGGAGGCACCCAAGGTGAACTACTACGCCAAAGAAGACACGTTTGAGACTGTAGGAAGGTCAACGCTCACAACCAATAAATACAAAGTCTATGCCGACAGGCTTTCAGGAGACGTTGAGGAGCAGCTGCTTCTTGCAACTGGAGATCTCCTTCTTGTGGATATGGATGGACTGGAGGTCAGGGGATCGAGCTTGGAGTTTAACTGGGACACCAGAAACTACAAGATCAAAGGACCGATTACCGCGGTAGTTCAAAATATCGAATAATTTCCGGAGAGAATGGGGGTTTAGCCGAGAGCATCGGCAGAGAATATGAAAAGAAAAGCGCTATTTTTCCTGTTGGTTTTTACTTTGATCTTGTCCTGGACGGCTCTTGCGCAGAAAGACAACTTAGTGTTTACAGTCAGTGAAGACGGCGAGATGGTTGGCGGCGAAGGCGACGAGATCACCGTCACCGGAAGCAAGATCGTGATTACCCAGGGCAAAACCCAGATTACTACCCAGAAGCTCATCTACAACACCAAGACCAAAGTTGCCAGAGCCTTTGGAAGGTGTATAATTGTTAATGATAACATGACCATCACTGCAGATGAGGTCTTCTTCGACACCGAAAACGACTATGCCAGGCTGATCGGCAGCGTGCAGGTGGTACAGGAAAGAGACAAAACCCTTACCATCGATGCTGATGAAGTGGAGCTGTGGACGGAAACAAAAGACGTTAAAGCCGAAGGAAACATCGTGATCAACGACACGGAAAAGACCATCTACGGCGACACTTTGGAGTTTAGCGACGGCACCGGCATTGCCAAGTTGATCGGCAACTTAAAACTTGTTGAAGAAGATAGAATACTCACAAGCCCCAATGGTGTTTTGGAGACAAACGTTGATAAAGGTACCTATAAGGTCACAGGACCTATCGAGTTCGTGACTAAGGTGAATTAGGAGGCTCAGCAATGATTACACTCGATGAAGCATTGAGTCTGGATCGAAAAGCTATTATTGATCTGCATAAGGAGTACGGCAACACAGCCCTCGTGTCTCTTTTGGGCATGCTCAACTTCGACAAGCTCTTCGTCAAGGCACAGGGAACAAAGGTCTGGGACTCCGAGGGCAACGAATACCTGGACTTCCTGGGGGGTTACGGGTCGCTGAACGTTGGGCACAACCATCCCTACGTGCTAGAAGCGCTGGAGAAGGTAAAGGAGCGTCCGAACTTCCTACAAGCATCGCTTCCAGCACTTGCCGGCGTCCTGGCCCACAACATCGCAGAGATCACTCCCGGCGACTTGAAGCACTGCTTCTTTGCCAATAGCGGTGCTGAAGCAGTAGAAGGTGCTTTGAAGGTTGCCCGCATCACAACTGGCAAACCGGTGGTGCTTTCAACAAGCGGGTCGTTCCACGGCAAGACCATGGGAGCTCTGTCTTTGACTGGCAGGGAAAAGTACCAAGAACCGTTTAAACCAATGGTTCCCGCCTGCGAAAAAGTCCCATACAACGACCTTAAGGCTCTGGAAGAGAGATTGAAAAAAGGAGACGTCGCCGGCTTCATCGTTGAACCTATCCAGGGTGAAGGCGGCATCATCGTTCCCGATAAAGGCTATCTTAAAGCCGCGGAAGAGCTCTGCCACAAGTACGGCGCGCTCTTAATTGCCGACGAGATCCAAACAGGTCTCGGCAGAACCGGTAAGATGTTTGCCTGCGAGTGGGATGAAGCAAAGCCCGACATCATGTGCATTGCAAAATCCATCAGCGGCGGCATAATGCCCACATCGTTGTTTATCACCACTGAAGAGATCTGGATGAATGCCTACGGTTCCAAAGAAAAGTGCCTGCTCCACACCAGCACTTTTGGCGGCAACACTTGGTCTGCCGCTGCAGGAATCGCCGCGCTAGAGGTGATCGTCAGCGAGAATCTCCCGCAGCGAGCTCTCGAACTTGGAGACTATCTCCTTTCCGAACTGAATCGCTTGAAAGATAAGCACGGTTTGATCAAAGAGGTAAGAGGAAAAGGCCTTTTGATCGGCCTCGAGTTCGAGCAGCCTAAGGGCTTCCTGGATAAGATCAGCGGCGGAGCGCTCACCAGAGCATCAGAAGAGTACTTTGGTGCTCTTGTCGCTGGAGAACTTCAGAACAAGCACGGCGTTATCACCGCCTACACGCTGAACAACCCCAACGTCATCAGGCTAGAGCCGCCTCTTACTGTAACTAAAGAGGAAATCGACAAAGTGATTAACGCACTTGATATCATTTTCACCGAGAATAAAAGCTTTCTAAAACTGGCAGTTAAAAGCTCAGGATCCATCATTTCTAGTGTTCTTGGGCGTAAGTAGCTGGTTTGGTAGTGGGGAGTCGAAAGACTCCCTTTTTTTTGTTAGAAAGTCGCACCGCAAGAGGAACTTACCAATGAGGCGGAACCATTGATTCTGCTATAATTGAAGCGAAAGGAGGGAGCCTTGTGCGTGGTGGAATCAAACTCGATTTAGCTATCGTGATCGTCTTAGAAATTGTCTTACTCTCAGCTGCAATACTTGTCGCCGGTCACGGCTTTTCCTTCTATGTACAACGTGGATTAGACGACATTATTGGGGGAACAGAATATCAAGTAATCGTACAAGTAGACAAAAAAGAAACCAAGAACTTCGTAGAAGGGCTTAAAGAAGTCTATTCAGGCAGAGACGGCTTTAAGTTCCGGGTCAGCAAGGAGCTTGGTGAAAACATTCACATACTCTTAGGTTACAGCGAAGAAGATTTGAAAAATGGTGCACTGGATGAAGTGGCAAAGCTCATAAGCCATCTGCCGGGATACGGCGGGTTGGCACCCCTTCTCGACCCTGCGGTGCTGGTTAAGGGTATGCCCCAAGATACCTATCCCGAACTTGTGGAAGAGATTCACACCTGGCCTGAGGTAAAATTCGCTGCAAAAGGACCTCTTGGCCTATATGTTGTTGCCAAAAACCGCAGAAACCTAAACAAGATTGAAGACAAGCTAGAGGAACTGACGTCCAAGTACTACAGGTGGGAGATTGAACTCAAAGACTACACCAACCAACAGGCTGCAGAGATTAGGGAAATGATCGACGAAGCTCTTAAGGGGACCAAATACTGGTTTACAACACCGCCTGCCGAAGGTGTTATTGGCGATGCGGTGCGTCTCTTGAAAAGTTATACGGCTCAACTCACCTTCGCTAAAGAGCTGCCGGTGGGTTCGGAGATTGCTTTGACCGCAAGAAACTTGAAAGTAGGCACTAAAGCCGATGCAGACTTCAAAGCTAGGGTTTATACAGATGGCATATACCTCATCAAAGGCGATTCTTTGAACCTTACAGGTTCGGAAAAAGCCTATCTTTTAGATGGAAGCGGAACTGTGAAGGAAGTGCTCCCGGAATATACTCTAGAAAGTCCCAGACGGGATTTGGATGTTTGGGAGCCCAAAGCAGACGCCAGGAATCTGAAGGCAAGTATTCAGTCCCTTGCGGACAAGGTAGTGCAAGGTGAGGACTTTGGCATCTTGATAAGAGAAATCGAACAGTTGGCTAAAAACCTCAGTTTGGAGGTTCCATCGGACTTGAAGTCCCAGCTCAGCGTCTTGGTGCTCTGGGACAGAGTGGGAAGGCTTCCTGGAGGTTTCAGAGAAGAGCTGGCGCAAAAGCTCCTTCAGTGGGCAGAAGCCATGCCTTCCGATCCTCTCATCAAGTTGAAAGAGAGCTTGCCTTCTTGGAGCGATGAGGACATCGCTAAGAGCTGGCAGGAGATCGAAGCTATTGCCCGTCCCAAGACCATCAGCGTCATCACGACCGGATCTGCTCCGCCCATCGATGGAGTGATCAGCAAACCTGCCGCAGAAATCAGTGAGGACATTAAGAGCCAGATCGGCGGCGTGGTCAACAGCGTCGTGCCGTTTGCAGCTCTGACAGTGGTCGTGATTCTGCTTTGGGTGTTCACTGCAGTAGACCACACCCTTTGGGGAAGCTACTTGGACCACAAAAACAACTACTTGGCACCTCTCTACGGCTGGCTTTTAGGCGTCCTAGAGATGGCTGTTGTGGTCTACATCATGCCATTTGAGATGTCCGGCATGGTCAAGCTGATTTACGTTGCCGTAGGCGGACTTGGCAGCGCTGTGCTAATCACCTTCTCCAGCCGCATTTCCCCGCTAAACGCCAAGAGCATTGAAGCAGGAGAGGCATTGGGTCTTTCCCAAACCGAACTCTACAGGCAGGTAGTGGTACCGGAAGGAAGACCCGGTCTGTGGCAGCTCTTGAACCGCCGCAAGCTGCTTAGTCCAAGGAGGTTTAAGAATGCTTGAACTTCACGACATTGTTTTAGAAAGAAATAACGTGCGCTCTCTTGCCAACGTAAACCTCAAGGTGGAAGACGGCGAAACGGTTGTTCTCACAGGACCAAGCGGATGCGGCAAGTCCACTTTGATCAGAGTCTGTTTAGGGCTCATCAAACCCAAGTCCGGCGAGGTCTGGTTTGAAGGTGTTAACCTCCAGGCTCTGTCGCCAGAAGCTCTGCGCAAAAAAAGGCGCAAGATGGGCATCGTTTTTCAGGAGTTCCAGCTCCTGGACCACTTCACCGTCCTGGAAAACGTACTCCTAGCTCTTTGGGAAGGAGACAGAGATCGCAAAAAGGCCGAAGAAGCCATCAAGTCGGTAGGCCTTTGGGACAAAAGGTTTAGATATCCCAGACAGCTCTCAGGCGGTGAGAAGCAGAGGGTAGGTATTGCTAGAGCCCTGGCTTTGGATCCCGACATCATCTTTTGGGACGAACCAACCGCTGCCCTTGATCCTATGTACGTTCACGAGATTCTCAGAATTATGGACTCGCTAGCACAGAAAAAAACGATGCTGGTAGTAACTCATGAGATGCCGTTTGCTCTCAAAGTAGCAGATCGACTTGTACTCATGGAAGCAGGCAGAATCGTTGAAGAAGCGCCTCCTAGCAGGATCTTTGCCGAGCCCGCGTCTCACGTCGGAGCTATGTATCGGGAAAGGCTCTTAGACACCAGAGAGGCCTTAGGAAAGCTAGATGTGAAGCAGGTCGTTTGACCTGCTTCTTTCCATAGGCAGAAGGATAGGAAGAAGCAATGCAGAATAATCCTCTGATTGGAGGAAGTAGCATGCAGAAAACCTTGAAAAACCCAGTTGTCATAAAGGGTAGAGGATTGCACACCAACAAAGACGTAGTGATGAAAGTCTCTCCTGCGCCAGAAGGCTATGGCAGAAGGTTTGTCCGGACGGACCTTGAGGGCGTACCGTGCATCAAGGTGGATATCGCATCCTCGCTGGGGATCCCCCTCTGCACTGCAGTGGGTAAAGACTCTGCAAGGGTTATGACTATCGAGCACTTCATGGCGGCCTGCAACGCGCTGGGGCTGAGCAATCTGCACATCGAAATCGACGGCGAAGAGCTGCCTGCCCTGGATGGCTCGAGTCTCGAATTCTTTAAAGCACTGAAAGCAGGAGGCACTGTACCTCAGGGAGATCTTCCTGTGGTTCAGCTGCAGGAGCCCATTAAAATCGACGATGGCCCGAGATATGTAGCGGCGTTTCCTTACCCGGAGCTGAGGCTTTCGTATACTTTTATCTCAAATCAGGAAAACGTTCCCGATATGTATTATAATTTTAATGAAGCAGAGGACGACTTCGAGTCAGAGCTTGCACCTGCTAGAACCATCGCTTTTAAACAGCATTTGGAAGAACTCAGAAAGCAGGGCTTAGCTCTGGGTGGAGATGAGAACATGGTAGTACTTATCGACGAGACGGGATTTGCCAATAAAAGAAGGTTTCCAGAGGAAGTGGCAAGACACAAGGTACTTGATATGTACGGCGATCTGGCGCTTATTGGCGAATATCGTCTTAAAGCCCACATTGTTGCTGTAGGGACCGGCCATAGGCACAATGCTCTCCTGGTGCGGAGAATACTAGAGCAGGTGGGTTTGGGCGGTAAATAATCCAACTGGAGGGGTAATGAGTGAATATCCAGGAAATTATGTCTATCCTACCTCATCGCTATCCGATGCTTCTCGTCGACAGGGTGCTCGAGCTCGAACCGGGAAAGAGAGTTGTTACTCTAAAGAATATCACGTCTAACGAACCGCAGTTTACAGGTCACTATCCGGGAATGCCCATCCTGCCGGGGGTTTTTATTTTGGAAGTCATGGCTCAATCTACCGGCATTGCTTACATGTCTGCCCTCGAAGAAGAAGGTGGCGTGCCGCTTTTTGCCGGCGTTGACCGAGCGAGATTTCGCAGACAGGTCGTCCCCGGGGATCAGCTAATTGTGGAGGTCAATATTATAAAAGCCAGGGGCAAGGTGGTTAAAGTTCACAGTGAGGCCAAAGTCGATGGAGAACTTGCGGCTGAAGCTGAGCTTTTATTTGCCTTAGGATAGACTCTGGCTTTTACCTAAGGAAGGAGAAAGATCCCTTTGGTAAGGTTGGAAGATTCAGCGCATTTTGTAGGAACAAAGATACATCCGACAGCTCTGGTGGACCCTGGTGCAAAGCTGGGCAAAAACGTAGAAGTCGGACCCTTTTGCATTGTGGAGAAGGGTGTAGAAATCGGCGACAACGTTAAGATCGGCCCTAGGTGCACCATCCACGAAGGGAGCATCATCGGAGACTCCTGCACCTTGAACGAAGGAGTTATTATCGGCATGGAGCCCCAGGACTTGAAGTACAAAGGCGAGAGCACCCGCACCATCATCGGTCGTAATACGCAGTTTAGAGAGTACTCGTCAGTAGAGAGGGGTACACTTTTTGGTGATGGCTCGACCCAGGTCGGCAGTGATTGCTTGATCATGGCCTACAGCCACATTGCCCACGACTGTAAGGTGGGAGACCGGGTCATCGTTACTCACGGTGCAGGCCTTGCGGGCCATGTGACTGTGGAAGATAGGGCGATAATTGGCGCCATGGCTGGAGTACATCAGTTCTGCCGTATTGGCGAGATGGCAATGATCGGTGGTATGGCTAAGATCACCGGAGATGTTCCCCCGTACCTCCTTGTAGATGGTAATCCCGCTGGTGCCGTTGGCCTAAACTCCATTGGGCTTAGAAGAAACGGTCTGGGACCTAAAGTTAGAAGCGAGTTAAAAAAGGCCTTCCGCATTCTCTACCGCGAAGGGCTAACCAGATCTAAAGCTATTGAGAAGATCGCTGAGTCTTTGGAGATGTATCCTGAAGTCCAGCACTTTTTGAACTTTGTGGAGCAGTCGAAAAGAGGTATTTGTCCCAGCAGAAGCGGTGTTGAAGGAGGAAGCGAAGATTAGAAGAGCTGGAATAATCGCAGGCAGTGGAAAACTGCCAGTACTTATCGGAGAAGAGATGAAAAAAGCCGGGATCGAACCGGTGTTTTTCTGCAGCCACTCGCTGGAGACGCTGGAGCTAGCCGGGGAAAGAGTCTTTCAGTTTAAACTGGGTGAACTGGCAAAGCTCACCGAAAAGCTCCTTGCCGAGGGTATCGAAGAGTTAACCCTTGCTGGGAGTTTTGCCAAGCTGGATTTTTTCAACGCAGAGTTCGATGGGGCTTGGCAGAAAGTTTTGGCTAGACTAACCGACTTTCAAAACGAAACGGTTCTAAAGGCACTTATCAGGCATTTCAACGAAAACGGGATAGAAGTTGCGTCTCAAGGCAAGTACATTGAACACTACATTGCAGGTGAAGGAAGTATTGCAGGCAGCATCACAAACGAGCAGCTTTTGGACGTGCAGTTCGGCTACAAGACGGGGAAAATCCTCGCCGACCACGACATCTCCCAGACGTTGGTGGTAAAAAGACGTGCGGTTATCGCCGTAGAGGGCATCGATGGAACCAACGCTACTTTGAGGCGGGCAGGTTCCTTGGCTAAAGGTGCTGTCGCGTGTAAGGTGTCCAGCACCAACCAGGACTGGCGACTTGACGTTCCTACAGTGGGTTTAGAAACGGTCAAAACTGCAGTTGAAAGCGGCATCAGCGTGCTCGTTCTTGAAGCTCACAGAGTCTTCCTGCTGGATAGAGAAGAGTGCATCAGTCTTGCAGATGCAAACGGAATGGCAATCTACGGATACACAGAAAGATGATTGCGGTTTGCGGGAGGTCTTTTAGTTGAAGATTATGATTTTTGCAGGGGAACCATCTGGGGACTATTACGGTGCCAATCTATTAAAGGCGTTGCAGTCTCTTAATTCCAGCATTGAAGCTTTTGGATTCGGTTCTCAGCAGATGAAAAAAGCCGGATTTGATGTCATCTTCGATCCCACCGAACTTAGCGTTGTTGGGATTACTGAAGCCCTAAAGCAGATAGGGTTTTTCCGCAATTGGTTGAAAAGACTCGAAGTTATCATGAAAGAGAGAAAGCCCGATTGCGTGGTTCTCATTGATTTTCCAGGGTTCAACATGCGTGTGGCCAAGCTGGCCAAAAAGCTTAAGATCCCTGTAGTGTACTTTATACCTCCCTCAGCGTGGGCGTGGGGCAAAAAGAGAGCTTACAAGGTAGCGGAGACGGTGGACAAGGTCGCAAGCATACTGCCAATGGAGCTAGAGGTCTACCGCAATGCCGGCGCCGACATCGTCAGCGTGGGGCACCCGCTGCTTTTGGATATCCCCGGCGAGATAGATAGAAGCAAAGCTCTAAAGGAACTGGGCCTAAGCGACAGTTCTCCTGTTTTAGCTCTTCTTCCGGGCTCGAGAAAGCAGGAGATCGGTACCTTATATGCGCCGATGCTCGAAGCCTGCAAACTGCTGAAAAAGGATTTTCCCGACCTCCAGGTTATTTTGGGCCTTTCCCCAGCAATAAAGCTGGAAACCATTGAGGAAATAAACAGGGAGGTAGGTTTTTCGCCTCTCGTTTTTCAAGACCAGACCCACAAAGTGATCGCAGCATCTACAGTGTGTCTTTGTGCAGGAGGGACCGTAACTCTTGAGACTGCGCTTTTAAAGCGGCCTATGGTGGTAGTGTACAAGCTGTCTAAAATCACATTTTTCTTCGTGAAGCGTCTTGTTACTGTGAAGTACTACTCTCTACCAAACTTGGTCTTAAACAAGAGGGTGGTTCCCGAACTCATACAGAACGACTGCACTGCGGAAAACATGGCTAGCGAACTAAAACCGCTACTTTCTGATCCCAGGCTAAGAGTGGGCATGGTGGACGGCCTTGCCAAAGTGCGCTTGAGACTGCAAGGTGAAGGCGGCGCAGAAGAAGGAGCGTACGTAAAAACGGCAAAGCTCGTCTTGGAGGTGGCAAAAGGTGCAGGTAGTAATTACAACTAACAGCCCTGGAGAAGTCACGGGCTGGGTAATACCTGTTGCTAAAATCCTGCATACGCTGGGCGCAGATGTAGACGTGGTGCTCACTCCCTGCGCGTTTGCTACTGGGAAAGAAGCCGACGTTTTAAGACAAACTGGGACTATCAGACGCATCTTTTCACCGAACAGGTATTGGCGTATAGCTCTGGGAATCGAAAAGATCCCCAGAGATGGTGTAGGGTGCGTTCTTTTTCTAGGCGGAGATATCTGGCATGCAAGAAGACTGGGCAAGCTCTTGAGGTATCCTGTAGCGGTTTACAGCACTAAGAGAGCTGACAGGGACCTGGATCTGGTCTTTGTGCCCAATGAAAACGTCAAAGAGCAGGTGGCCAAGCGAGTGAGCTCGGAGAAGATCGAAGTCGTAGGCGACTTGATGTTCTCCGGTCTGGAAGTTTTGGGGCTTCCCAGAAAGAGCAACCAGATCGCTATCTTTCCTGGAAGTCGTGCCTATGTAAAAAGTATACTGCCATTTTTTCTCGCTATAGCAGAACTGATCAAAGAGAGAACTCCCGACTTGGAGTTTGTCATTAGCTTCTCGGACTTTGCAAACAGAGACCTGCTGAAGGAAGCGCTCAGGCAAGCAAATCCCCGCTTGGGAGGCACAACAGGGAGAGTAGAAGGAGATGCCATAGTTACCGAAAAGGGCCTCAGTATCCCCTTTTACTTCGGCAGGTCCCACGAGATAATGGAGACGTCAGCACTTGCTCTGACCGTCCCCGGAACAAACACCGCAGAAATGGCTTTCTACGGCCTGCCTCATGTTGCCATTTTGCCTTTCAACATTGCAAGAGAAATTCCACTGGAAGGACTGGTGGGCATTCTGAGCGGCATACCTCGTTTTGGACCGTGGATGAAGGAGCGTCTGATTTGGAAGAAAGCCCCGAGTCTGGGTTTTGTTGCGCTGCCTAACATCATGTCAAAGAAGGCTCTAGCCCCGGAACTCAAGGGGTTTCTTAACGCAGAAAACGTTGCAGAGTTTGTCCTGGGGCTTTACCAAGATAAAGAAAAGCTTGCCGAGATGTCGCAAAACCTTTTAACTCATTTTCCAAAAACAGATACAGCAGAAAGAATCGCTACTTCGCTATGCAAAAGGTGGGAAGTAAAGAATGAAGACGCCTAACCGCAAAAAAACTCTCAAACGACTGCTGGCGTACGTGCGTCCCTATGCGGGATACACGGTGTTTGGCGTGCTGTCCCTTTTGGGTCTTGCCCTGATTACGCTGTATCTTCCGCTCCTTCTCGGACAGGGGCTTATTGATGACGTACTTATGAAGATCAATGAAAACGGGATGAAGACCTTGAACACTCTAGCCCTTACGGCCGTTGTGCTGTACGTGGTCAAAGGGTTGTTTAGCTACGCCCAGCACTACTGTTTGGCATACCTCGGACACTCTGTGGTTAGGGACATCCGCAATGACCTTTTGTCCAGGGTGCTTTATCTGCCGCTGGGTTATCACCAAAGTGCAAGAAAAGGCGAGATCATTTCCAAGGTTACAAACGACATTAACAACTTACAGACTGCAGTAGGGCAGGGACTGGGAGAGTTCATCAATCAGGTGGTAACCGGAGTGGGAATTATCGTTATTATTTTCGTTCTTGACTACCGCCTGGCAACTGCAGCCTGCCTCGTGCTTCCCCTCATAGCTTTTTTAGTTTGGGTTCTCAGCCGGAGACTCAGGTTTCTAGCCAGGCAGGTTCAGGCAAAGCTTGCGGACATCTCCGCAGGTCTTCAGGAGGTTCTTTCCGGTATCAGGGTGGTCAAAGCTTACCGCGCTGAAAAAAAGGAGCTGGAGAACCTGCAGGGGGAAAACCAACGGTCTTTTGCCATTAACATGAAATCCACGAGGATCATGGCAGGAGTGCTGCCGCTGATCGAGGTAATTAGCGTCATCGGCCTTTTGATCGTGGTCTGGTTTGGCAGCAAAGAGGTTATTGCAGGCAGAATCACTGCAGGTACTCTGGTGAGCTTTATCACCTACCTGGGCATGACTTCTGGTCCAATAACGTCTTTGTCGCGAATTATTAGCTTGTTTCAGCAGGCGTTTGCTTCTGCCGAGAGGGTCTTTGAACTTATGGACGAGCCGGAAGAGGTCTCCAGCGAAGAGGCCAAAGCTGAGTTGGTAGTGCGAGAGGGTAGAATCGAGTTTCAGAACCTCAGCTTCTCCTATGCTGAGGAGGAGGTTCTTCACAACATCTCCTTCACCATCGAGCCCGGAGAAGTTGTGGCCCTTGTAGGTCCCAGCGGTTCCGGGAAGACTACCATCGCCAATCTCCTCATGCGGTTCTACAACCCCGACAGCGGTAGAATTTTGATTGATGGTGCAGACATAGCTGCTGTAACTTTAAGTTCGCTCAGAAGTCAGATTGGTCTAGTACCGCAGGAAACCTTCCTTTTTGCAGGTACGGTTTTTGACAGTATAGCCTACGGCAGAAAAGAGGCCACACGTCAGGAAGTAGAAACGGCAGCGAAAAGGGCCAATGCCCATGAGTTTATCATGCAGCTTCCAAACGGTTACGATACTCTGATCGGCGAAGAAGGCGCCAGCCTTTCGGGAGGGCAGAGGCAGAGGGTCGCCATCGCCAGGGCAATTCTCAAAGACCCGAAAATCCTCATCCTCGACGAAGCCACATCAGCTCTTGATGCCGAAAGCGAAAAAGCAGTTCAAGACGGATTTGAGCTTTTAAAAGAAGGCAGAACGGCGCTGGTCATTGCCCACAGGTTGTCTACCATCAAGAATGCAGACAGGATACTGGTGCTTAAAGACGGCTGCATTGTTGAATCGGGTACTCACGATGAGCTCATGGCTTTGGGTGGCATCTACTACAGTTTGTATGCTGCAGGAGACGCAGCTGAAGCTTAGAATAGCGTGCACCAGTAATTGCTAGAGGTTGCAGAGGCTTTAAGAGCGAAACAGTAGGAGGGAGCCCATGACCATTTGTATTGTTAGCAACGGGCATGGAGAAGACATTCTTGCTTCAGAGCTCGCAAAACAACTAGCGCTGGAACATGAAGTGGTAGCGCTGCCTCTTGTGGGAGAAGGAACGGCATACGACCGTGCTGGGATAAAGAAGATTCATTCTCAACCACTGCTTCCTAGTGGAGGTTTTGCATACTTGGGCGTAAAGAATCTTTCAAGAGACGTCTCTGCCGGATTGTTTGCGCAGCTCAAAGAGCAAAAAGCAGCTCTGAAGGGTTTAAGAGGTGTCAAACTTGCAGTATGCGTTGGTGACACCTACAATCTGTTTTTCACATCGCGGTATTTAAAATGCAAAAAGGTTTTTGTGCCTACAGCAAAGTCCAACTACATCAAAGCTCATTCTTTCTTAGACCTTTTAATCATGAGGAAGAATGCTTTGGTGGTGTTTCCAAGGGACGAGATTACCGCAAAGGACCTTAGAAAGCGCAAAGTCAGAGCGCACTATTTGGGAAATCTGATGATGGATGCCCTGCATCCTCAAGGCATACACTTTGGTATAGACAGGTTTATTGGCATTTTGCCCGGTACAAGAGATGACGCAGTAATCAACTTAAAAGCCATACTCGAGGTGGTCTCGCTGCTTGAGACCTGCAACAGCTTCCTAGTTGCTATGAATGATGACGGTGGTGGGAAGTCTCTGCTGAATGACGGCTGGGTAGAGGATCAGGATCCTCCGCATTTCGCTTACAGAGTCCTGAAAAAGGGAGAAAAAAAGGTCTACCTCTGCCGAGATCTCTTTGCCGATATCATCGCCAAGGCAGAGCTGGTTATCGGTCTCAGCGGTACTGGCAATGAGCAGGCAGCAGGCCTGGGCAAGCCGGTCGTGACTTTCGTAGGTCCGGGGGCCCAGTTTACCCCCTATTTTGCGAGAAAGCAAAAGAAACTTCTCGGCGATGCAGTATTATTTGTAGGAGAAGGCAAAAGCCCGAAGGAGATTGCCGAAGCCGTTGACAGGCTCTACAGCGATCCGGAACTCTGCAGAAGAATGGGCCAGGAAGGCCGCAAGAGAATGGGAGCTCCCGGAGCTGCACGCAAAATGGCAGAGCTGATACTGGCCATCCTCAAAGGGGAGGTGGTTTTTTGACCATCAGAGCAGAAAACCTGGTAAAGATCTACGGACAGAGAAAAGTAGTTGACGAAGTAACTATAGAAGTCAATCGCGGCGAAGTTGTGGGACTTCTCGGACCTAACGGAGCCGGAAAAACCACGACCTTTTACATGATCGTCGGTATCGAAAGCGTCAACGGAGGCCGGATTCTCTTAGACGGTCACGACGTTACCCACCTATCCATGCACAAACGAGCCCTTAAGGGAATTGGCTACTTGCCTCAGGAGCCTTCGGTTTTCCGTAAGCTCACTGTGGAAGAGAACATCATGGCCATCCTGGAAGCTAGAGGGGCAGATGCTAAAACTCAGAGACATCGCACCGAAGAACTGATTGAAGAGTTCAAACTGGGCGTGGTAAGGAAAACCAAAGGCATTCGCCTTTCCGGGGGAGAAAGAAGAAGGACAGAGATAGCAAGAGCTCTAGCTACAGACCCATCTTTTATTCTTCTCGACGAACCTTTTGCCGGAGTAGATCCTATTGCCGTTGCTGACATTCAGGAGATCATTGCCATGCTCCGGGAAAAGAACCTCGGCGTTCTAATCACCGATCACAACGTCAGAGAAACTTTGACGATCACAGATAGAGCCTATATTATGCACGAAGGACACATTTTAGTTGAAGGAAGCTCCAAAGAAATTGCCAACGATCCAGACGCAAGAAGGCTTTACCTAGGGGAGCGCTTTTCTTTATGAAGCTTCTATCTATTTTAGACAGGTATATTTGCAGAGAGTTGATCCTGCCGTTTTTGTTCGGGATCGTGGCTTTTGCCAGCATTTTTGTAGCTGCAGACCTGGTGTATCTTGCCCGAGTTGCAGTGGATGTTGGAGCTCCGTTTCTCCGAGCAGTAGAGCTTGCACTGATGAAATTTCCCCAGATTCTGGTTTACGTGCTCCCTATGTCCGCTCTGATGGGCGTGATATTGACTGTCGGGAGGATGTCGCAAAACAGCGAGCTCATTGCCATAGAGTCCAGCGGTCAGAGCTTTTGGCGTACGGTTCGCCCTATTATCGGTTTTGGCCTTGCGGTGACGCTTTTTGGGCTATTTGTAAACGACGTTATGGCTCCAGCAGCAGTCACCAGGTATGAGACTCTCTTTCAACAAATGGTAAGAAATAAACCGGTTCCCGTTATCAAAAATAACGTTATTTTAGAGGAATATCAGGGTGGTCTTTTAAAAACCTTGATATATGCTGCGAAGTTCGACCCGACCACCAATACCTTTACCAATGTAAGTTACTTCACGTTTGTCGATGGAAAACCGGAATCAACCACCGAAGCGGAGAAGATGGTCTGGGAAGACGAGGCTTGGTACTTGGAGAACGGACGCACCTTCTATTATGACGATCTGCGCACAACAGTGATGACTTTCGCCAGAAACACGCAGCCTTTGTCCATCGTCTACAAGCCACAGGATGTGGTTTTGGTAAACAAGGATCCCAGTCAAATGGGGATTAGGGAACTAAGGCAGCGTATTAAACTGACAAGTGGTCAGGGAAACATTAGAGATCTGCTCATCGAGTATCACCAGAAGATTTCTATACCGTTTGCCAGTTTAATATTCGTTCTGTTAGGAGCGACCCTTGCTGCTTCATCGCCTAGGTCTGGCTCTGCCATTGGATTTGGACTCAGTATTGCAATTGTATTTGTTTACTACGTCCTGCTTACTCTATCCTCAGTGTTAGGTCAAGGAGGACATTTACCACCAGCTTTAGCTGCATGGGGACAAAATATCGTGATAGGAGCATGGACGTTACGTTTGGCAGTGAAAAGGGGGCGATAGGCATGCTGTCACTAAGTGGTGTACTTCTAGTCTTTGTACTTGCACTCACAGGCGGAACAATAGCATTTGTCGGCGACAGACTTGGACTTAGAGTAGGCAAGAAGCGGCTGTCGCTCTTCGGACTACGCCCTAGATACACGTCTATGTTAATCGCAATCCTTACCGGAATGATTATTACTATTACAACTATTGCCTTGCTTTCAATCGTGTCGGTTGAAGTTCGGACAGCCCTATTTGGCCTCGAAGAACTCACGACTACTTTGGCCACTCAAAAAGCCGAACTCGAGGTTAAAGAGAAGAACCTCATGGAACTTTCGGAACTCATCGACCGCACCACAAAAGAACTGCAGGAGATCGATGCCCAGAGAGTTGCAGCATTGAACGAGCTCAATGAAGCAGATGCAAAGCTTAAAGAACTGAACGAGGCCTACGATGCCGTAAGCAGAGAACTGCAGGAGAAAGAGACTCTACTGCAGCAGAAAACCAGCGAACTCCAGCAAGCCGAGGCAAGGGTCGACGTTCTCAAAGAAGTTGAACAGCGGCTTACTGCTACAATCGAGGAGACCACGAAAGCCAAAGAGTACACAGAGGAGTTCCTTGACCGCCTCTACGGCGGGTACATTTTGTACCAAGCTGACGAGATTGTTTACAATACCGTGGTATCCGGGAGCGATGACACCATAGAGAAACTCCTCTACGAAGCAGTTCAAATTGCAGACACTCTTGCATTTCAAAAAGGCGCAAGGAGCGACCAGAGAGCTTTTCAAGCGCTGAGAGTTGTTGGAGACGACCTGAACTCAATCAAAGACATTGCAAAAGTAGCCAGCGAAAACCCTGAAGGTGTCTTTCGCATAGTGGCCTGGGGCAACACCGTTGTCGGGGCTCCTCTTGCCTGTTACTTCGAATACGTGCCGCGCACCATGATCTACAAGCAGGGCGAAGTGCTCACAGAGATCGTTCTGCAGCCCAATTCCGACCAGCAGCGCGTGTTCGAAGCTATTGCTACCATGCTTACAGATTTTGGTATAGAAGCCCGGAAAAGGGGCATGCTGGTAGGAGATAACGGCAAGGTGGTTGACGTACCGGTGAGAAGCCTTCAAGAAGCTATTGATAAAGCATCTAATCAGAGCATTCCGGTGAAGATTAG
The DNA here is from genome assembly GCA_001512545.1 of Clostridia bacterium DTU065. Taxonomy (GTDB): domain Bacteria; phylum Bacillota; class DTU065; order DTU065; family DTU065; genus DTU065. The sequence continues at coordinate 9,728 of LFSI01000050.1, read as the reverse complement.
AGCTTTGGCAACTAGAGATATCATTACAACCGAATATCCAATCTACTGCGAGCTGGAGGTGATATTGGAATTACCAGAAAACGCATGAAGGAACTGACCGAGTTTTGACCAATTGTCTATGTTGAGGAGGGAGAGACATGAGGATCAAAAAGCTTCTGCTTTTGATGCTTGTTCTTCTTCTATTCTCGACTCTGACTCATGCTGAAGTTGTGGAGAAAAGGTTTAGGCAGGAGGTCCTGTCTGTTGCAGCAAAAAGACTGGAGCAGATACCGGACTATGTGCGGATTTTGGAGTTTTCCGATTTAAGCCGCATGGAATTTGCAGTTGTACTGGGGAGGCTGTTAGAAGAACATCCGGAACTAGCGATCTTTGTACAGCGCTCCATCGAACACGTTGCATGGGAACTTTCAAGATTAGGATTTGCAGTTTAAGGATTTGTTCTAGGAGGGTCGAAGCTCTCCTAGAATGATCGAACTCCAACTGGGAAATGTTGTTCCTTCTGAGTGTTTCAGGAAAGGGAAAATAGTAAACGCCAAACGATTTAAATGTTGCTAAAGGAAGGAAATGCCTTTCTATTGAAGAATATAACTGATTAGGTAATTGAAACAACTGAGGTCGCCAGTGACTGCGTTTGTTTCAGATCATCTCGAGAACGCAGAGGAGTTCTCAAAAGCGGAATTTATTTACCATAACCAGAGGGGGTAAAGGTTCATATGAAACAAAAATTCACCAAAATGATGGCATTTGTTGTTGTTGCAGTTTTGAGTTTAGGTCTAGTAGCATCCGCTAGTTTCCCTGATGTTCCAGCTGATCACTGGGCATATGATGCTGTTACTAGATTGGTCGACGAAGGTTTACTTAGTGGTATGCCTGATGGTACTTTCAGCGGTTCCGAGCCAATGAACAGATACTCTGTAGCAGTCCTCATTGCCAGACTTCTCGACAGAATCGAAGCTCAACCAGCTTCTGTGATTGAGAGAGTAGTTCAACAGCCTGTTACAGTAAATCAACCTGTTCAGCCAATCATCGAAAAGACCATTGAAAGAGTTATTCAAGAACCTGTCGAAGTAACCAAGATCATTGAGAAAGAATATATCGAGAAACCAGTTATCGAGAAACACATCGTTCATGAGTTTGCTGGTCTGACAGAAGACCAAGTTACAGCACTCATCGATGCTAAAGCCGAAGACATCCTGTTTGAAGTCGAAGGCATCATGAGCGACACAGAAGCACGCGTTTACCAGTTCATGGCTAACAGATTCAAGACCATCATCGCTCAGCTGAAGACTGTGGAAGAAGCAAGTGCTCTTACCGAGTCCAAACTTGCTGTTCTCTCCACTGAACTGGAAGCAAGCATGGATGAGAAGATCGCTGCTGTAGACAGCACAAAGTCCATCAATGAGCTCAAAGATCAGCTCGAAGCTCAAAACGACAAGATCATCACCATGGAAGGCCAACTCAAGACCACCAGAACCATCGCTATTCTTGGTCTGCTCGCTGGTATCGCCGGCATCGTAGTTGGTATCGTGATGTAATTAGCTAACTGTAGAAAAAAACGGTGGCACCTGCCACCGTTTTTTTGCCCTATTGTACAGACTATCTGCAGAGGGAAGCTATTAAGCTGTGAAGGTGATTTAATGCTGTTTTTAGGAATAGATCCAGGGAAAGACAAGTGCGGCCTGGCATTGGTGGACAGTGTAGGCCGTGTAGTGCTTCAGAAAATCGTGCCTTCTAATGAGCTCATCGCTGAGATCGAGGGAATAAGTAAGGGGAAGCGTATAACAGTTGTGATGGGAAACGGCACTACAGCAAGGCGGTATCTGCCTCTTGTCGAAGAGTTGGATCTCCCGGTTGAACTCGTTGAGGAGGGTTATTCGACGCTCGAGGCAAAGGAACTCTACTTCCGAGAAAACGGCTACGGTTGGCAGGTGATCCTGCCTAAAGGATTGCGGAGCGTAAGGCGTCCTCTAGACGACTATGCTGCCAGAATCCTGGTAGATAGGTATCTAAACAGCCGCAAAAACATGTGAGTCGCACCGTTTCGTCAGGAAGGAATAATCTTCTTCCTACGAGAAGATATAACATTACCATTTGTATTCTTGATAACAAAGAGGGTGGCGCGAAATGACCAGAAAACTAAATACCGCCCTTATAATCATTCTTCTTGTTGCACTGACTTGCGTCGGTCTAGCTTCTGGCCAGGACCAAGAGAAAGATCACGAGTTTAAGGTGCTGATCGGCTCAGGATTGCTCAACGCCGATGAAGCTTTTGGTGTATTGCGAGCGGAAAACAGCAGCCCCTATGAACTTGCAAGTCTCGTGGGGAGAGCTTGGACCAGGGTCAGCGGTACTAAAACCGACAGTCTCAGCGCTAGAATTGTTATTGATGTCCCTTCCATTGTCAAGAAGCTCCCTGAGTTGAAGAACCAATACTCAAACTTCACCCTTGAGACTTTAGAGTCGCTGATGGGTCTGACTTACAAGTATCGCAGCGAACTCAGCGATTTGGGTTACGGCTTTTACTTCGGGAGGTTTGCTGTCTATCAGGGTCAGGACAACCTGACGCTGTATGGATTGTGGGATGAAGATAGAGAGGTCGATCTCATTCTCACCGAGATGGTGAAGCCATTTGTTGCAAGCTACACAAATGAGATTGCCGATTGGGCTCGTTTTAGATTGGAGTACGTGTCTCTTTCTGAAGTAAACAAGAGGCTTGCAGGCGAGATTCAGTTGGGAAACTTAGCTCTGGGAGGAGCTTTGCTCGCTAACAATGATGAGTCCTACCGTATTGAAGCGGCCCTTAGATTTGGTTCTGTTCAATTAGGGGCTGGGGTGACTGCCGGAGCAGACATTCAGGGAAACAGGGTGTTCACTCTGCCTGACCTTGGTTTCTCCTTCAAACTTGGAGAGTTTCATTTGGCTACTTATAACGCCCCCCTCTACGGGTACGTACAGCCCAATAGGAGTCAGAATCGAGAAGACAGTTTGTTCTCCCCTCCAAACTTACGCGAACAAATTGAAGTTCCTCAGGTAACTTCTTTAGTCGTAGGCATTCCAATAAATGAGAAAGCTGTTTTAAGAGCAGGATTGCTCTACGGAGGAGTTAACGACCAGGAGAAAGGTATAGCTATTACAAAAGGTGCCTCCGCAGGAATCACTTTCGATATCCTGCAAGCCAACGTCCAGGCAGACTACCAGTACTACAGCAGAGACAACGAAGAGGAAAGTAACACGGCACGTCTGAAGATTGGCTACGGCATCACCGACAGCACTTATATCAATCTTGCTTATCGTTTAGTTACTTCTTCGGAGAAGTTGACAGGAAAGACAGCTGATGAAAATTTAGCCACAGCAGAGATCAGTATTCAGTTTTAAAGAGGAGGAACTTCAATGAAAAGAAGGCTGACTATTCTTTTGGTATCTTTGATTTTGGTTTTACCGGTCTTGACAGCTGCCGCTGAACTTCCACCTACTCACCAGGCTCTTGCTGAAATAGAAGTAATGCTTTACGGCGGAGCTAGCGACGGACCTCTGGTAAATAGACTGAACGCCATTGAACAGGATCTGTTCGGCGTCACCAAGTCTGGTGCGTTCGTCCAGCGCTTAGCCTCAGCGTACAACTTCATCACCGGAGAAAGCCTTACTGAAGGTTCCATAGTTCTAAAACTCAACGTAATTGAGTGGGCTCTCTTTCAAAAGCTTTCCACCGGATCCATCGTCAGCCGTATAGGTGAGATTGAGAGCCAGTTCTACGGCCAGCTGTCTGCAGGCAGCGTATTTGAAAGAATCAACAGGATCAGTAACGATATCTTCCCGACCAACAGTTTCAATGTAGAGACCGTTAAGGTTTCCAGCGGTACAGTCGTTAGGGTTAGAATAAACATCGCACTGAGCTCTGAGGATACAAAACCCGGAACGGTGATTCCGTACACAGTAGCTGAAGATGTGGTCATTAATGAGCGGCTGGTGATTCCTGCAGGTGCTCAAGGTAGAGGAACGGTAATCAATGTGACACCGTTAGGCAGCATGGGTAAGCACGGTACCGTGGAGATATCTTGGGGTAGCCTTACGGCAATCGACGGAACTCGCATCGACGTTGGCATGACTGAAAAGTCCATAGCTGCATTTAACACAAGCTACTCCGACCTAAAGGCATCCGCGTCAGTTGCAGGTGGAGTTGTGATCACAGTAGAAGGAACAGCTCCTGGTTTTATGTCTCCAGGCAAAGCGTTGATCTTACCTGAGGGAACGCGCTTCCCAATTGAGGTCAAGTACGAAGCGAGAGTCGGAGGCGTCATGTTTAACTAGAAGAAACAAGCATAGAGCCGTTCAAAACGGCTCTATTTTTGCTTTTATTTGGTTTGTGCAGAGGGATTGGCAGGGAAATGTGGAAACAATAAGAAGTAAGCTTTTGGACAACTCTTGAGGACGCTTTTGGAGGTAGGACGATGCACAAGAGATCGATTCGACATGGATTATTGTTCTTATTAATATTCATTTTAGCGTTTAGCTCAGCAGCAACCGAACTGTACAGATTGGGACCAGGTGATCAGCTGATCATTACCGTTTGGGAAAGACCCGACCTGCGGACAGATGTGGTTGTTGGTCCTGATGGGCGTATCGCCGTTCCTCTTGCAGGACAGCTACACGTTGATGGATATACGCTAGAAGAAGTTGAGAAAGCTCTTGTAGAGAGGCTCCAAGTCTACCTTTTGGATCCTTTGGTGACTGTGCAGGTTGCCAAGTACCGTACATTCAGAGTACAGGTATTGGGCAATGTTGCAAGACCCGGCTTTTACAACTTGGAGTATGGCAGCACCCTTTTGGATGCATTAGCAGCTGCTGGAGGACCGCTGCAGACCGCTGACTTAGAACATATTAAGGTTGGAGATCTAGAAATTAACGCTGCAAATATCCTGCAGAATCCCAGCCTAGACATGGAACTTACGGCCGGAACTACCATCAGCGTACCAGCTGCAAAGCCAGTTCTGGTGTTAGGTGCGGTGAAGAATCCTGGTACTTATAGTCTTCCTCTTTCGACCGCTGATGCCACAGTATTTGATGTTATTGCCCTTGCAGGCGGACTTACTCTCAACGCCGATGAAAACCAAGTCAGGGTTGAAAGATACGGGAAGGAAACCGTTTATGAAGGTGCCCTCAAAGAGATCGGCGACAAGATGGTTCAACCCGGCGATACGCTGGTAGTGGCTGAAAAGAGACAGGTAGTCATTTCCGGGAAAGTGCTCAGACCAGGTTCCTACCAGATAGCTTCGGGAATGGGAGTAGCAGATGCCATAGCACTTGCAGGAGGTTTGCTGCAGGATGCATCTCAAGAGGTAACCATTTACAAAGACAGTGAAACCGTCGTTACTTCGGTTTACGATAGAACCCCTCTTACCGGCGGAGAGTCGCTGGTTGTGGGGACATCCACCAACATGGTGCTGGTTTTGGGAGAGGTTGTAAAGCCAGGAAACTACGCTGTAGCACAGGCGAACACCCTACTCGAAGCCATATCCCTAGCTGGTGGACCAACCAACTTCGCCGACCTGAGACAGGTTACAGTTGGGGAAAGGACTGTGGATTTGGCGAAGGTTTTAAGAGACCCCAGCCTGGATGTTACGATCGGTTCCGGGACGATTATCTTCGTGCCGAAAACCAGTCCCGTTCTGGTTTTAGGAGCGGTCAAGAATCCGGGAACCTACCTGCCCACTGGAGAACAAACCCTACTTGAAATAATAGCTCAAGCTGGTGGACTCCTTGACACTGCCGACGACAGTGCAATCTCCCTGCAGCGCGGCGGTGAGGAGACAGTAGGCAGCCTCACAAGACTCGGTTCCATGGTACTGCAAAATGGAGATGTGATTACTATTCCTGAAAGGCAGCAGATCATCGTTGCCGGACAGGTTGTGCGCCCAGGTGCCTACGAGGTTAGAAAAGGGCTGACCGTCTCAGGTGCTCTAGCCCTTGCAGGAGGTTTGCAGCAGGATGCTGCAAAGACTCTAACTGTTGTCAAAGACGGCGTCAGCAGAGAAGTTCCTGTGGATTCCATGGAAGTCCTCACCGGCGGAGAGTCACTCTTTGTGGGAATCTCCTATCAAAGAGTTCTAGTCCTCGGTGAAGTTGCCAGGCCGGGCAGTTTCGTCTGGCACGAGGGACTCACTGTTTGGGACGTTCTTGCCCTTGCAGGCGGACAGACCGAGTCCAGCGATCTGCAGAGCGCCTTCATCACGAGAAATGGTGAAATTTTGCCGGTCGATTGGTCGAAGAACGAACCGCTTCGTGGCGGAGACATCCTTGAGATACCCAAGTGGAACCGTCAGGTTCTGGTGATGGGTGAGGTAGCTCGCCCGGGCACCTATACGGTGGAGAGAAACCAGAAACTGCTTGATGTCATCGGCCTTGCCGGAGGCCTCACAGAAAAAGCCGATTACGAACTAGTGGTCAGAAAAGATGATCAGTTCAAAACCATAAACATCGCTAGTGCTCTGGCTAACCCAGCGGATCCTGCAAACGTTGTTATAAGCGGCGGAGAGGTAATCTTTGTTGGGGAGGCAAGATCAACGGTGCTGGTCTTCGGTGAAGTGCAAAGACCAGGCCAGTACAGCTTCAAAGAAGGCGACACGCTGTCCGATCTCATTGCTCTCGCCGGTGGGTTCACCACCAGAGCTGATCTTGCCAGAATCGAGATCAGGCTAGAGGATACTGTGGAATTTGTGCCATTTGGCGAGATTGAGCTGACAGGCAAAGAGACCATCTTTGTCCATGAGGTAAAGCCGGTAACGGTTCTGGGTGAAGTGGAAACTCCGGGTTCGTACGCCGTAACGACTTCAGCAAGGCTTGTTGACGTTCTGGCTAAAGCCGGTGGTCCAACCGCCTACTCAGATCTGAACAACGTCCGGATCTACAGAGATGGAGACCCTGAAACTGCCTCTACCGTATCTGCCGGCAAAGGCAAGCTGATCTTTGAAGGCAGTGCCAGCGAAAATCCGGAAGTCTTCCCCGGCGACGTTATCTATGTGAACAGAAGCAAGAAACTCAATCCTACTGAAGTTGCNNTTTAACGCTGCAGCCCTTTTTCATTTCTAGTTCTTAGGAACAACAAAGATCGATCTGAGATAGGTGCCTTCCTCGTGAGGGGTGAACCTTAAAGCCTTTATCGGGTCAGGAGGTAGGGGTAAGACCTGAACTAAACTATCGAGAACCGCCCCTTCGATAAAGGTTTCACCGTCGAGGGAGTAGGACAGGGTCCAAGTTGTGGGTAGCGATGGGTCTTGGATGATTCCTGCCGTCTCTATTGGTACGGGCACTTCCAAACTAACGGTGATTTCACTCTCAATAATGAACAACGGGTCTACGGCGATCTTGTTGAAGACGTCGACCATGGTGCGATCATATCCAAAAGCCGTCTTTTTCTCGGTATAGATCGGCTCAAACTGGCGGATGATGATCCAGTACTCCTTCTCAACAAGCCCGGTGACCTTCAGGTATCGTGCGGTTTTAGGTTCGAAGAATTGGATGATGTGGTCTGGAGTACCTTCGAGGGTTGCAACCGCTTCCCAGAGAGTACCGTCAGCGGAGATCTCTACTATACACTTGTGGAAGTAGTCGAGGTTGCTGTTCCCCATCAAAAGAGAAATACCACTTAGAGTTTGAACGCTGCCGAGATCTACCATGAAGAAGTCGCCTGGTCTCTGACCTCTTGAACTCCAGAAGAAGGTTCCGGTATCTGAGTCTACGGCATTTGCCGGCACGTAATTCTGCCAGACTGGCATGTTTGTGGAAGCAACTATTGTCTCGGCAGTGAAGTTAGATGCAAAGACTCTTCCTAGACTGTCGAGAATGGGCAGGACCACTGTGGAGCTGCCGATCTGAGATGAAGAGAGGACATCGAAGCGATTTAGAGCAAGCCCCTTCAGATACGTCTCTAAAGCTGTGCTGTACGTCGAGAGCATTTCCGGTGTTACGGTACTGCTAGAGAGCGGCCCAGCTTCGAGGATTTTAAGAAGGGTGTCTGTGTAGTACGCACCAACCTTCCCCCAGTTTTCCAACCGCTTCAGGTATGGTGCAGCCTCTTTTGCAGCTAGAGGGAAATACTCCTCAAACTCTCCCCTTAAGCCCTCCAAAGCGCGGAATTCGTCCTGGAGCGCTTTGAGCTTAGCCAGTGTGTCATCTTTCAACTCATCGACGATGGGAGCGTCTGCGGAGCTTTTGCGAGCCTCTGCGTAGGCTTTGTGTGCTGTGAGGAACTCCTGTGCTAGGTTGGTCAAAGTCGGGTACTCTTGTTGTGGTCCATCTGGGAAAAAGACTAGATTTTGCTCGGCAAATCTTCTGTAGGTGTCCTGATGCTCGCCACCAAGGATAGCAACAGCTCTTTCCCACGAATGCTCGGGCACGTAACTTGCAGAATTCCAGGTGTAGTCAGCACAGGTAAGAAGAGGCAGTTTGGACAGTTCCGCCTCGTTCATGGGGTTGAAGGTAAAGCCCAAAGTGCCCGGAAGGGTCGGACCTCTTCCGGCAATAGGGGCCATAAACAGTTTGGTTCGGTTGTAGTCGTTTACAGGATAGTTATCCCAGTAAACAATGTCATGTCCCCAAATCTCGTAGATCTCCCGAGCTTCTTTTGGAGTAATGGTTTGGGCAACTATACCGTAGCCTGTGGAGTAGACGATGATATCCGGCGACAGTTTGGTGTTATAAGTTCTGCGGTAGGGCGAGGTGCCTTCCTGGTAGTATTCGGTGGGAACAACTATCAGCCTATGACCCGGTATCTTAGCCGCCAGGTAATCCTGGTATCTATTACATAGATCTACTTGAGCAAGAGCATAGTCGTTGCCGTATTTTGCCCTGTCCCGTGCAGAACGCAGATTGGGGTCGATGTCGTCTAGGAGAAGGGCGAAGTGTGTAATGCCGATTTCGATCATGGCGTCGGTTTTCGCGAGCAGCTTCTGCCAGTCGGATTCTGAAGAAAACTCGATGGAAAGACCTGGAGAGATGGCAAACACGAAGTCTACATAGCTGGCCTTGGCAGCTTGCACTAGTTCTTTTAGCTGCGCAAGTTTTTCATCGGGATAAGGCTCCCGCCATTTTTCGCGGTGATAGGGATCGTCTTTGGGAGCGTAGACGTAGGTGTTCATTTTGCTTTCGCCAAGAAAGCGGACCATGTCCACTCTAGCAGCGTGGCTCCAGGGATCGTGATAGAAACCCTCAATAACGCCTCTGATCTGGTAATCCGGGGCATCGATGATGGTTACCTCCGGAAGCTCTACTGCATCTTTGATGAGTTGCTTGAAAGTTATGAGAGCGTAGTAGAGAGCTCGCTCGCTAATTGCCACTATTCTGCCTCCTTCATCGGTGACTTCGATGAGATAGGCCTCGTTTCCGTAGTGGGAAAGCTCAACTGTTTCTCCGATGGTGACACTGATCTTGCGCGGTGCATCTTCGCTTTCAACAATGCTGAACTGAAACTTATCCTTTAGATCTGCATCAACTTTCCACATAAACGAGAAACTTTCGAGAGGAAAGGATTCAGTTCCCAAAATCAAGGTTTGCGGAGTAGGGAAGATGTCGTAGACTTTTGCATGTACTATTTGCACCAAGAGCAAAACAAGAATGAAAACGGCAAGACGCTTAGCCTGCATAAACACCACCTCCACCATTGTTACCTAGAATAAAAGTTCAAGTCCGGCGGATAGATCCCTTTAGATCAGAGCGGATATGCGATTTGGTAT
>LFSI01000017.1:9076-15196 GCA_001512545.1 Clostridia bacterium DTU065 | reverse complement strand
GAAGGAGTTAACTAGGTCTGAAGCGCAGAATTCCGTGACTTTTACAGATCTGCGGGCAGCAGATTGGGTGGTTAGAATCGAAGCGTTCGGTGAAAACGGAGCTGTGAACGCAGGAACAGACGCCACAATCAGTGTAAAGCCAGGACGAACCGTCGATTTGAGTGTTGAAATTGGCTCAGGAGTCGTGTCCATTGATCCTACAGGTGGCACACCTCCTGGAAAACCTACAAACCTGTCTGTGGATGCTACACCAAAGCTAATAAAACTGCGCTGGAATCCGGCTTTGGGGAATGCTAGCTATGCCGTAGCACGGAGCACGACCATTGACGGAAAACGAACAGTTCTAACTTCTTCGCTCCTTACAACCAACGAGTATTTGGAAGATCCAACCGATTGGAAAACACATCAGTACTACTATTGGGTAGCGGCATACGACCACGACGGCCAGTTTAGCGGCTGGGCCGGACCTATTCTGATAAAGAAAAAATACTCTCTAGATATCACCATAGACCGCGGTGGGTCCGTAAAAAGAACTCCAGATGATTACGGATCGGGTTACGAATATGGCACCTTGGTTGAAGTCGAAGCGGTACCTGATGAAGGTTTTAGATTCGTTGGTTGGCAAGGCGATGCATCTGGCAAGACCCGTCTCACGTTAGGCATGTCCTCTAACATGAAGATCACAGCGGTCTTCGAACCGATCATCCCTCTGGAGCTGAAAGTGCCCGAAGCATATCCGTCAATACAAGCTGCTATTGACGCAGCGAAAGAAGGCGATACGATCATTGTCTCTCCGGGGACCTACTTTGAAAACTTAAGCTTCAAAGGTAAAAGCCGGATAACCCTGACCAGTGTCGATCCACTGGATCCTGCTGTAGTACAGTCAACGATTATCAATGGCAACAACAAAGGTGCTTGCATTACAGTTGAATATTACTCTACAGACATTACCATCTCCGGATTTACCATGACCGGTGGTTTTAGAACAGGAAAGCTTAATAGCTTTGACAGGTACGGCGGAGCTGTTTGTGTGCTGCAATCCTTACGCATTGCCATAACCAACAGCATAATAACCGGTAATACGGCTCAAGTTGGTGGTGGAATTTATGCCTCATACTCTGACGTTACCATAAAGGACAGCATTATCAGCGGCAACACAGCCTTGCTTTCCTCTGGTGGAATTCAAACTGACACTAGCAGCTTAACCATCATTGGCAGTACCTTAAGCAATAACACCGCTATGCAGAATGCCGGCGGCATATATGTGGCAGGCGGAACCCTCACCATAACCAGCAGCGAAATCAGCGGCAATGAAGCTCGTGACTCCGGTGGCATCTCTACTTTGGAAACTGAAGACATCATCATCACCGATACTGTGGTGACTGGCAACAAGTCTTCTGAATATGACGCTGGTGGAATCAGGGCTGTCTATGCGAAAACAGTCCGCATCATCAGTAGCTCTATCAGCAATAACGAGACTGAACGTAATGGTGGTGGACTTTTTCTCGTTAATGTGAAAGAAACCTTCATAGTAGACTGCACTATAAGTGATAACAAAGCTGCCTCTGGCGGAGGCATTTGTGCTTTGGATTCTGGAGAAATCACCTTGATCAACACTGCAATTTGCAATAACACCGCAGCAAATGCTGGTGGTATCGTAATGACGTATACTGGAGATCTCCCGACGGTAGCCAGCAAGTTTTTCCTAACCGACTGTAAGATATCCGGTAATACGAGTTCTCACGGAACGCTACTTGAACACAATGCTGCTGTTATAGTAAAGGGCAGTGAGGTCCACGTAAAAAGCAGCGATCTGAGTCAAAACAACACTAGAGGATTAACCATTTTGGACGCTAATGAAGCCAGCGTTATCGAGAGTGTAATATCCAAAAACACATATGGAGGAGTCTTAGTTGCCTCTAGCGCCCGCATCGCAATACATGACAGTACAATAAGTGAGAACGACAGCGCTTACCATGGTGCCGGGGTCTGCGTTTACAACACAGGTAGTTTCACCATGACAGGCAGCACCATTGCCGAGAACACAACAAATTGGCATGGTGGCGGAATCTATGTAAACTTCGAACACCAATTCAATTCAAAAAACTCGTTCTACACTGTGGTTGACATATCCAACTCGGATATCTGTAACAACTCTTCAGCGAAACTTGGTGGCGGGATCTATCTTTCACCTCTTAAAGATATCACCATAACAAGCAGCCGTATCTGTGCCAACACTGCCGAGCATGGAGGAGGAGTTTACGCTCAAGAAGCAGGCAGAGCCGGTGTTTTAACCGTAGCAGGTAGCATTGTCAGCGGCAATAGAGCCTCAGCCGATGGCGGTGGCTTATGGATCCGGTCTTTGAACTTCACCTTAACAGGGAATACCATAACTAACAATACTTCTTTCTACAAAGGTGGGGGGATCTATACCACGAGTTCCTCAACGATAACCATGACCGATAATATAATCAGCAATAACTCATCTGAGCAGAGCCTAGGTGGCGGTCTCTGGGTTGGTTACTTGGTTAGGATCAAAGACAGCCAAGGCAACATCTTAGAGGTCCCAACGGAAGTAAAGGCCATCAATACGTTTTTCGACAACACTCCAGATGACATCAGCTTTTATTAACCCTAACCGAAGCAACTCCTCTCAGGTTGAGTTCCAAAAAAGAGAACCTCAATGCTTGCAAGCGTTGAGGTTCTTTGCATATCTTCTCTTAAGAGAGTACACTGCACACGATTCTTCAACAAGACCGCATGTTTGGCGCTACTTCAAGTAGTCAAGGAGTCTCTCTGCAGCAGCCCTGTTCATCGAGTCAACTTCCAGAAGTTCCTCCACTGTAGCATTCTTTATACGCTCAATCGAACCGAACCTGCGCAGCAGATCCTTCTTTCTTTTGGGACCAATACCGGGGATTTCATCAAGGCGAGACTTAACCTGCCTCTTTGATCGCAGTTTACGGTGATAGGTTATGGCAAACCTGTGGGCTTCATCTCGAATACGCTCAAGGAGGTGCCTTGCTCTTGAGTTGTTAGGAAGAAGAATGCCTTCCCCTTCAGGTTTCGTGAAGATCTCTTCAAGCCGCTCAGCAAGAGAGATCACCGGGATTTCGCCTAACCCTAAGTCTCTCAAGATCTCCAATGCAGCAGAAAGCTGCCCCTTCCCACCGTCGATAATGATTAGGTCTGGGAAAACGGCGAACTTGGCCTTTTTTTTCTCCAGCTCACCTGACTCTATTAACTCCCTCTCTCTAAGTCCTTGAGTAAACCGCCGGGCTAGGACTTCCTGCATAGAAAGATAGTCGTTGGGTTTATCTCCAATTGAACGCAGTTTAAACCTTCTATACTGCGACTTCTGCGGCTCTCCACCGGCAAAAACCGTCATGGAAGCTACAGTATCCGTCCCTTGAATGTGGGAGATATCGAAGCACTCTAAGCGGTTTGGTACATACGAAAGCTCGAGGATTTCCGATAGGTCTTCTAAAGCTCCGATGGTCATGTTGTACTTGCTGTCTTCTGTGAGCTCCTTCTCCTCCAAACTCTGCTCAGCGTTCTTGATAGCCATGTCTAGAAGCTGTTTCTTCTCTCCTCTTTTGGGAACCCGCACTTCCACTTTTTTGCCCTTACGATCTCTGAGATACTCTTCCAGTATAACTTCATCGCCTGTTTCTTCAGGGATGAGAATCAGGCTGGGAATGCTTTCTGTCTCGCCGTAGTACTGCTGAAGAAAGGAAGCAAGAATCTCCTCCTTGCTTGAACCGTTGTACTCTAAGTAGAAGTTTTTTCTGCCTGAAAGCCTGCCAGCTCTCACAAAATAGACCTGGGCACAGACGTACTCAATGCCCACGGCAAGTGCAACGATATCCCAATCGTCGAGCTCTGCAGAGATGATCTTCTGCTTGGCGGTCACAGCTTCAATATCGCGAATCTGATCTCTAAGTACTGCTGCCCTTTCGAACTTCAGCTCGCTGGAGGCTTTTTCCATCTCTTCTTTCAGTTCGCTGATAATCTCCGTTTCTTTGTTGCTCAGAAAGAGGCAGATCCTATCGATTAACTTGCTGTACTCATTTAAGTCTACCTTTCCTGTGCACGGTGCAAGGCACCGTCCGATATGATACTGAAGGCAGGGTCTTGCCACTGCTTCTCCATGCTTTACCGGCAGTTTGCAGCTTCTGATGGGAAAGATTCTGTGAATGAGGTTCAGTGTGTTTCTCACAGCTCCTGCATCAGAGTAAGGACCGAAATACCTGCCTCCATCTTTTTTCACTCGCCTGACCAGAAACACCCTGGGGTACTCCTCGTCCAGGGTGACCTTGATGAACGGATAATGCTTGTCGTCTTTGAGTCTGATGTTGTACCTCGGTTTGTATTTGTGAATGAGGTTCAACTCCAGCATGAAGGCCTCCATCTCGGTGTCTACCAACATGTACTCTAAGTCTGCGATGTTGGCCACAAGAAGCCGGGTTTTCGGAGAGTCTTTGTCTCCGGACTGGAAGTACGAAAAGACTCTACGCCTGAGGCTCTTGGCCTTGCCGACATAGATGACTTCGCCGTTTTTATTTTTAAAAAGATAGACCCCAGGATTGTCTGGGACAAGCCCCAGCTTCTCCTGAAGCAGGTCCGTCTTTGCTGCATTTTCTTTGATGTTTAGATCTTCAGACATTAAACTACCCTCCGAACTCACGTAGCCTGATAAGCCTTCACTCTCTACTTCCTTGGTAAAACTGCTTTACTTCCATGGATCCTCGCGATTTTTAAGGACTACCATTAACATACCCGCCAAGGCAGAAGCAAACACCTAAGGTTTGGCCTTCCAGTTGACGAGGAATGCATCAACTTCGGTGCTTCTGCTGTAAACAGTACTCTGCATCACTTAACTTCCCTTTGGCAAACTCGATCATTCGCTCTGTTTCAACTATACGCCCTTCTGCGTCTGTAAGCTTTGTAGCGCCGTTTACCGGCTTCGAACGCCAAAACTTCGCCCATTTGAATTCACCCTTGTCGTTCCAAAGATACGGGACAGGCAGGAATCCTGCTGCAAAGATCTTGTAAAAGCCTTCTGCAGAATACGCATCTTCGATAGACGCTTCAATGGCAGAGATCACGAGCCTTGCTCCATCTAGAAGCGCCGCTTCACGCTCTTTGACTTCGCCGTTTCTGCTCATATCCTCGATCTTTCCCGAACGTCTAAGTTCCCTGTATTTCTGCAGGGCGCAGAAGGTGATCTGGATGCTTTCGTCTACAATGTCGGGAGTTGCCAGGTGCGATGCCTCGGAGTAGCTTACAACATGGATAATCTGGGGGCTTTTCTCTGTGAAAGGTTCGATATCATCCATCAGAGCGGTTACCGCCGCCAGCTGGGCTTTCGCTTCGTAAAGGTCCGGTTTGAAGTAGTCCAGCCCAGCCCTAGGTTGAAGTATAACCCTGAAGTCGTTGTCTTCAAGGCTTCTTACCAGCTTTAGCAGTGCACGGGATTTGGCCAGGTCCTGAACGCCCCAGGTGTGCCTCGGGGTGTTCAGCATGTTTTGGAGAATGAAGGTCTTGATACCCAACCTTTTTGCCAGCTTGGCGGCAAGATACGCCGAGACGATGTAGGTTACATCATCTGCTCCTCTAAAGGCAAAATGGTGGGGTATATTTGCCTCGAACGGCTTGTTGGTCTTTGCAATGAACTTGATGGTTTCAATGTGCTGCTTGAGATTAGTGTAGAGATCGTAAGGTCCTCTTCCGTCGAGCTCGTTGAACCACCAAAGGGAAAGGGCGTGCCAGCAGATGTTCAAGGTCTCCTCGTGCATTCTGGCAAGCCCGGAAATGTTCTTGGTTCCTGCATAGGTTCTCACGAGAAGAGGCCGAGATGCATCCCAAATCTCCCGGTATTCGTCTGGAGAATTGATGGGCACGCCTCCGCCGTTTGCCATCCCACTCCAATCCTCGCCGAAGTTGGATTGAGTGAGCTGGGATGTGCCTATGGAAAGGATATCCAAATAGCCGCTTTTTGCCAGCATCTCGGCCCACGAAACGAACTGCCGTACCGCTTCTTCCCTCTTCAGTTCAGCGGAGTACGGTCCCAGATGTGCCCTGACCAGCGGATAGAACGGCTCCGCTTGTTTGAGATTT
>LFSI01000017.1:0-8983 GCA_001512545.1 Clostridia bacterium DTU065 | reverse complement strand
CTTTCCCCAGGAACACCCAGCTTGAGAAGGGTATCGTACGGGGACTCTCCACCGCTGAAGGTCTTTACCAAACCGCCGAACTCCCTCTCGATGAGGGTGCATGTCCGGGGAAGACCTGCAAAATAAACAGCTTCGATAAAGCCACCTTGATAGCTGAAGAGGCTTCTTCTTTGCATCTCGTTTACTAGATAACCAACCATATTTACCGCATCGGCTTCATCCAGCCTGTAGCTGATACCTACCCTACTGATCCGGTTTTCAACCAGCCAGTTTATCACTACTTCTCTTCTGGATTCGTAGCTGTAGTCCAAAATGGCCTGCTCCACCGGGCCTTCTGCGATCAGTACCTCATACCCGCAGCTTCTTAGGAGTTCTGCTGCAGAGTTGATGCCCAGCGTGTGGGCATCTAAACTGGGTTTGATGAATCCATACCTCCCGTGGGATCTAAGCGCCATGTGCATCACTTCTTTCGGCAGGACTGAGATATGTTAACACGTCTGAGTTTTCGCTCAGGTAGTCTAACGTGCGACCTTCTCGCCTGAAATCAACGCCCAACAGCCTGCAGGCAAGGTCGATGATCAGCGTGGTGTTGGACATAGACAACCCTAAGGTGTGTCCTATGGACTCAAGAGGCACCAACCCGAAAGGTATATCTTCGTAAATGTACCTGTGCTGCAGCGAGCTCGGAGCTTCAATGTGCTTGTACGCATCGTTATTCTGAATGCATTCGTAGAGATTTCTGCCTTTTACGCCGTATGTTCGCTTCAGCCAGTCTTGTGTGGACTCCACTCTAAGTCCCAGCTTTTCGGAGACGGTTATTCTTTCCCGATCTATCTCCTCCAAAAACTGAGCTATAGTCGGCGTAATACCGTCGTAGTAGTACTTGTATATATTGTCCTTGTTTTCCGTCCATCCCGCATTGAGTAGCAACGGTGCGCAGTGCAGAATCATGCCCACATTGCCTATAGAAGTCTCCACCAAAGACTTTGCGGGAACGAAGTATCTGCGAATGCACTCGGGAAGCATTTGAATGATAGACTCGTTGAGCGAGGCATCCAGAGCCGAAAGCAGGACCGAATCTTTCAATGCAATCACGTGTATGGAATCTTCGCCAGTTTTTCTGCAGGTATAAATCGTGGTTTGTGTTTCTGCAACCAAGGGTTCGGATCTGGTATTGTATGCGCTGAAGACCTTTTTGAACTCTATTGCTCCAAAGGTCCTTCCGGGATTCAAGACGATCAGCACAGATTCTTTCAAGTTCTCTGCAACCAGTTTTGCGAGATCCCTGTGGGAGTTGGCAGGTGTAGTGACCAGTACGAGATCGGTACCTTCTAATGCCAACGCTATGTCGCTCGTGACTAAATTGATTTTCCCATTCCCGCAAATCACGCCTTCGCAGTAAATGGTCCCTGTTTCCATGATTTTCGCTATATTCTCTTTTGACCGATTCCAAAGCCTTACTTTGTTTCCGTATAAGCTCAAATGAGCAGCCATTGCCAGTCCAGAGTTTCCTGCTCCAAGAACAGTCACGTTCATATGCATCACTCCTTCTGCATAAGCTGAAATACTGATTGCTCTCTATCCTCCTGTGGCTCGAAAGGTTTACAATCAGTCCGAGGCAAGTGCATTTTCGGAAAGCCTACCAGCATGGGTAGCCGAAAACGTCTCTTGAGTCTACAGGGGTTAGGGGTCGCATCAGAAGCAGAAGAGGGATTTAGAAACTAGAGGCACTAGTCGCATGAACTTCCTCATGGTTAGAGAGGTACTTAAAAAGCACTCGCGTCTTGATCTACAGTTGTGGGGGCACGGCAGTCGGCACTTTCCCAGTCACTTTTATAGCCGAACCTGCCTTCTAACAGGCCTTGTCCTTACGAATCAGGTCGCAGGAGATCTGTTTAAGAAATGGCCTAGCTACCTTTAAGCATTATATATTATACCAAGAGTAGGTCTATGAACAAAATTGAACTCTAACACAAAAGCTTCTAGTTGGCACCTGATAACACACCACTTGACCTCAAGGATGTGTGCAACTAGAAGCTTGTTTTGTAGATCTGTTAAGTTCAAGCTGACGACGCAAAGATCTATCCGTGCATAGTTATTGCTGATGGTTCCGCCCCCATAACTTCCTCTTTGTAAAATCAACCACAATACCTTTCTCACATGGAAGTGTACTTAGGGGCTCTGCCTGTTTGAAGCTGACAAGTTTTCAAGTCGCCAGCCTCATAATTTCGAACAAAAATGCGGATCTACAGAATCTTAACTAAGTTTGTCTATAACGCTCCAGACTACAGTGCTGGCGTTGTAAGCAGCTTTCTGGAAAACCGAATGGAGACTTTTTGCAGCCTCGCTGGCTTTTTGCATGGGATCTGCATTTACTGCAGTGAGTTCTTTTTGCAGAGCTTTGGTGTCTTGATAGACTAGAGGCTCTTTTAGGTCAATTGCATCGTCTGCATGGTCGCTTACTCCGCGGACAACTAGGAAGGGTACGTTCAAAGCATACGCCACCTGGGCAAGACTGGATCCTTCCATCTCTCCTGCGAGAGCACCGTAGTTTTGGTACAGTTGTTCTTTGACCTCTAAAGCAGCAACGAATTGCTCGCCTGTAGCAATAGGGCCGAAGAACACCATCGCTTCTCTTTCGCCGAAGGATTCTAAAGCAAGTTTCTCTTTAGCTGCTGCTTGGGCAGTTTGCAAAAGCTTTTCGTCGGGCAGGATGGAACGGACAAGATAGGGATAGTAGGGTTTTGTTTGGTCATATATCCAGGCTCCGCCTGGAATGTGACCTTTTTTCGTAAGGTACCCTACGTCTCTATCAATCATTTCCGTACCAACCACAACATCGCCGGGAACCACATCCGGAGATAGAGCACCAGAAGCTCCTACCATAAACAGTGCATCGGGTTGCATGTGCTCAACTACTAGAGCAGTTCCCGCTGCTGCATTTACTTTCCCCACACCGAGGCAGGCAAGTCCGATTTTTCTGCCTTGATACTCTCCCCAAAACATCCGAGTAAAGCCGCGGACGTCTTCTCTTTCCAACTTGAAATCTTGAAGAAAAAACTTCAGCTCATCTGGTTCTGCTGAGATTATTACCGGAAACATACTCTCACCTGCTTTCGTTTTGGAGGATGCGCTTGAGGAACTGTCCTGTGTAGGAGTGCTCTACTTCTGCTACTTCTTCTGGTGTACCTTTTGCAATGACCCATCCGCCTTCATCGCCGCCCTCCGGCCCGAGATCGATGATGTAGTCTGCAGTCTTGATTACATCCAGATTGTGTTCGATTACCAAGACCGAATCGCCAGCTTCTACCAGCTTTTGGAGTACATCCAGGAGTTTTTCTACATCGGCAATGTGGAGACCAGTGGTTGGCTCATCTAGGATGTAGAGAGTTTGTCCGTTCGATCTCCTGCTGAGTTCTGTGGCCAGCTTCACTCTCTGAGCTTCTCCACCTGAGAGTTCAGTAGCAGGCTGCCCCAGCTTCATGTAGCCAAGGCCTACATCGCAGAGAGTAGCGATCTTCCTTCTAATGCTGGGAATGTTCTCAAAGAACTCCAATGCTTCATCTATTCTCATGTCCAAGACATCTGCGATGCTTTTGCCTTTGTACTTTACCTGTAGGGTCTCTCTGTTATAGCGTTTACCGTGGCAGACCTCACAAGGTACATACACGTCGGGAAGAAAATGCATCTCAATGCGAATTATGCCGTCTCCTGAACAGGCTTCACATCTTCCGCCTTTGACATTGAAGCTGAAACGGCCTTTCTTATAGCCTCTGGCTTGGGCTTCGGGGGTCTTTTCAAATACCTCGCGAATGGCATCAAAAACCCCCGTGTAAGTTGCAGGGTTTGACCTGGGAGTTCTGCCGATTGGCGATTGGTCTATCTCGATGACTTTCTTTAAGTGCTCTATTCCTTCAATTCGGTCATGAGCTCCTGGTTTCACCATAGCTCTGTGTAGATCTCGGGCCAGGGCTTTGTAAAGTATCTCGTTTACCAGGGTACTCTTGCCAGAACCTGATACGCCTGTGACGCAGGTGAAAACTCCGAGAGGTATCTCTACGTCGACGTTTTTCAGGTTGTTTTCTCTGGCTCCTCTGATCACCAGCTTCTTACCGTTGGGCTTCCTTCTTTCTTTCGGCACGTGAATAGCTCGTTTGCCCGAAAGGAACTGGCCAGTGATCGACCTTGGTTCGTTCATGATATCTTTTAAGGTTCCCTGAGCCACTACCTCTCCTCCGTGAGTGCCGGCATAGGGACCAATATCTACAATATAGTCTGCAGTACGGATAGTGTCTTCATCGTGCTCTACTACAACAACGGTGTTACCCAAATCTCTTAAGCCCTTCAGTGCTTCTAGAAGCTTATTGTTGTCTCTCTGGTGGAGGCCGATGGACGGTTCGTCGAGGATGTAGAGCACCCCAACGAGACCAGAGCCGATTTGGGTTGCCAGTCTAATTCTCTGAGCTTCACCGCCTGAGAGAGTACCTGCTGCTCTGGAAAGAGTGAGGTAGTCCAGGCCTACGTTGGCAAGGAAAGAAAGCCTTGCATTGATCTCTTTGATAATCTGGCGGGCAATTGTCTGCTCTCTTTCTGTAAGTTCGAGGTTTTCGAAGAAGTGCTTGCAGGCTTTGATGGACATGTCGCTTACTTCGGAGATGTTTTTACCCCCGACTGTGACTGCAAGTGCTTCTGGTTTCAAGCGATTGCCATCGCACTTTGGACAGTGAATAGCGCTCATGAAGCTTTCGTAGTACGATTTTTGGGTGTCGCTGACTGTCTCGCTGTATCTTCTTTCCATCTGGGGAATGATGCCTTCCCAGCGGGCAAGGTAGTTTCTGGTTATGTTGGTCCGCTTTGCAGTATAAGCTATTTTGTACTCCTTAGGAGACCCGTACAAAATGAGATCTTGTGCTTTTTTAGGCAGCTCTCTAAACGGGATGTGTTTATCTATCTTTTCGGTTTCAAGAAGCTGATCTAGGAGTATCTGATTCCAAGAATCAGGTCTGTCGGGAAGTGTAACTAAAGCTCCTTCTGCAATGCTCAAATCGTTTTTCACTACAAGATCTGGGTCTATCCGCAGCTCCACCCCGAGACCGCTACAGGTTGGACAAGCTCCGAAGGGGCTGTTGAAAGAGAAAAGTCGTGGTTCGATTTCTTCTACGCTGATTCCGCAGTCTGGGCAGGCGAAGTTTTCGCTGAAGAGGATCTCCTTCTCAAAAAGATCTGCAATGACAAGGCCTTCACCTATCTTCAGAGCGAGTTCCAGGGAATCTGCAAGTCTGTTTTCTACACCCGGCCTGATAATGATTCTGTCAACTACCACCGAAATGTTGTGTTTTTTATTCTTATCCAGGTTGATTTCTTCTGTGAGCTCCCGAACTTCACCATCGACCTTTACGCGCAAGAAGCCCTGCTTCTTGATTTCATCGAAAACCTTCTTAAACTCGCCTTTCTTGCCTCTGGCAACCGGACCAAGAACTTGCATTCTGGTGCCTTCTGGAAGTTCCAGAAGCTGATCGACCATTTGGGAAACGGTTTGCTTGGTGATTGGTTTGCCGCAATTTGGGCAGTGCGGATGACCAACTCTGGCATACAAAAGGCGGAGGTAGTCGTAGATTTCGGTGACTGTACCTACGGTAGATCTGGGGTTACGGCTGGTGGTTTTTTGGTCAATAGAAATTGCAGGGGAAAGCCCTGCAATGAAATCCACATCAGGCTTGTCCATTTGGCCAAGGAACTGCCTGGCATATGCAGAGAGGGATTCTACGTAGCGTCGCTGTCCTTCTGCATAAATGGTGTCGAATGCGAGAGAGGTTTTCCCGCTTCCGGAAAGACCGGTAAAAACCACCAGTTTACCTCTGGGGATTTCTAAGTCTATGTTTTTAAGATTATTTTCTCTTGCACCTTTAATAACTATCTTATCTAGTTCCAACGAGACGTCCCTCCAGTGGTGATCGCGGACTCAGGGTCTTGCCCCAAAATCACGAGTTCCTACTCATTCCCGAAGCATCTTTAGTTTTTTCCTATCGATTCGCTTTATTGACCTAGTTTACGCGTAAATAAAAGCAAAAGTCCATGTGATAGGAAACATCTGTTTGGGTATTATTCTACCACAAAACCTGAGGAAAACAAGTCCTAGGGCAAGAAAGTGAAAGGGCGTTTGCGCAGATAAACCGCTCAAAACAGCATGACCATCCCGACGGGATGGCCACTTCTATCTAGTTTGAAATATTGGAACAGCAGTAACCTAATCTTAATCCTCATGAATAGTTAAAACGTGCGCTTTCATGGAGTGTGTTAAAGAGTCGAAATGTGCTTACTACGATTTTGACTCAAGAAAATAAACCGGAGGACCGTCATGCTGTTTCAATCACAGGGTTTTCATCTCTGTCCACAAACATACGTCTTGTCCTTTTTCCTTCAGTGTCAACGCGACTTTCTCTGACTTACGCTTCAGCTAACATGAGGTGCAACTATGGAAAAGATGAAAACCGTGACGATAGATCCTTGGAAATAGATTACTGTTTTGGGTGTGACCATATTTCAATGTCCAACAGCCAATTTGATTCAGTAGCTTCAGTTATTCTGGGACACTTCAGTTTTGCGGTCTCAATCCACGCGCGCGCGCGAGTTGCGACGTCTTGGCCCCTGCAGGTGATCCGATGGTTCCAGTCTCAATCCACGCGCGCGCGAGTTGCGACCCCATTATTTCTTTTTGCTCGTTGCCGCTGATACGAGGACCATAATCGGCAACAATAATATAGCAATGATTAGCCACATTTCTCTGATCACCTCTTTATTTTCATGTATTCAGCAAGCTCCTCCTTGAAGGCATTTATGGGTCTCCCCGCATGGTTGTATAACGTGCCGTCTATGGTCTCAATCCACGCGCGCGCGAGTTGCGACAAAGAGGCAGAGTTAAGGCCCTACCGGGGCCACCACGTCTCAATCCACGCGCGCGCGAGTTGCGACTCGCGCACCGCAATGTCTTGTTGACTAAACATTGCTTGTACAACTACGTGTTTTTTCATCTCTTCGTTTACATATACTACTCTTTCCACTCCTCAAGATCGTTACTACCGCTGGAAGAGATTTGCCCTCTCGAATGATTGCCCGAAAACGGTAAACACCTTTTGTTCTCACATAGTATGCTTTCCCATTTTCTGTCAAACGAAACTCATTTACTCCTCGCAATTCTCTGATAATGGCACCCAAAGCTTGCTCATACGTCATCCAGGGAGCTATTCTGTCTTGAAACTGTTTTACAGCATGGGGCGTTACGAAATAGTCACCTTCAATCATTCTGTCCACCACCGTATACTCATGCTAGCCTAACGGCTTGACTGCCCGTAATCGAAAAACGAAACTGCGGCGGCTCACCAGTAAAACGTCAACACTCCAACTACGTTTTACCCTAGATCTCCTGTGCTTTCAGTTTTTCCTTACTGACGTTTACTTAACTGTTTCCAATCTCCTGTCTTCTCCTTGTTGTCATTAAGTGCTTGTGTTGAAGTCTCGTCTTTCTTCTCCTTGTAGGTCAATCACTTGCTAGCCAAGTGTAGTTTCGCTTTTGTCTGAGTCCTGTTGTATCAAAGACCGTTTCCCCATTTAGCAGACAAATCGAGCGTCTTGTGTGAGACCAAAGAGCGGATCTTGTTCTTTTTAGTTCTCACCATTTTCTTCCGGCAATCGTTCTTTCATTCCTACTCACTTTGCTTCTTTTCTTAATGATTTCTTACTGTGTCACAACAAGAACTTTTGGCCTCTCACATAGTCTATGCATCATCTCCTAGTGCTTCTATGCTTTATGTTGATGCATTAAGCAAAACTTCAAGGGAGACTTGCACTCTAAACTCACATGTTTTCCTCTGTTTCCAGGTTGGTTCATGGGTTTTCTAATTGGCCTCTCTAAATAGACAGACCCACATAGCTACAGCATCATTTCCCTGAATTGAAAACCCTTAATAACTAGCGTTGACTTTAAGAGTACCCACTGGAATGCATTAATGTATCAAGTTATACTTCACTGTACTTTTAACGAATCACTTAAAAGTGAATTGAGAACAAGTGCTTGTTATTGTCACTGGTCTATCTTGACCACATGGAAAATCGCATTTTCTGAGAGCATCTTTCAATGTAAAGATAACATACACTTATTGCACATGATCAATCCACGCACCTGCACCCTTGGATTTTTATAGGGGCTGGGATTTCAATCCACGCATGCGCGCGAGTTGCGACGAGAAACGAATGTAACTTTTAGGTATAAAGATATACCCCCGTAACTTTAAACGCTTAAATCGCCTCTGGTGCGTTTCCGCCTAGAATATTCTGTAACTTTCAGACAATTTTACGAGTAACTTTCGTATGTAACTTTTGTATGTAACTTTCA
This sequence comes from Clostridia bacterium DTU065, assembly GCA_001512545.1. Lineage (GTDB taxonomy): Bacteria > Bacillota > DTU065 > DTU065 > DTU065 > DTU065. The sequence continues at coordinate 591 of LFSI01000017.1, read as the reverse complement.
CCCAGAGGTGTATGTAACTTTCATATGTAACTTTTGCCCGCAGATCGGAATAGATACTAGGAAGCGATAATTAGTGCTGAAATTGGAGCAGGTTAAAGATGGATAAAAAAAAACGACCCGAAGGTCGTTTCTTGTGTACTAAACAAGATCAAGGCTTTCCTCGAAAAACGCTATTTCTTTATCCAAAAATGACCAATAGCAGATCACTACTGTTTCTCCGGGAAATTCGGTACTTTCTTTAATTTCCCTGACTATTCCAACATGCCCTAGAAAATCGTCTACAGAGTAATTAACTTCGACCCTGTCGCCTATTCTAAATCCCATTTTTGATACCATCGTTCTTTTTCCTCCTTTGTCGTTCTTCAACCTTATTATATCATACCTTGCATTATAACGCAAGCATTAAATGTAACTTTTCTATGTAACTTTTGCATGTAACTTTTCTATGTAACTTTCCTATGTAACTTTTCTATGTAACTTTCCTATGTAACTTTCGCATGTGACTTTCGTTTGTAGATCGGAGAACCCCAGAACCAGGGCCCCAGAACCAGGGCCCCAGAACCAGGGCCCCAGAACCAGGGCCCCAGAACC
>LFSI01000094.1 GCA_001512545.1 Clostridia bacterium DTU065 | reverse complement strand
ATACAGTCCTATTCATTTTCGCTTAAGGCTTTATACTATAAAACCATATATAACATTATGATCTTCCAAGAACCGATGTCAGCTTTTGATCCCCTCTACACCATAGGTCAGCAGCTGATGGAGGTAGCGAAGGCTCACATGCCTTGGAGCGAGTCTGAAGCGAAAGAAAGAATCATTGACTCACTGAAAAAAGTGCATATCCCTGAACCGGAGAAGCGCTATAACGAATACCCACATGAGATGAGCGGCGGTATGCTCCAGCGAATCATGATCGCCATGGCCCTTCTCACAAGTCCGGAGATCATCATTGCTGATGAGCCTACCACAGCACTTGATGTAACTATCCAGGCGCAAGTTCTGAACTTAATGCAGGAGCTTCAGGAAAGCTACAACGGCTCGATCATCTTTATCACTCATGATCTTGGTGTTGTGGCGGAAGTTGCTGACCGCGTCCTCGTAATGTATGCAGGAAAGATTGTGGAAAAAGCTTCGGTCTACGACCTCTTTGCAAATCCCCTGCACCCTTATACCTCCGGTCTTTTAACTTCACGGGTCAAACGTGAGTATAAAAAAGAGGGAAAGGATCTTCCCTACATCAAAGGCTATGTACCTAAAGCAGATGAGTTCTCTCAGGGCTGCCGTTTTAACACCAGATGTCCTTACAAAACTGAAAAATGTGAGAAGGAAACTCCTCCGGAGATTGAAGCAACTTCCGGACACACTGTCGCCTGCTTTTTATATGAAGGGAGTGATTCAAATGAAAATCTTGCAAACACAAAACCTTAAGAAGCACTTCCCTATCAGATCAGGAGTGTTCCTTCAAATCACCGGTTATGTTAAAGCGTTGGAAAAGGTTGATTTTGAAATAAGTGAAGGTGAAACCATCGGTATTGTAGGCGAGTCAGGATGCGGCAAAAGCACTCTTGGCAAGACTTTAGTGAAAATCTACGAGCCCACTGCAGGCAGCATTACCTATTTTGATCCTACCGGAAAAGTCCATGATATTACTAAGGGACTCCGCAAAGACGTCCGCTCGATCTTCCGAAAGGATGTCCAGATGATCTTTCAAAACCCTTATGATTCTCTCGATCCGCGCATGACTATCCGCGATATCATCCGGGAACCTATTGAAACCCATAGGTTGTTTAACACAAGTCAGGCTATGGACGACTATGTTCGTGAACTTCTTACTAAAGTCGGGCTTGATCCAGACTACGGTAAACGGTACCCTCACGAGTTTTCTGGAGGTCAGAGGCAGCGTATTGCAATTGCCCGTTCAATCTCAGTAAAACCAAGGCTTTTAATCTGCGATGAACCAACCTCAGCGTTGGATGTTTCCGTGCAAAGTCAGATCATTAATCTCTTAAAGCAGATTCAGAGAGAAAACCAGATGGCTTTTATCTTCATCTCTCATAACCTCGATCTTGTCTACCACATGAGCGACCGCATCTTGGTAATGTACTTAGGTAACATTGTTGAGTCGGCACCTTCAACTGCCATCTTTGATAGTCCCGCTCATCCCTACACTCAGGCTTTAATGTCTGCAATCCCAAGCTGGAATCCTACAGAACGCAAACTTAAGGACGTCAAGCTTGAAGGGGAGCCGCCTAGTCCGATCAATCCGCCCCACGGTTGTCCTTTCCATCCAAGGTGCCAGTATCGCTTTGACGCTTGCAGTACGGTTAAGCCGGACCCAGTTATGGTTTCACCTGGGCACATCTGTGCTTGTCACCTACACGCAGAGAAGCAAAAAGACGAGAAGATAGTGAGTTGAAAGCTGTGTTAAAAGCTTCTGGACAAAATCCGTTTTCAACTGAATCTGGTACATGAATTTACAACGCTGCACGGCGTACTAATCAGTTTGCTTGTACAAGCACAGGTCTTTGAGATCGCACTTGTCGCACAGCGGTTTCTGGACTTTGCAGAGCGTTCTTCCGTGGATGATCATTTGGTGATGCAGCTTGATCCAGTTTTCCGGTTCAAAGAGATTGCAAAGGTCCTCTTCAACTTTTTCAGGAGTCTTGCTGTCGCTCAGCCCCAAACGGTGGGCAACGCGGAAGACATGGGTGTCCACGGGAAATGCAGGAATGCCAAAAGCATTAGCCAAAACTACGTTACAGGTCTTCCTGCCGACTCCAGGGAGGCTTTCAAGGTCCTCTCTCGTACTTGGCACTTCATTGTTGTATTTAGTAGCTAAGATCTCCGAAGTCTTGATGATGTTCCGGCTTTTGGTTTTGTAAAGTCCGCAGTCTTTGATCAGGGGAATCAAGTTTGCTTCTCCAAGGGAAGCGAGCTTATCCGGGGTATTGTATTTGGGAAAGATCCTTTTGGTAACCTCGTTTACCCTCTTGTCGGTGCACTGGGCCGACAAAATGGTGGCAACCAAGAGTTCAAAGGCATTGGAGTGATCCAGCTGGATCGAGGCATCGGGGTACATCTCGCCGATGATCTTTTCGATTTTTTTCGCTCTAGTCTCTGCTGTCAATGGCAATCACCTCACGAAAGAACAGTTCGCATCACACTAGTTCTGTTGGTGGTGCAAAGCGCTAACCTACTTGATAAACTACCCGCATTTCGGTTTTTGAAAGCAAAAAAAGCGACTGAGAACAGTCGCTTTATTCTTGTTGTCCGTTATTTTCTTGTTGCTGTTTCTGGGCTTCTTCAGCCTTCTTCTTGTCGAGATTACTCAAGTACCGGCTGGCTTTTCTTCTTCTAGCCAGATCTCTCTTCGCCAACCAGCGGGAGAGGACCAGGAGAAGTATACCCACAATAAAAACAATAATCGCAACAACGCTAATATTGCTTGTCAATGCTGTATATAACGAAATCAAAAACCCAGCAGCTGTTGTTAGCGCTCCGATCAATTGTACAAAATCGTGACTCAAGTGTTTCCCTCCTTTACCCAAACGTTCCAGCATCTCATTATAGATTATTCTACCATATCTCCTGAATTCCTCTTTTAACATTTTCTAGCTGGTCTCTTGGCACTTCCGAGTTGGTTTTTCAGGAGCTTAGACGCTTTGTAAGCTTTGGCATTCGTGATATACTTTAATAATTAACCAAGATCTTTGGAGGAGATTGCATGGAAAAATGGCGGAAGCTGACGGAAGATGTTTTGAAAGAGACACTTAAAGAAGAGCAGGATAATCCGAAGATTATCGTTTCTGTTCTAGGTAAAGACAGGGTAGGTATCATCGCCGAGATCACCTCTGTCATTGCTAAGCTCGGCGGTAATATTATCGACATCAACCAGACTATTTTCCGAGAGCTATTTTCGATGAACATGGTTATCGACATCTCTAATGCGGAAGTCCCATTCGTCAAATTCAAAGAAGAACTGGAAAAAAAGGGCAAAGAACTCGATCTAATGATTATGGCACAGAGAGAAGACACTTTTATTAAAATGCACCGTATATAGACCCGAGCTAAGCAGAGAAACAGCCTATGAGAACAGGAGTGGCCAAGGTTGCGTATTACATCCAGAGAGATTTTTGAGACCATAAAAATGGTCGAAGTGGAGAACTTCGATATTAGAACCGTAACTATGGGAATCAGTCTGAGAGACTGCCAGAGAACCAAAATGCGCGACATGTGCGATGCCATCTACAGCAAAATCATGACCAAAGCCGAGAACCTGGTGAAAGTCGCCGAAGATCTCGAAGCAGAGTTTGGCATTCCCATCATCAATAAGCGGATCTCCGTAACTCCCATCGCTCTTCTGGCCGATTCGGTAGAAGATGAGGATCTCACCCCCATTGCCGTAACTTTAGACAGAGCGGCACGAGATACCGGGGTGAACTTCATCGGTGGCTTTTCCGCATTGGTGGAAAAAGGCTTTACCCAAGGGGACAAAAAGCTTCTAACCTCAATTCCTGAGGCGTTAAAGTCCACAGAGAGAGTATGTTCTTCGGTGAATGTGGCAAGCACCAGGGCTGGAATCAATATGGATGCAGTCCATCTGATGGGCAAGGCCATCAAGGAAACGGCGAGCCTCACCGCCGATAAAGACGGAATCGGCTGCGCCAAATTGGTGGTGTTCTGCAATATCCCAGAGGACAACCCTTTTATGGCCGGAGCTCTGCACGGCATCGGCGAAGCTGAAGCGGTCATCAACATCGGTGTCAGCGGACCTGGAGTTGTGAGAGATGCCATCAGCGATAGCCCAAATAAAGATTTCGGAAGTCTTGCAGAGGTCATCAAGAGAACTGCCTTCAAAATCACCAGAGCAGGAGAGCTGATCGGCAGAGAAGCATCAAAAAGGCTCGGCGTTAGTTTCGGCATCGTTGACCTTTCGCTGGCGCCAACCCCAGAAGTGGGAGACAGCGTGGCCGAGATCATCGAAGCTATGGGCGTCGAAAGATGCGGAGGTCCGGGCACAACTGCGGCACTTGCGCTCCTTAACGATGCGGTGAAAAAAGGCGGAGCCATGGCATCATGTTACGTTGGAGGTCTTTCAGGAGCATTCATCCCTGTGAGCGAAGATGCCGGTATGATCAGAGCGGTAGAGGAAGGCGTTCTGACCCTTGCCAAACTCGAAGCCATGACGTCGGTATGCTCAGTGGGCTTGGATATGATCGCTCTTCCCGGCGACACCGCCGCATCGACAATTTCAGGAATAATCGCCGATGAAATGAGTATAGGAGTTATTAATAAGAAGACTACAGCCGTTAGAGTGATACCCGTTCCCGGAAAGCAAGTTGGTGACTTTGTGGAGTTCGGCGGACTTTTAGGCAAGTCGCCGATTCTGGATGTTTCTACAGTTAGCTGTGCAGGTTTTATTAACAGAGGAGGCAGGATCCCTGCCCCGCTGCAGAGCTTGATTAACTAAAGATCTGTGTTGGGAGAGGTTCGACATGTCTGCTAACTCTAAAACCATAAGTCTCACAACTTTAATACTGCTGCTCATTGTAGTTGCCGTGATTTCGTATGCGGCCACATGGCAGTTTGTCAAAGTTAGAACTGAAGACGTACTTCCTGACGGAATCTATGTGGGTAGCATAAAAGTCGGCGGCCTGACCATCCCAGAAGCTTTGGTTAAGGTAGAGGCAAAAGCACCTATGCCGGACAGAGATATCGAGCTGGTCTGGTCTGGAGGTTCCTACAGGCTGGACATCGACAAGTTCAAACCGGAGCTGGATCTGGCCAGGATCGAAATGGAACTGGAGCATGTTCTTCCCCACGGAACTTTTTTCGAAAGGCTCTACTACAAAAGAGACCTAAAGAAGAGTCCAAAGAAGGTGAACATCGCCTACCGCTTCGAGGAGGAAGCGTTCAACAAGCTCACTGCAGAACTGGACGAGAGAATCGCCATACCTCCTAAGGACGCGGAGTTTGTTGTAAACATCTTTGACCAGGTAAGCATATCTCAAGAGAAATACGGATTAAAAGTTGACTACAACAAACTTCTCACAGATCTACCACATAAGTATTCTTACGGCGAAACAGTTATAGAGGTACCGACAGTGGTAGTTGCTCCCAACTATACAAGAGAAGATCTGCTTGCCTTTGGCATCAGAGGCATTGTCGCGTCCTTCAGTACACAGTTCAGCCTAGACAATCCCAATAGAGTTGAGAACATCAGGCTTGCTGCTGCAGCCCTCGATGGAACAATCCTAAAACCAGGTGAAGAGTTCTCGTTTAACGCTTGGGTGGGTCCAAGAGTCGCAGAACTAGGCTACAAGGAAGCCCAAGTGCTCTTGGCAGGCGGAGAGATAACCGAAGATATCGGTGGAGGCGTGTGTCAGGTTTCCACGACTCTGTACAACACAGCACTTCTCAGCGGACTGGAGATTGTGGAAAGACACCCCCACTCCAGACCTGTCTCGTACGTTCCTGCTGGGAGAGACGCGGCAGTTGCCTTTGATTATCTGGACTTCAGGTTTATCAACTCCCAGTCCAACTACATTTTGATCACAGCTGAAGTGATGGGAGATCGGCTTTTGTGCAAGGTGTTCGGTTCGCCGCTACCTAGCCAGATCCGGCTAACCACAGAAAACATGGAGGAGGTCCCCTTCCAAACTGTAAAGGGAACTACACCAAGACCGGGAAAAACCGGACTTAGAGTTGAAACCTACGCCATCTCTGGAAGCCAGAAGAAGCTGATCAGCCAGGACTTCTACAAGCCTGTGGATCAAGTGGTCCTCTAGGGAGAAAGAAGCCCAACCTCTTGTCAAGTTTTTGAAGAAAGCCGACCTTGACAAAACCAAAATCTAGAAATATGATAATTGGTAAATCGTAAAAGCCGTAAGGGTTCGAGAAGAAATCCTGAATGTGATTACTGAAGGATAACGAAAAACCAAGTCAAGGGGGCCTTTTCAGTGCCAAAATACGCTTATCTCCAAGGTGAGTTCATACCTTTAGAAGATGCCAACGTCAGCATCATGACCCATGCTTTTCTGTACGGAACGGCAGTGTTTGAAGGCATCAGGGCATATTGGTCCGACAAGGACAATCAGCTCTATATCTTCCGTGCCAAAGAGCACTATGAAAGACTGGCTAACTCGTGCAGGATCATGCGTATGGATCCTGGGCACACCGTCGAGGAAATGACGGAGATCACAAGAGTGCTTTTGGAAAAGAATGAAATGAAGGGGAACGCCTACATCAGACCGATGGTCTACAAATGCAATCACCAGGTTGGCGTTAAACTTTCCGGGCTCGATGACGATTTTCTGCTTTTTGCTACGGAAATGGGCGACTATTTGGATCTCAGCAAAGGCCTCAGGTGCAAAGTTTCCTCCTGGCGCCACGTATCCGATAACGCCATTCCCATGCGCTGCAAGTGCAGCGGAGCGTACGCCAATGCTGCGCTGATCAAGACCGAGGCACTAGACGACGGCTACGACGAAGCCATAGTCCTTACCGACGATGGCCACGTATCTGAGGGCAGCGCGGAGAACATCTTTATTGTTAGAGGTGGGAAGCTCGTCACGCCTCCTGAAACCGACGATCTCCTCCCGGGCATTACCAGAGACACGGTTATGGTTCTGGCAGAGAAGGTCTTGAACATCCCTGTAGAGATTCGCCGCATCGACAGAACAGAACTCTACATCGCCGAAGAAGCTTTCTTCTGCGGTACAGGTGCCCAGATCGCTCCGATCACCTCGGTGGACAACAGACCGATCGGCAATGGCGAGGTAGGACCTATTTCCAAGAAAATGCAGGAGATCTATTTCCAAGTTGTTCGCGGTCAGCTGAAAGAGTTCAGCCACTGGTGTACACCAGTCTTCAAATAAGGTAAAATAAAGAAAAGAAATCCTCCTTACTGACTTTCTTCCTAGAGCAACACCTAGGGAGGAGTAGTACAAGGAGGTTTTTTATGTCCATAGTGTTCTGTTTGGTGTTTTTGCTGTGCTTTTCTCAAGTGGGATCTGCAAGCTTCTCAGCTCAAATGGACCTGGTTAAGCCCAGCGTCTCGTTTACAGTTCGGGGCGATAAGGAGAGCTGGTTTCGGGGCTTCAGCGTTGATGCTGATGAGAAGAGTCAGAAGTGGCAGACTACCTTCCGGATTAAAGAGACTGGGGACTTTGGTACCAATTCTCTGGATTTTGTCACCGCAGCTTGGCAGAAGGATCAGGAATTAGGGGCGGACTTCTCTTTTGTCTGGCAGAGCGGGCATGCAACTCTTCAGGGAAAAAAGACCCTAAGCCGAAACGGCTCTAAGTGGAGCCCAAAGATCATCGTGGACTTTCAGCCCTACTTCGACGCAAAGGTGCAGTACGAACAGCTGACCCAAGGGGGCAAGTGGCAGGTCACCTACAGAAAGAAAACTGGTGATCTCACCTTTTCCTCATCTTTTTCCTATTACAAGGAGCCTACCTGCAGCCTTTCCTGCACCTACGATCCTGGACCTGCGGACTTGAGCTTCAGCTTAGGTTTTGGTAAAGGCGGTGTAACCAAAACCGCTGCTAGAATCGGCTTTGATCAGGAGCGGGTTAAAGGTTTTTTGAAGGTGGATGTAGATCGCTATACCAAAGGTACAGTGGCTCTGCAGCTTGATATTGATAAGCTTAAGATTGATGCAAAAGTTCAGGATGCAGGCATAGATGTGGGACTTTCCTGCGCCATTAGTTCTGGAGATTTCACATTCCAACCGTCTTTGAGCTTCGGTTCTAAAGGACTGGGTTTGGGCTTTAGAATAAAAATAGCCTGAGAAGACTCAGGCTATCTCCTAGCGATGATGATGCAAGTGCGCTTTCTCCACCTGCACCACGGAGCCAGAATGAGTTTGAGAAGTGCAACCACAGCAAAACCTCCTCTTAGGTGAGAGTTGTTGATGCAAACGTCTTCCTTCAGCACAGCCTACCAAGCAATTTTCCACTTGTTTCCAGAAATCGGAAGGTAGAAAACACAACCAGTAGAAACTATCTTTTAGGAGGAAAGATGTGGGTCCCGCGTGTTGCGTAGACTAAAAACAGAGGGTTACTGAGAAAACAAGTGCTAAGGATCGGAAGCGTTTGGCATAAACAAGGAGGGGGTTAAGTGCTTAGAAAGACACCGCTTTACAGCTGGCACGTAAGCGAAGGAGCCAACATGACGGAGTTTGCAGGCTACCAGATGCCTCTTCACTACAAAACCGGTATTATCGAAGAGCACAAAAACGTTCGCTTGCGGGCGGGACTATTTGATCTTTGTCACATGGGGCAAATCCAGGTTAAGGGGCGGCAGGCCGGCGAGTACCTGGACTATGTGTTGACCCAGAAGGTATCGGATATGCCCGATGGTCTGGTGCGTTACGGTCTCCTCTTGGACTTTTCAGGAGGTACCATCGATGATCTTATGGTATACAAAAGAAAAGAGGACTACCTCTTAGTTGTCAATGCAGCTAACAAGGAAATAGACTACACTTGGCTGCTGGAGCAAAAAGGCCTCTTTGACGTAGAGATCAACGATCTTTCTGACTCATACGGCATTATTGCCCTGCAGGGGCCGGCTTCGGAAAACATTCTGGCACCGCTCCTTGCAGACGGCCTCGGCAATCTCAAATACCTGAGGTTTATCGAGACAGAGCTTTTGGAAGTGCCGGCGACGGTTTCCCGGACGGGATACACCGGTACAGACGGTTTTGAAATCTACCTTCCTCTGCAGGCTATTCCAGCACTGTGGAATTTGCTACTGGAAGAGGGAAAATCCTTCGGTCTTTTGCCTATAGGGCTCGGAGCAAGAGACACCTTGCGCCTGGAGATGGGCTACAGCCTGTACGGACACGAGCTGTCTCGGGAGATCAACCCGCTAGAGGCAGGGCTGAAGTGGGCAATCAAGTTCGACAAAGATGACTTCATCGGCAAAGATGCCCTTTTGAAGGTCAAAGAAGAAGGCGTAAAGAGAGAGCTTTTAGCCTTCAAGACTGAAGGCAGGGTTATTCCAAGAAACGGCTACAAAATCATTGCAGACGATAAAGAAGTGGGTTTTGTAACCAGCGGAACGTATTCGCCTACACTAGAGGTGGGAATCGCTCTGGGGCTTGTTGAAAAAGGCCTCGGAGACAAAGAGTTTTACTTGGACGTAAGAGGTCGCCTCAAACCACTTGAAAAAACCAAGCTGCCTTTTGTGGAAGCCAGCGTAAAAAAATAAGTAAGAAGGAGAGATGGATATGTCAAAGATTCCAAGCGATCTGCGCTACACAAGAACTCACGAATGGGTCAAAGTTGATGGAGATACAATCACAGTTGGCATCACAGACTACGCTCAAAGCGAGCTAGGTGACGTTGTTTTTGTCGAGCTGCCTCAAGAAGGCGATGACTTTGAAGCAGGAGCAGCCATTGCCACTGTTGAGTCCGTTAAAGGCGTTTCGGAGATCTATGCTCCAGTAGACGGAGTAGTTGTGGCAGTCAACGATGAGCTGGAAAACGTTCCGGAGCTCATCAACGAAGATCCTTACAAAGACGGTTGGATCTACAAGCTCAAAGTGGAGGACTTGAGCGCTATTGACGATTTACTTACAGCTGAGGAGTATGAGGCGCAAATAGCGAAGGAGGAGTAGCCGGTGTATACCCCTCACACTGCCGAAGACATACAGAAGATGCTTGAACGCCTCGGGTTGGAAAGCATAGAGGAACTTTTCCAGTATATTCCCAAAGAGGTCAGGCTGGATGTGGACGCCTGGGATTTTCCCGAAGGGAAGAGCGAAGGCGAAGCTTTAAAACTTCTCCGCGCAATAGGAGAAAAAAACCGCAAGCTAACCACATTCATCGGACTTGGCGTATACGATCACGAAATCCCCAGTGCAGTTTGGGCCCTTGCTGGTAAGGCAGAGTTTGTCACATCCTATACGCCCTACCAGGCAGAGGCAAGCCAGGGTATGCTGCAGGCAATCTTCGAGTACCAGAGCATGATCTGCGAGATTACCGGCATGGATGTAGCCAACGCTTCAGTCTACGACGGAGCTACAGCTCTTGCTGAAGCCATGATCATGGCAGTAGGTGAAAAGAGAAAGTATAGGGTTGCAGTCAGTGAGGGACTAAATCCCCTGTACCGAGAGGTCCTTTCCACCTATGCCAATGCTATAGGCATCGAAATCATCTGGTTACCTCTCAAAGACGGAAGGACCGATTTCTCCAGATCTACAGACGGAGAGGTCTCGGCCTTCATCATGCAGCAGCCCAACTTCCTCGGATTTTTAGAGGATACAGAAGCTTTTAGATCTACCAAAGATACAGCAGGAGCACTAGGGGTTGTGAGCATTCATCCGATCTTAAACAGCGTCCTGCGCAAACCATCTGAGTACGGAGCGGACATTGTTTGCGGTGAAGGCCAGAGCTTGGGCATTCCGCTGAGCTCCGGCGGCCCCAATCTGGGTTTTATGGCTGCAACGAAAAAACTCACCCGGAAGCTGCCTGGACGAATTGTAGGTGCAACCACCGACGAGGATGGCCGCACCGCTTACGTCCTTACCCTTCAGGCTAGAGAGCAGCATATCAGAAGGGAAAAAGCCAGCTCCAATATTTGCACCAATCAGGCGTTAAATGCTCTAGCAGCAACGATCTATATTGCCCTTTTAGGACCTCACGGACTGCGAGAGGTGGCCCATGCTTGTATAAACAACACCCACTACCTGGCAGACCGACTGAAAGAAGTGGGAGTGGAGGTCTACAGCCCCGCACCTTTCCTGATGGAGTTCCCTGTCAGAATCCCCAAAGACAGGAGCGAGCTGCTGAAAGCAAGGCTCCTTAGTGCAGGCTTCACGCCACCGGTCGAACTTGCAAAGTTTGCCATGTGCTCTGCCGGAGATCAGGATCTTTCCGATATGTATCTTTTGTGCTGCACGGAAAAGCGGACAAAAGCAGAGATAGATGCCTTTGTGGAAGTTTGGAGGGAGATCTATGAGTAAGCTGATTTGGGATAGAGGACGGGCAGGTAGACGCGGCTTTCGCGTCGCAAAACCCCAAACTCCAGAGGTTGATTTGGTTGCATATTTAGGGAATGAGCACTCTCAGGAACTTCTCGATCTTCCGGAGGTCAGCGAGCTGGATGTGGTAAGGCACTACACATCCCTCTCCCACAAAAACTTTTCAGTGGACAACAACTTCTATCCGCTGGGTTCCTGTACCATGAAGTACAACCCCAAAGTTAACGATGCAGCTTCCCAGATGTCTGAGTTCCGCGAGGTGCACCCATTAGCTGTTGATGCTTTGCAGGGAAGTCTTGAGGTAATGCATATCACGCAAGAATACCTCAGCAAGATCAGCGGTATGGACGCAGTATCTCTGCAGCCTTTAGCAGGTGCTCATGGCGAGCTGACAGGTCTCATGATCATTCAAGCCTATCACAGAGACCGCGGCAGTGAGCGGGACGAGGTTATCGTGCCCGACTCGGCCCACGGCACAAACCCGGCTTCGGCAGCAATGTGTGGCTTCAAAGTGATTGAAGTCAAGAGCAAAGATGGGATGGTCGATATTGAAGAGTTGAGACAGAAGGTATCAGACAAAACCGCAGCTCTGATGATCACCAACCCCAATACGCTGGGCCTTTTTGAAAAGAACATCTGCGAAATAGAAAAGATTGTGCACGATGCAGGCGGTCTGATCTACTATGACGGAGCCAATCTCAATGCCCTTATGGGCATCGTACGTCCTGGCGACATGGGAGTAGATGTGATGCACTTCAATCTGCACAAGACCTTCTCCACGCCTCACGGCGGTGGCGGTCCGGGTTCCGGACCTGTCGGGGTCAAAAAGCACCTCGAACCTTATCTGCCAAGACCAGTTGTGGTCAAGGGAGAAGATGGATTTAAGCTGGATTTCGATAGACCAAAGTCCATCGGCAAAGTTGCCAGTTTCTACGGGAACTTCGGCGTGGTACTCCGAGCCTTCGTCTACATGACGGTGCTGGGTAAATGCGGTTTGCGGAAGGCATCTGAGCTTGCAGTGCTTAACGCAAACTACCTGAAAGCGCTACTCGAAGACGTTCTGGACGTGCCGTACAGCGAAGGCACAATGCACGAGTTTGTGGCAACCAGTAAGGACACGGACCTAACGGCACTAGAGATCGCCAAGTCTCTTCTCGATTACGGCTACCACGCGCCAACGGTCTACTTCCCGCTGATCGTGCATGAAGCCTTAATGATCGAACCTACCGAAACCGAAAGTCCAGAGACTTTGGAGGAGTTTGCCGAAACCCTTAAGGAGATTCTAAAGAATCCAGAAAGAAGCAAGAGCGCTCCGCACCTCATGCCGATCAAGAGAGCCGATGAAGTGAAAGCGGCACGGCACCCGGTGCTTACCAGATCGCAAATAGCAGAATAAATTAGGCTGCCCAAAGAGGCAGCCTTTACAGTAGTGGTGAAGTCTATGAAGTTCTACGAACCGAAAACTATATCTGTAAGCCTTACAGGAAAAAACTGTGGTCTCAACTGCAAGTACTGCCAGGGCCATTATCTCCAGCACATGGTAAGTGCCAAAGAGCTGAAGGTCGAAGAAGACGCATCCTACCTCATCTCCGGCGGTTTCGACAGAGCGGGGAGGCTACCCCTCTACGAGAACCGCGACCTACTGCGAAACCTCTGCCAGAAGGCCAAACTCAACGTGCATCCAGGCTTCCTAAAGGACGAGGATCTAGAGCTCTTAAAAGAGATAGACCCGGTAGTTTCTTTCGATTTCATTCAAGATCCCAAAGTGATTCGAGAGGTCATCAACCTCCCGTACGGACCTGAAGACTATGTAAATCAGTACAAGATCATGGTGGATGCAGGGCTAAAGGTTGTCCCCCACATGCTTTTGGGTCTTGGAGAGAAAGACTCCGAGACCCTCCAGGCCTTGGCAGAGCTCCAGCCTGAAAAAGCTGTAGTCTTGGTGTTCAGGCCTACAAGAGGAACGTCCCTTGCGGGCAAAGAGCTACCTAGCTTGAGGGAGCTCGGTGCGATTTTGGACGATTTCCGCAAAGCCTACCAAGGCGAGCTGATCCTAGGCTGCATGAGGCCGGGAGGCACCTACCGTATAGAGCTCGATAACCTAGCAGCAGATCTGGGTTTTGACGGCATAGTGAAGCCCGTAAAGCGCGTTAAAGACCTGCTTAAAGATGCAGAGATCTTCGATGAATGCTGCGCTTTTTAGAGGAGTGAGAACGTGAGAGCATCAATTGGAACAGCAGGGGTTTTAGGTCTGAAAAGGCTCAAGCAGATCTGCCCCCCAAAAACAGCCTACTTACTTACAGACGGACAGTGCAGAAGAAACTGCAAGTTCTGCGGAAACTCCAATCAGCTTGCAAGAGTAACCTGGCCTCATTTCGCTAAAGAGGAGATCATTTCGTCCTTAAAGAGCACAGACATGAAAAGGATCTGCATCCAGACCGTCGACAGCAAAGAAGCTCTGGAAGAGGTTCGAGAAGTACTTCCAGAGATCATCAAAACCGGCATTCCGGTCTGCCTTTCATCCCAGTTCGGCGAGGAGTTTCTCGAGATGGGACTGGATCACTGGACCATACCGCTGGATGTGGTGCGACCCGATCAGTACACTGCCATTAAGGGCGGGAGCTTTGAAAAAGCGCTGGACCGCATCAAAGCCATGGCCGCAAAGTACCCGAACCGCATCGGTACGCATCTCATTGCCGGACTAGGCGAGACTGAAGAAGAGATGATCACGCTCCTCCACGACCTTTACAGGTCTGGGGTGAGTGTAGGTCTTTTCGCCTTCACTCCCGTGCCCGGTACTGAGCTAGAAAACCATCCCAAAATTCCTCTGGACTCCTACCGGAGGATTCAAATCGGCAATTACTTAGTCTCTAAGTACCCAGAAGCCATAGAAGAAATGGTCTTTCAAGAAGGAAGACTCGTCTTCGCTCCCTTAGACAAAGTGGAAAGCCGTGCCTTTGAAACCTGGGGCTGCGAAGACTGCAACAGGCCGTTCTACAATGAATCTCCCGGTGGCCCTTGGTACAACTATCCAAGACCTCTCAGCCCAGAGGAGTTCAGAGAAGCCCTCGCAGAGAGTGGCCTGAAATAGCAACACCGACCTTTGAAAGCAGGTGTGCAAGCCTTCACGAAAGCATCTTTCCATGCCAGACAGAAGTTTTTGTTGTTTCGTTTATGCAAAACCTGGTAATTCAACTAATATGGCTTATTATGCCAAGCTCGGGGTGAAACAGGCATAATACAAGAAGGCGAGTTAAGTTAACCGAAAGCTAAAAGAAGAAGAAAAGGGGATGTTTACGTGAAGACAAGTAAAAAGCTTACTGAAAAAGTTACTTGGGTTGGTAAAGTAGACTGGGAACTGAGCTCTTTCCATGGTGAAGAGCTGTCTACACATAGAGGGTCTTCTTACAACGCGTATTTGATACGCGACGAAAAAGTGGCCCTGATCGATACGGTCTGGGTCCCTTTTGACAAAGAGTTTGTTAAGAACCTCAAGTCGGAGATCGATCTTAAAGAGATAGACTACGTAATCATTCAGCACGGCGAGATCGACCACAGCGGCTCGCTCCCTGAGCTGATGAGGGAGATTCCCGATGTACCGATCTACTGCACACAAAACGCTGTAAAATCCCTCAAAGGCCACTACCACCAAGACTGGAACTTCGTTCCGGTAAAGACAGGAGATACTCTGGATCTGGGCGAGAGCAAACTGGTCTTTGTGGAAGCGCCGATGCTCCACTGGCCAGATTCCATGTTCACCTACATGACTGGTGAAAACATTCTCTTCAGCAACGACGCCTTCGGTCAGCACTATGCAACCGAATCCCTCTACAACGATCGGAGCAGTGAGTGCGAGATCTATGAAGAGGCCATCAAGTACTACGCCAACATTCTCACACCGTTTAGCAGACAGGTCTTAAAGAAAATCGACGAAGTTCTCGCTATGAATCTGCCGGTAAATATGATCGCCACAAGCCACGGAGTAATCTGGAGGCATGATCCTCTGCAGATCGTCCACAAGTACAAAGAGTGGGCAAGCGACTACCAAGAGAACCAAATCACCATCGTCTACGACACCATGTGGAACGGTACAAAGGCTATCGCTGAAGCCATTGCAGCTGGGATCCAGCTAGGCGATCCTGACGTGACGGTCAAGCTCTACCATGCAGGTAAAGAAGACAAGAACGACATCATTACGCAGATCTTTAAAGCCAAAGCGGTCTTGGTTGGCTCGTCAACGGTTAACAACGGTCTTCTCTCTTCCATCGCTTCCATTATGGAGCTGGTTAAAGGGCTGAAGTTCAAAAACAAGAAAGGTGCAGCCTTTGGCAGTTACGGTTGGAGCGGAGAAGGCGTTAAACTGATAACCGGTCTCTTGGAGGGCGCTGGATTTGAAGTGGTAAACGAAGGCTTTAGGGCAATGTGGCAGCCCGATGAAGAGGCTTTAAACGCTGCAAAAGAGTTCGGAAAGAACTTTGCCGAGAGCGTAAAATAAAACTCCATACTAGTGGTACAGCAAGAAACCGCCTTTTTCGGGCGGTTTTTTGCTGGGAACTACTTTTGAAAAAAGGAGTTGCTTCGGGAAGGCAGCGAAGTAAATAAGAGAGCACAATCGAGGTGATTTGCATTGAAGCTTTTCGTCGATCCACCGCTTCCCGGGAAAACTAATATGGAGATAGACCTGGAACTTGTGGAAAAGGCCGCAGAGACCGGATCTGCCTACGTAAGGCTTTACAGCTGGAGCAGGCCTACCATCAGCCTGGGCTACTTCCAAAAGCCAGAAAAGGTGCTGGACTTCTCTGCCCTGGAGAAACACGGCATCGATTGGGTGAGAAGACCTACGGGGGGGAGAGCGGTTTTTCACTTCAAAGAGATTACCTACTCGGTCTCGCTCCCTGAAGACTATCCCGGTCTTCCTAGCTCGGTAACGGAAGCCTATCGCTTCATTTCCGAGCCAATCTACAGGGCATTTCTACAGATAGGACTGCCGGTAAAGTGGGCAAGGCAAGAAGAAAACGTCTCAGAGGCATGCTTTTTAGCTCCTGCCCGGCACGAAATCATCCTGCAGGGGAAAAAGGTGGTAGGAAGTGCCCAAAGAAGAAAGGCCAGAAGCGTTCTGCAGCACGGATCAATTCTACTTGGTGCCCAGCCTGAAGTCTTCGCAGACTGTCTCTTGGGCGTAGATAAAGAAGTTTTTCTAGAGCAACTGCGCACCAGGACAATGGTGATACCTGTAAGAGAAGAAGAACTGAGAAAGAGTTTAATCTACCAGTTTAGAAGGTTTTTTTCCTGAAATAGAAGCTTACTTTTTCGTTGAATCTCTACAAGACGACTGACCGCTACGCGCGGAGCGGTCAGTTTTTGCTTCAAAAGGCTCGTTAGGGCTGCGTAGTTTAGCGATGATGGTTGGAATAAGAAGGATAAAACCCGTAGATGACCAAATATACTAATACAATGAATAAGGGGGTTATGGCTTTGACTTGGAAGCAAAAAATCGGGATTTTATTTCTCTCAGTAGTGCTTTTCGCCGTTTCGTCTGCGGCACAGGACATTTACTTGGCTCCCAGGGCAAAAAGGGTGGTTGTGGACGGGAAACTTAACGAGTGGGAAGGGGTTCCTGCAATAACCCTCAACAGCAACGCATACATCGTCATTGCCAACAGATCTTGGAAGGGTCCGGCAGACCTGTCTGGTAAGATTTATGTGATGTGGGATGAAGAGTACCTCTACGTCGCCTGCGAGATCGAAGATGACGTTGTCATTCAAGAAAAGGAAGGCACATATCTCTTCCAGGGCGATTGTATTGAGCTTTACGTAAGGTTGGATTACGAGAAAAATGCCCTTCTCAACTACTACACATTAACCGACTTCCAGTTTGGCTTTACTCCGGGCACCAACGCTGGAGCACCGGACTACCATATCTGGAACAACTCGACGGTTTTGGAGGACATTCTTTTTGAAGCAGCAAAGACGCCTACAGGATACATCATGGAAGTAGCTATTCCTGTTTGGGAATTGGGCATCTTCCTCGATGCCGGTATGGAGATCGGCTTCGACGTGGCTATCGATGATGTGGATTCCCCAGGCGCTCAGGACACTGAACAGCAGCTGTGCTGGAGCATGAGCGACATGGGCTGGCAGGATCCAACAGTATTCCAACTTGTAATCCTCGACTGATGGAAAAGCTCCTGTTTATCAGGAGCTTTTTAGTCATGAGGAAAAGCCCCCGAAAAGGATTGAGCACTGCAGGGGAAAATAGATAGAATAAGAAGAAAAGCTATTAGAGAAAGACTTAGAGAGAGGCGTTGAATCATGGATCAGCAACCTAATGTTCCAAAGTGGTTAATCAGACTACAGATCATTTTTGGCATATTTCTAATTGTGGCATCGATTTTTCTCTACTACACCATTGTTCCTAAGGGCTTAGACCAGAAAGTCGTTTTGATTCTGCTTGGCTTTGGTCTTCTCAACCTCTTCTTTGGACGCTTTCTCTTTCTTCTGCCCCAGAAACAAAAAGAACGGGCAAAAAGGCTGAAAGAAGAAAAAGAAAGAGAGATGAGACAGGCAGCAAAGCAAAAGGCCAAAGAAAACAAGGCTAAGGGGAAGAAGAAGCGATGAGTCCTGGCAAGTTTTACGTAGGTGATGTTGTGAGAATGAGAAAACCCCATCCCTGTGGAGGCAACACTTGGGAAGTTATGCGTGTTGGCATGGATTTTCGCATTCGCTGCCTAACCTGCGATAGGGTTGTCCTAATTCCCAGGGTAAAGTTTGAAAAAGGTCTGAAAGAGGTCATTCAACGCGGTCCTATACCGGAGAATGAGGAGTAAGGGAGGGGTTCTCTTTGGATATAGGTATTGTGGGACTTCCCAACGTGGGCAAGTCCACTCTATTTAACGCATTAACAAAGGCAGGTGCAGAGGTTGCGAACTACCCCTTCTGCACCATTAATCCTCAAGTAGGTGTGGTTCCGGTGCCCGACAGGAGGCTTGCCAAGCTGGGAGAGATCCTGCAGCCAGAAAAACTCACTCAAACAACCATTCAGTTTATCGATATCGCAGGCCTGGTTAAAGGAGCAAGCAAAGGCGAAGGCCTGGGGAACCAGTTCTTGGCGCACATCAGGGAAGTAGATGCCATCTGCCACGTGGTGCGCTTTTTTGAAAGCCCCAACGTGGTACACGTGGATGGAAAGCTGAACCCCCTCGCAGATGTGGAGATCATCGAAACAGAGCTTGCCCTAAAGGATCTAGAGACCGTTGAAAAGCGTAAGGAAAAAACCAGCAAGAACTTGAAAACCGGTAAACCCGAGTACAAAGAAGAGATGGCAGAACTAGAAGAGCTCGCAGGTCTTCTAGCAGCAGGGAGAAAGCCTCCTAGGACTCCTCTGGTCATGGAGCTACAGCTGCTTACAGCCAAACCCTGCATCTACATTGCCAACATGGATGAGGAGCAGATCCAAAACCCCGAATCTGTCCCTATGTATAAAGAGTTTGTGGAGTATGCTAGGGGAAACGGCAATGAGGTTATCCCCGTTTCGGCAGATCTGGAGATGGGCCTTTTGGAACTGGATGAAGAAGAGCGGGCAGAGTATTTTGCTGCTTTAGGCATAACCTACCAGAGCGGCCTGGAAAGAGTGGTTGCCAGGAGTTATGCCCTCTTGGATCTGATTACCTTCTACACAGTGAAGGGTCCCGAGACCAGGGCTTGGACCGTGAAAAGAGGCACTAAAGCTCCTCAGGCAGCAGGGAAAATCCACTCGGATATGGAGGAAGGCTTTATCAAAGCCGAAGTGGTTAGCTTTGAGAAGCTTGTAGAGATCGGTTCATTTGCCCTCGCTAGAGACAAAGGCGAAGTTCGCGTTGAGGGTAAAGACTACGAGATTCAAGACGGCGATGTAGTGCTGTTCAGGTTCAAAAACTGATAGAGAAGCACAACTTAAAAACCGTTTCCAACTGTGAGCGTTCCAGGTTTCTTGTGTTTCAGCAAAAATGCTTCGATCTTGTTGTGACTGAGAGGTTAGTGGTATGTCAAGACAACGCTACTTTTCGAAAGTCTACTGGCATTTTACCGGAAGCCCGGAAGACACTGATTGGTCTCTAATTAAAAAGCCCGCAGATCTAAGGGCACAGGGGAAAAGACCGAAGCGTCTGTCAAAGGCTACAGACATTCTTTGCAAGATACTTGAGTCAAAAACGCTGCTTGCAACCTGCAGGGAAAAACTCTTCAGGGACTTGGTCACAGACGAGTTCTGCTGCGTCTGCGACATTCCCATCAAGGACCTTACGACGCATGCCCCGTACTACGGCAAAGTAGCCATTGGCTTTAGTGCCGAGGCGGTTTACAGGGCGGGGTTCAACCCAGTGCTCTATCTCTCCGATGACAACATCATTTTAGGCGTAGCTAGCGATCCTATCGGAGAAGCAGACGACCTCATTGGGGAAGCAGATGAGCCTTTCTACACGCTGGAGCCAAGCGAAAACTTTGCCGAAAGCGCATCTGCAGTGGAGTCCTTAGGCTACTTGTTTTACGGCTCTACAAAAGCGTTTTTCGGAGAGAACTACCACTACCTGAAGTTCACTACCTTTGATGTCAACGACGATCACAGCTTCTATAGAGAAAGAGAGTGGCGACTGCTCAGAGATTTCCGCTTTGCAGTTGAAGACGTTGAGGCCATTCTCGCTCCTAAAAGCCAGCTTAAAAAGATCCGGGATACGCTTGCAAAAAACGGCTACCCAGATTCCATTTCTCTTCTAAGCTGGGAGTTTTTGGAACGAGCTTAGTCCAAAGCGGCAGAGAACGATTTTTGTGAAACTCATTTTCTTACACGTCTCTTAGGGAGTAGAAATCACTTTTACAACTCAGGTATCCAGTTTTACCAATAGTAAAAGAACTCCGCGTTTTTTTCACTACTTGTTAAACTCTACCTGAAAGTGGTATAATATGCCCGATGTCCCTGCTCTGGTTTGTCCAGAGCCATAGACCGAAGGGAGGTGAATGACAGTGAGAAATTATGAAATGATGTACATCTTGAATCCCACTGTCGCTGATCAGGAGGAGACTTTGGTAAGTGCCATTGAAAAAGTCAACTCGCTGGTTACCGGCAATGGCGGAGAGATTGTAAACGAAGACCGCTGGGGCAAGAGAAGATTTCAGTACGAAATCAACAAGATCAGAGAAGGCTACTATGTAGTACTCAAGTTCAAGCTCAACCCAGAGTCTTTAGATGAGCTCAACCGTGTATTGAAGCTCAACGAGGACATTGTCAGATATCTGTTGATCAATGACGAAAACTAATCATTAGGGGGTCTAGGGATGCTGAATCGAGTTATTCTTATTGGCAGACTAACCCGTGACCCAGAATTGAGATACACCACGACTGGTAATGCTCAAGCTAGGTTTACCCTTGCGGTAGATAGAGATTTTACCAATCAACAAGGCGAACGGGAAGCAGATTTTATTCCAGTTGTTGCGTGGGGTAAACTCGGAGAAATAGTCGCTCATAACTTAGTCAAAGGGCGGTTAGTAGCCGTAGAAGGTCGGATAAGCGTTAGAAGTTATGAAGCCAAAGATGGCACTCGTCGTTGGGTTACCGACGTCAATGCCGATACTGTTAAGTTCTTGGAACCAAAAGGAGGATACTCCGGTTCTAAAAATGACAGTTCCTTTGGTGATTACGACGATAGCTTAGAATCTTCCGGCGACGAAGGATTAGACGAAGTTCCCTTTTAAAAGGAGGGTTTGACACCGTGGACAACAAGAGAGACAAGAGAAAGCGCCGTCGCAAGAAGGTTTGTTCTTTCTGTGTAGATAAAATGCAGACCGTTGATTACAAAGATGTGGGAAGGCTGCGCCGCTATCTTTCTGAAAGAGGCAAGATCTTGCCCAGAAGAATCAATGGCAACTGTGCTCACCACCAGAGACAGATGACTCTGGCCATCAAAAGAGCACGTTTCATGGCACTTCTGCCATACGTTACCGAAGACTAAACCAAAGGAGGGGAAACCCTCCTTTTTTGTTATACATTTCTTCTATAAACTGATATGATTAATAATGAGCAATCGTTGCAGGCCTAGATCTAACGGTTCAATCTTTCACACTACAGCAGGAAAACCAACAGTACTAGGGAAATAACAGGGAACGTTAGTTTTCCAAGGAGGTTTAGGTGTGGAAATGAACAGAGAGATTGATATTGCTAGAAACGTGAAGACCATAGAGTGGTTACGTACGGAGATCGTATCCTACACAGCAGGCCTCTTCAAAGCGATGTGGCAGAACAGGGAAGAGCTGATACTCGATTCACTAGCAGGTCTCATCATGGCAGCATACCTACTTGGCAAAAGGTTGGGAATAAAGTTTTCCAGGCTTGAAAGCAAAGTGGAAACCAAACTCAAAGCAAGCATAGTTGAAGGACACGAAATAGAGAAGTGGTACGGAGACATGACAAACTTGCTGGATTATTGGCACGACAGACGGGGTGAGATTATTGATCGAGGAGAAGAGTAGTCTAAAGTGGCTTGAATATATAGTCCTGTTTTCATTAATGGTACTTATCGTTGCGCTTTCGTTTATGTTCTTTCCGGCTTCAGTATATCTAGCACTGCTCATTCCCCTGCCTGTGCTTATTGCAACTTACAGGCACAGCGTGCTTCTTGGAGCAGTGATAGCAGCTTTATCCAGCGTCTTTTTCGTTTTCTTACTCATGAATGCAGGCGTGGTGATTTTGATAGTTGCCCTATCTACAGTGGGTATCGGCATTGGCGCTGCCATGAGGGAGAAGTTGGATTACAAAAAGATCCTTGCGGTGGGGATTATCTCTGCGCTTTTAACTGTGATGCTGGTAGGTATAGGTCTGTACTTAACTATGGGGCAGACTCCAAAAGAGATTTTTAACGAAACTGCAGATAGGATCCTTACAGAACTTAGCACGAGGGATATCCCCGTACAGACTGAGCAAGTGGAAGCGCTGATCGAGACGGTGAGGATACTCTACCCGTCGATGATCGCAGTTGGTGCAGTTGCCCTTGCGCTGGTCAACTTCCTTGCAGGAAGCTGGGCACTTGTGCGTCTGAAAATGACAGATGTTCCAGCGCTGCCTCCCCTTACAAGATGGGCCTTTCCCATGTGGCTCTCTGTGGCATTTATCGTGGTCTGGGTTCTCACATGGCAGATCTTCGCTTTCCTGCCACAGCCTATCTTGTTTGTTGTGGCCAACCTTGCCAACTTCTTACACTGGCTCATGACCATTCAGGGACTCTGCATAGTCCTCTCGTTTCTCAGGACCATACGCCTGCCGATCTGGGGCATTGTGCTTTTAGTTCTTCCGGTATGGCTTTTTGCTCCGTGGTTTATGGCCCTTCTGGGTACCCTCGATCCCTGGCTGCACTTTAGGGGCAGGATCAGGCTCAGCCAAGAAGAGCGCATGAGACAGCTGGAGAAAAATAAACGAGATCAGAACTAGGAGGATTACTTATGGAAGTTGTTTTGACTCAAGACGTGAAAAGTCTTGGGAAAAAAGGAGATATAGTAAAGGTTAATGAAGGATACGCTCGAAACTTTCTGATTCCCAAAGGTCTTGCGGTAGTTGCCACAGAAGGCGTCAAGACACAGATCAAACAGCAGAAAAAAGCTGAAGAGAAAAGAGAAGAACAAAAAAGAGCCGAAGCTCAGGCTCTTGCCAATAAACTTAAAGGGCAGTCGGTAACGGTAAAGGCTAAGGCCGGAGAAAAAGGCAGAATCTTCGGTTCTATCACCGCCGGCGATGTTGCAGACGCCCTAAACAAGCAGTTTAACCTAGACATCGATAAGAAGAAGATCCAGATGGATGCCGTCAAAGAGCTTGGTACCTTCGAAGCCAAGATCAAGCTCTATCCGGAGATCAGCACAGAGATCAAAGTCGTTGTAACTGCAGAGTAAAAGGGGCTGTTGCACAATTAGCCGATTAAGCTGATTGTGCGGCAGCCTTTTTTTGTTGA
>LFSI01000002.1:1282-4440 GCA_001512545.1 Clostridia bacterium DTU065 | reverse complement strand
AATACCGCGACATGAAGGTAGGGGAGTATTCTAAAGGAATGAAGGTGCGTTTGAACTTCGTTCGCGCTATGCTGAACAAACCGAGAGTGCTATTCTTGGACGAGGTGACAAACGGTCTCGATCCTAAAAACGCTATGATTGTCAAGGAAATAATCGCAGAATACCGTGACAGCGGAGGAACGGTGTTTCTCACTACACACTTGATGAACGATGTAGAGCAGCTCTGCGACCGGATTGGATTCTGTGTAAATGGTAAGCTTGTGGAAGTATCAACTCCTAGAGATCTTAAGCTGAAGTACGGCAAACGGGAAGTTAAGGTAGAGTACAGGGAAAACGGCGAATTAGCCAGCGCAACTTTCCCTCTCGACGGAATTGGCGACGACGAAGACTTTGCCAAACTCTTAAAGACCAAGACCATCGAAACCATACACAGTGGCGAGACATCCATGGAAGAGATCTTCATTGTCGTGACAGGAGTTGATCTGAAGTGAACAGCCTGATCAAGCTAACTGCAGGCGAAGTGAAGAGGCTCATACGGTACAAGATCCTTCCTGTAAGCCTTGCAACCACCGTGCTTTGGGTCATATTGTTTTTGTTTGTCTCTGGAGCTGAAGCACGTCAGTTAACTCCCCTTGTGATATTTGTGGACGTAGCAGCCATGTCTATTTTGCTCCTTGGAGCTTCTCATCACCTGGAAAAGCAGGACGGAACAATTAAGACTATGATGGTATTGCCAGTGTCTCCATGGGCAGTTCTTGTAGCTAAAACCATAGCATCTCTGGTGCTGGCACTAGAGTCGGCACTTATAGTATCTGTGGCACTTTTTGTGATTCATAGAATAACCTTCAATTACGCAGCTTTGCTTGCAGTTGTGCTCATCGCAGGTGCCGCTCATGCCGCCATCGGTTTTGTAATGTCTCTTGCAAGCAAAGACTTTACCACCATGCTCGGTTTCCTTATGGCTTACATGTTCGTTTTTACCATACCTTCTGTGCTTTTTAGCTTGGGAGTGATCGACGCTAAGTACGAATGGCTGTTGATGCTGTCGCCTTCGCACAGTGCCAACCACCTTTTGACTTCAGCAGTGAAAGGCGAGTTCAATCTAACTATGACTGTTTTTGGTAGCGTATATCTGGTACTACTTACCGTAGGGCTTTTCAGATTCGTTGTGTATCCCCAGTTCAAGAGCAATGCCGTAAGGGGGTAGTCTGACATGAAAAAACTCCTCGGACTTTTAAAGTACGAAGCAAAAACCATTTTTCGCGACCCTCTGAACTTCTATATGTGCTTGTTCCCGCTCATTATCTTAGTTTTGTCAGGATATGTGTTTCCTAAAATCTTTGGATCGTTGGATTTGATGCAGGAGGTTATGCTCAAAGCCGCCACGATGCTCTTTCTGATTATCATTTTGGCATTCAGTTCGTTTTTTATTGGCGCCATGGCTACGTTCTTGCTTTTGGAGCACAAAGACGAGAACACGTTAAAAAGCATCGCAGTGACACCAGGTGGAGTTTCAGGGTATCTGAAGTTCAAAATGACCTACATTTATTTCATGTCGGTTATTGGCATTATTGTAATTCTGGTGGGCACTAAGCTCATTGCTGGGGACAAATACGTGATTATGGGGTACTCCCTTTTCGACAGGATAGAATTGTCGCACATGATTGCTTTTGCGTTAGTCAACGGGCTTTTTACTCCAGCATTAGGTCTACTGCAAGCGGCTGTTGCCAAGAACAAGGTGGAGGGCTTTGCCATGATTAAGGGCACCGGTATCTTGGCCTTGGTTCCGGCTTTGATGGTTCTTCAGTCTTTCCAGGGACGCCTTCAGTATCTTTTGGGTGTGTTCCCGAACTTCTGGGCGCTCAGAGGTATGTATGTGGAGTTTATGCCTTTTGAAGGAACGGCAAACTTAAGTTTTCCGCTGTATCTCCTTATCGGGGCTCTGTACAACATCCTGGTTTTAATACTGGCTTACAGACTGTATTTGAAAAAAGCAGAATACTAAAACTCCTACAGACGTAAGGTGATTGAGATTAACAGACCACACAGTTACTGCGTTTACGTCGACGGAGTCTTCCCGGTTTCTACAATACAACAGAGCGCTGTCCAGTTTGGGCAGCGCTTTTAACATTTCATTCGTTCTATCCTGTTCGTTGTTTGGACACGAGAACGATACGCACAGCCATGTACATGAAAACTACGGTCATTGATGCGTTTTTAAGAGAGACTTGTGACCGGAGTAAGAGTCATACCAACACAACACTAACTACGTTAGCAAAGGAACTGCCTGCTTGAAGGCGTATTCTTAAAGCGAACGTGGAAAATGAAACCTTGATATTGCATGTCAAAGACGGTATTGTTCTGTTAAGAGTACTGGCTTAATAAGACGTTCGGGATTTTTAGGTTTAAGGTCAGCGAGCACTTTTATGGCAAGTAGCAGTCGGATAATGGTGAGGAAGGTGGAATAGCATGCGTGTAGTGGAGTTGGTCAAGCAGGTAGTCCAAACTGAAGCTGAAGCACTCAGCAAGCTGGTGGATCAAATCGATGAGAGTTTTGCCGAAGCTATAGAGATTATTCAGAAGTGCCAAGGTAAGGTTGTAGTAACTGGCGTCGGCAAATCCGGAATTGTGGGCAAGAAGATTGCCGCTTCTCTGTCTAGCACAGGGACTCCGGCTTTCTTTGTGCATGCATGTGAAGCTGTTCATGGCGATTCAGGTATGATTGAGGAACGAGACGTGGTTGTTATGATATCTAACAGCGGTGAGACGAGAGAAGTGTTGGATGTAGTACCGGTATTGGATCAGATTGGGTGCAAACGGATTGCGATTACTTCTAACCATGAGTCCACTCTTGCAAAACTAAGCGACGTTTCCCTGGCTTACAACTATGAAAAAGAGGCCGATCATCTGAATCTGGCCCCGACAACTAGCACCACTTTGACGATGGTGATCGGCGATGCACTAGCTGTTGCTTTATCCATATTAAAGGAGTTTAGCGAGGAAGACTTTCATCGCTATCATCCAGGGGGCAGTTTAGGTGCAAAGTTGTCCGATCTGCAGAACAAAGGAGATCGATGAGTATGGCAGAGCAGAAAGCGAAAATCCTGGTGGTGGGAAGTTTCATGATGGATCTTGTGGTTAGGACTCCACGGGTTCCA
>LFSI01000002.1:0-1202 GCA_001512545.1 Clostridia bacterium DTU065 | reverse complement strand
ATGGCAGGCAAAGTGGGTTCTGATGACTTTGGTGATGAGTTCTTGTCTGTTCTCGCTTCTGAAGGTATAAACACTGCTTACATTTTACGCGACAGTCAAGCAGCAACAGGTGTGGGCTTCATTACCCTTGATCACGCAGGCAACAATCGCATCGTAGTGGTTCCTGGGGCTAACCTGCGGTACAGCGTTCAAGACCTTGCTCAGATAGAAAGCCTTATTAAAGATAGCGACATTCTGATCATGCAGCTTGAGATGGACATGTCTGTTATCGAGCATGCTGTGGAGCTAGCTGGTCGTTATCAAGTTCCGGTTATTCTTAATCCTGCACCTGCTCGGGCTCTAAACGATGAACTCCTCAGAGGAGTGACCTATCTCACACCCAATGAGACCGAAGCTGAGATACTTACTGGGGTTAAGGTTACAAGTATCGACCGGGCGAAAGAAGCTGCAGAAGCACTCCTTGAAAAAGGCGTGAAAACAGTGGTGCTTACCTTGGCAGAGAAAGGTGCGCTGGTGGCTTCTAATGCAGGCGCTACCCACGTATCAGGATTCTCAGTACAGCCAGTAGATACGGTGGCAGCAGGCGATGCTTTCAACGGAGCATTTGCTGTGGCAATATCTAAAGGGAAATCTCTAGTGGAGGCTTGCAGATTTGCCAACGCTGTTGGCGCCATTGCTGTAACGCGTCCGGGAGCGATTCCTTCCCTGCCTTCTGCTGCTGAAGTTGAACGATTCTTGGCGGGTCAGACTAGTTAATAGGCGTGGTATCTAAGCCCAAACACTCATTTATAACGAAGTTAGGGGTCGTATATGAACCACCATCTACTCACTAAACGAGCTTAAAATTCTGATTTTTCATGACAGAGCGTTTGACTACGAATCAAAAGGTCTAACGACGTGTAAAAATACATTCACTTGTACATGGTATGCATACCCCGGTCGACGTGATCAGGGTCACCTTTTTTAGTCTTGCGTCCTTAGACGTACGTCAGAGTTCTCCAGTGTGGCTATAAATTGGCTATACTCTTACAGCTAAAAAAACCTCACTTGCGCGAATTTCGCTAAGTGAGGTTTATCAATATCTTTTAATGGTGCCGAAAGTGGGAGTCGATAGAACTAATGTTCTATAGTGTTGTCTGGTGTAAACGGCAAGTTTTTTTGGAGAAATCCCGGCCGATAATATTGGAGAGTTTCTTCTAGTT